>PAWM01000021.1 GCA_002714185.1 Flavobacteriales bacterium | reverse complement strand
TTTCGTACCCAGGGCGGGACTTGAACCCGCACGGACATTACTGCCCACGGGATTTTAAGTCCCGCGTGTCTACCAATTCCACCACCTGGGCAAGAAAAATGAGCGAGTGAAGGGATTTGAACCCTCGACCCTCACCTTGGCAAGGTGATGCTCTACCCCTGAGCTACACTCGCTTAAGATGGCAAATATATAAACTTTTCCATCAAGACAAAAATTAAATTACTTAGATTCTTGTATTCCTATTTTTCTTTTTATTTGATTAAGTTTCATTAATGCCTCTAGTGGAGTAAGATTATCAATATCAATACCCATTAATTCTTTTTTGATTTCATCTAATATCGGATCTTCAAGCTGAATAAAACTTAACTGATAGTGATCTTTTGAATTATTAATCTTAACAGAATTTCTTGAAGACTCAAGGTTAAGCAATATCTCTTTTGCTCTTTTTAATAAAGGTTTAGGCATTCCTGCCATTCGAGCAACATGAATACCAAAACTATGCTCAACACCTCCTTTTTCTAATTTACGAAGAAAAACTATTTCATTATTTATTTCCTTTACAGATACATTGTAATTCCTTATTCTTTTAAATTGGTCCGACATCTTATTAAGTTCATGATAATGAGTAGCAAATAAAGTTTTTGGTTTTTCTAATACTTCATGTAAATACTCTGCAATAGACCAGGCTATAGAAATACCATCAAAAGTACTTGTACCTCGTCCTATTTCATCTAATAACACTAAACTCCTAGAAGATAAGTTATTTAAAATACTTGCTGTTTCATTCATCTCTACCATAAAAGTAGATTCTCCTTTTGAAATATTATCAGAAGCACCAACTCTTGTAAAGATTTTATCTACTAATCCTATTTTTGCACTATAAGCAGGGATAAAAGAACCAATTTGAGACATTAAAACGATAATTGCAGTTTGACGAAGTATAGCAGATTTACCTGACATGTTTGGACCAGTAATCATAATTAATTGTTGACTTGTATCGTCTAAATAAATATCATTTGGTATATAATCATTTTTATTTTCTAATTGTGACTCAATCACTGGGTGTCTACCTTGTTTAATATCTATTTTATAATCTTGTTTTACTATGGGTTTAGTATAATTATAATTAAGTGCAGTAGAAGCAAACGAAGTTAAACAATCTAATTTTGCAATTAATTCAGATTTACTTTGAATTTTAGTGATAGAGGGTAATATAGAAGAAACAAGATTATGATATATTTTTGCTTCTAATAGATGAATATGTTCTTTTGCATTAATTATTTTCACTTCTAATTCTTTCAATTCCTCAGTAATATATCTTTCAGCACTTACTAAAGTTTGCTTTCTAATCCAATCGGCAGGAACCTTATGTTTATGAGTATTACGAACTTCTAAATAATAACCAAAGACATTATTATATGAAATTTTCAATGAAGGTATACTAGTCCTTTTTATTTCTCTTTGTCTTATATCTTCCAATATTTTTTCAGATGAAATAGCAAGTTGTCGATATGAATACAATTCTTGATTTACACCATCATTAATTGTTTGACCTTTATAAAGCTGAACTGGTGCATCTTTTCTTAAAGTTTTTTCTAACGAATCAATTAAGCTTTGTAAGCTATCATAGTTTTCAAATAATTCTCGAATTACACTTGATTTTGTTTTACTAATTAAAGTATTTTTTAAATTATTAGATAAAATTAATGATTGTTTAAATTTATTTAATTCTCTAGGGGTAATTCGAACGGTAGAAATTTTTGCAATCATTCTATCAATATCTCCAATATCATTTAATATAATTTTAGCCTCTCGTAAAACATCTTCATTTTTTATAAAAAAATCAACAATATTAACTCGCTCTTTAATTCTAACAATATTTTTTAATGGAAATAAAATCCAATTCCTAATCATTCTTGAACCCATAGATGTACAAGTCTGATCTATCACATTTAATAAACTTACTCCACCTTCATTTGATGGATATATAAGCTCTAAATTCCTTATTGTGAATCTATCCATCCAAACATAATCTTGTTCATCAAGTCGTTTTATTGAAGTAATATGATTTAATTTATCATGTTTATTTAAACTTAAGTAGTGTAAAATAGCTCCTGCAGCAATTATGCCTTCATACATATGCTCTATTCCTAAACCTTTCAAAGATTTAACTTCAAATTGATTTAATAGCTTTTCTAAGCAATACTCCTTTTTATAAATCCAATCTTCAAGAGGGTAAAAATAAAAACTATCTGAAAATTTATCTTTAATAATATTTTTATCAGTTTTTGAAAATAATATTTCACTAGGTGAAAAACTGTTTATTAATTTAGATACAAAATGTATAGGGCCCTCAGCAATTAAGTATTCTCCTGTAGAAATATCAAGAAATGAAACTCCACTTTTATTACCGAAAAATACAGATGCTAAAAAATTATTTTTTTTACCCTCTAAAACTTCATCATTTAATGCTAAACCTGGAGTAATTAATTCCGTGACTCCTCGCTTTACTATTTTTTTTGTTTTTTTAGGATCTTCTAATTGTTCACAAATTGCAATTCTTTTACCTGCTTTCACTAATTTAGGAAGATATGTATTCAAAGAATGATATGGGAATCCAGCTAACTCAATCTTAGAGCTACCATTTGCTCTGTTAGTAAGAATAATACCTAGGATTTTTGAAGCTTCAACAGCATCATCTCCAAACATTTCATAAAAATCACCTACCCTAAATAACAGTACAGAATCTGGATACTTTTTTTTAATGGAAAAGTACTGATTCATTAATGGAGTTTCTTTTCTTTTTTTATTTTCCTTCAAAACAATTAGAAATTAAATAATAATAAACTAAATTTCTGTTTATTATCAATAAAGATGATAAAAATTATTTTATTTATAAAAATCAATATATGTTAAATAAAAATAATATAGAAATTGTTGTGATATTAGATAATATTAGAAGTATGCATAATATAGGTTCAATATTTAGGACTTGTGATGCAATTGGTAATTGTTCTATATATCTATGTGGCATATGTGCTCAACCACCTAATAAACAAATCTATAAAACTGCCCTGGGTGCAACTGAATCAGTTAAGTGGCAATATTTTTCAACAGTAGAAAAAGCATTAAATCGCTTAATTAATACAGGATATGAGTTGGTAGGTGTGGAACAGACAAAAAATAGTATCTCACTCAATGAGTTTAGTACTCCAAATAAAAAAATAGGACTTGTATTTGGAAATGAAATAAAAGGACTTTCGAAAGAGAGTATTGATTTATGTAAATCTTTTATTGAAATTAATCAATACGGAATCAAAAAATCGATGAATGTATCTGTTGTTGCTGGAATAGTTTTATGGTTCATATCAAATGAATAACTATTGTAGTTACAAAATAAAAAGGGGAAATACTATAATATAATTCCCCCCTTTTAAATAATTAATTTATAATATAAATTATTCAATAATAAATTGAACCCTTCTATTTAATGATTTAAAGTTTTTTGTTTGTGTCAACCCATCAGATGTAACTTTAAATTGCATTTTTTGATCTTCATTAGCAAGAAGATTATTCTCACCTTGAGAGTCTGCAATCATTCTTTCAAGCTCAATACCAAATGTATTAACCAATGACTCTATTACTGCATTTGCTCTTTTTAATCCTAATTTATAATTAGAATCAGTTGAACCTACTGAATCAGCAAAACCAATAACACGAAGTTTATATCCAGGATTAGCCTTTAATACACTAGCAACTGTAGCTAACCTCTGGTAATTAGAATAACTCACTTCAGAAGAAGCTACATCAAAATATACAGTTGGTAAAAAAGCACCTTTACCAACTATTTGTCTACCTTGAAAATTCACTGTACATCCAATAGGTGAATTTGGCTCTTCATCCATACTATTTGGCACACCATCTTGATCATCATCTAGTTCTCTTCCACTACTATCAACAGCAACACCAGGTGATGTAAATGGATCAATATCTTTATAGTCTGCAATTCCATCAGCATCAACATCTAAAGGTTGACCACTACCATCAACAGCAACTCCTAATGGTGTATTATTATCTTTATCAAACTTATCGGCAACTCCATCACCATCGGTATCTATACTTAATGTGGATATCTCCTTCTGAACAATATCTACTTTAGTTGAGACAACATCAATTGGATTAATCCAAGCCATACTACTTTCATTTTTTCCAAAAGTATAAGAAACTCCTATATTCATAGTTTTAAAACCAAAATCCCAACCAGAATTCTCATCCTTTAATGCAATACCATCTAAACCGGGTCCCATTGGAAATACTTGATTAAAAGATGCACAAGCTTGAAGATTAGAGGATAACTTATATCTTAATTCTAAACCTGTGGGTATTGAAACAGCTGAAGAACTAAACATAGATTGATTAATTTCACCATTTGTATTATTACCACTTATTCCAAGAAAACCTAATCCACCTTTAAGATTGATTGCAAATTTTCTATTATCTCTAGGAATATCACCTAAATTTAATAGGTTAAGAGATAATAGCATTGACACACTATGAAAATTTACATCATACCAGAAATTTTCATTATTAACATGCCATCCTGAACCATCAGAAAATCCAAACATAAAATCAGACAATAAAGAAACACCAGGTGTTAATTGCTTAGAAACATCTAAATTAAATACTGGAACACTGTAGCCTTCAATTGAGCCCATTTCAGAAATTAAACCAGTAGACAAACCAACACTTACTGTATTATAATTATCCTGAGCAAATAAAAAAGATGTAATAAATAAAAATATCACTAATAGATTTCTCATAATTTATAATTTTAAAAAGTAAATTAATATAGTCAAATTTAAACTTATAATCATAAGTTTAACATATATATCTGATTTTCTTTTTAACTATTTAATGTGCATATATTTCAACCTTATTTTTATCATCACTTATATTCAAAAGAGTATATATATTTTTTTTCTTTAATGGACATTTGAAATTTGGTGCTATTTCAAAGAACGGCTTTAGAACAAAATTTCTATAATATAGCTGTGGGTGAGGTATAACAATGTCTTTTTCATCAATAATTAAATTATCAAAAAATAAAATATCTAAATCAATAATGCGGGATTCATAAATATTATTATTTTTTTTATTACGTCCCATTTTATTTTCAATTAACTGGAGAGATTTTAAGAGTTCTTTATAATGTAACTTGGTTTTTAATTTCAAAACAGCATTGATGTATTGACAATGATCGTCATAACCCCAAGCTTCAGTTTCATAAAACGAGGAAACTTTCTGAATAATAGAGAAATTTGCCAACATTTTTATGGCTGTATTGCAATTAAAGATTCTATCTCCCAGATTGCTTCCAATAGAAATATAAGATATATGATTCATCTAAAAATTATGATTAAATTTATACGTTTAAATTTATATAATAAATTATGAAAGATTTTCTTAAAAACATATTATCATCTGCATTAGGTTCATTACTTGCTGGAATTATGCTAATTGGCTCAATACTCATTATAACCATTTTCATAGGAATAATTAGTACCGTATTCAGTAATGATAACAAAATAGAATCTAAGAGTATTCTAAAAATAGAATTTGATTACCCAATTTATGACAAACCCAATTCAGACCCCTTTAAGAATTTCAACCCTCTTGGAGACTTTGAAGCAAATAATAGTAAACATTTGTATCAAATACTAAAATCTATAGAATTAGCTGCAGAAAATAAAAATATAGAGGGGATTGTTTTAGACTTGAGACAATTTCAATCACCTGGACAAGCATCAGCTAAAGAAATTAGAAATGCACTGAATAATTTTAAACAAAAAAATAAATTTATTTACTCTTACTCAAACTATTTTAATAAAACAGCTTATTATATAGCATCAGTATCTGATTCCATTTTTATGTATCCAATCGGAGCATTAGAGTTATCTGGGCTAAGTTCAACTACTCCATTTTTCACAGAAACTATGGCTAAAATTGGAATAAAACCAGAGATAATACGGTATGGGAAATTTAAAGCAGCAATTGAGCCATTTATGCTAACAGAGATGAGTGAAGAAAATCGAGCACAGACAAAAATGCTTCTTAGTGATGTTTGGGAAGATATGCTCAGAGATATTTCTCTATCAAGAAACATTCCAATTAAAACACTTAATGAAATAGCTGATGATTTATCCTTATCTATGCTTCCTAACAAACCTATAGAATTCAACCTTATTGATCAATTAATACTACCAGATGAATTTAATAATTTCTTGGCTAAGAAATTAAATATTAAAGATGTTGAAAATCTTGAATTTATATCAATAGAAAAATTAAAAGAAGAAAATAATAAGTCAAAAAATAAAATAGCAATTATTTATGCCGAAGGAAATATTGATGGAGACAATAATAACATACATTCAGGTTACACTAACACAATTAAAGAAGTACTAAAAAATGAATCTATATATGCAGTAGTATTAAGAGTGAATTCGCCTGGAGGATCTGTATTAATTTCAGATGAATTATTATCTCAAATGAGATTATGGAAAAAAGAAAAACCTATTGTAGTATCAATGGGGAATTATGCAGCATCTGGGGGATATTACATCTCATGTGCTGCCGACAAAATTTTTGCATCCCCAAACACTATTACTGGATCTATTGGTGTATTTGGTCTATTTTTTACAGCAGAAGAATTACTAACTGAAAAAATGAAACTAAAATTTGATAATGTAAAAACAAATAAATTTGCAAATATGGGCGAATTAAATAAAAGCCTATCAGAAGAAGAAAGGAGATTTTTACAAATGTCGGTAACACAAACTTATAATGATTTTATTTCACATGTGGCTAATGCTAGAAATATGAGCAAAGAAGATGTAGATAACATTGGACAGGGAAGAGTGTGGACTGGTTTAAGAGCACACCAGATAGGACTTGTGGATGAAATAGGCGGACTAAGTGATGCTATAAATTCAGCTGCTGAATTAGCAAAATTAGATGATTTTCAAATTGTTGAATTTCCAAAAGTTAAAAATGGATTAGAAAGTATTTTTGAAAGTATGGATTCAAAACAAAAATTATTAACTGAGCCAATTGAAGAAATTTATTTAGAGGGATTAAAAAATAAATTTATAAAAATGCAAGGAATACAGGCACTTTTACCTGTGAAATATGAATTAAATTAAGAGGGTATGCAAAGAGGATTAATGCTATACATAATTTTATCAGGAATCTTTATTTCTTGCTTAATTACATCAAATCTCATTTTTCTTAAATTCTTTACAATTAAAATTCAATTTTTAAATACTACATTTACTCAATCGGTTGGACTACTAGCATATCCAATTACTTTCTTAATTACAGATATTATTTCTGAAATTTATGGACAAAAAAAAGCTAATTATTTAGTTATTTCTGGTATTATTTCAAGTATTATAGTTTTATTTATTATTTATATAGCAGAAATTCTACCTGCTGATGCAAAATCTACAGTAGATGACTCTATATTTTCATTAGTATTTGGTCAATTTGGTATTGCAATGGCTGCATCTCTATTTACATATCTTATATGTCAATTAATTGACATACAAATATTCCATTATTGGAAACAAAAAACACAAGGTAAACATTTATGGTTCCGTAATAATTTTTCCACAATATTCTCACAGCTAATAGATACGTTTTTAATACTTTTTTTACTTATGCTATTTACTGGATTCCCATCTAATTATAGTCAATTATTTCAATTATTTATTAATGGCTTTTTATTTAAAATAATTGTTGCATTAATTGATACACCGTTTATCTATCTATGTGTTTTCTATTTGCGTAACAAATATCAACTTAAACTGGATGAAGAATTAAATTGACAATTTAGCTATAAACCCTTGATGAGAACGAACATTAAAAACTCTATTATCATCAAATAACAAATACTGTCCTTTAATACCTAAGAGAGTGCCCTCAATAATATTACACTTATAAAAATTCAATGAATTAACTTTAACGGGATAAACAGCAACAGGATACTGAATATTAACAACTTTATTTTCAGGGATTATAAATTGCTGTAATTCAGAGGGTATATACTTTATATACTGATTTTTTGCCTGTATTAAGTCTAATTTTTGAGGACTGCCAGATAACATTTTTCTCCAATTTGTTCTATCAGAAAGTACTTTTTTCAACTCTAGCTCGACTAAGCCTGAAATTCTCCTATTTGGTACTACGGCAATTAAAGAACCTTGAACAGCACCTTGATCCATCCATCTTGTTAATTGATTATTATTACGAGTGATACCTACTTTTAGACCGCTGGAATTAGCAAGATATACACAATGAGGTACTAATTGAAATTTTTTTTCCCATGCTAAATTTCTTTCTTCAATCCCTAAATCTGCAGTACATAATTCAGGCTTAAAAATACTTGGAGATGCTTCAGGTGCATTCCAATAGCATTGATAACAAAAATGCTGACGATAAAATTTTTTTAATTTTTTACCACAAACACAAACTACCTCTCCTGACCAAACCAAAGAAATTTTACTGTTAATTAATTCATTTAAGTTTACTTTTGAATCTCCAATAAGGAAATCATAATTTACAGGATCAGTATATTCTGTCTGCATTTTTTGTATAACACCATTGTACATAAAATATATCTTGATATTTATATATTAGCAATATTAAAAAAAGTAATATGCTAAATAAGTTACTTTCTATAAAAATAGAAAATAGAATTAAATTAATTGAAAAAGTAATTCAAAACCCCATACAATATCAAAATAAAATTCTGAGACAAAATATCGATTTTGCTAAAAATACAATAATCGGTAAAAAATATAATTTTAATAAAATTACTAATTACACTCATTTTAAAAATAATATTCCATTATTTAACTACGAGCTATTACAGAATTTCATTACTCAAATGAAAATTCAGAAAAAAAATGTATTATGGCCCGGTACAATAAAATGGTTTGCAAAATCATCGGGAACTACAAATAATAAAAGTAAATTCATTCCTATTTCGAAAGAATCATTACATGATAATCATTTCAAGGCAGGTAAAGATATGCTTTCGCTATATTTAAATAACTATCCAGCATCTCAATTCCTTAAAGGTAAAAGCTTAATGATTGGTGGAAGTCAAAAAATCAATAGATTTTCTAACTATTATTCTGGCGATTTATCTGCAATCATTATAAAAAATTTACCAATTTGGGTTCAACTAAAACGGTCACCCTCTATGAAAACAGCTCTATTAGATGATTGGGAAAAAAAAATTACCTACATTATTAAGGAAGCAAAAAATAAAAATATCACGAGCATTTCTGGTGTTCCCTCATGGACATTAATCATTATTAAAAAAATAATGCAAGATTTAGATGTAAAATGCTTATCCGATATTTGGCCTAATCTAGAATTATATATGCATGGTGGAGTTAGTTTCCAAAACTATAGAGAATCATTTAATTATTGTATTAATAAAAAAAATATTAATTACTTAGAGTTATATAATGCCTCAGAAGGATTTTTTGCAATACAGAACGAGTATAATAAAACAGACCTTTTACTACTATTAAACCATGGCATCTTCTACGAATTTATACCACTGAAAAATGGTGAATTTAATTACAATAGTATTATTCCTCTTGAGGATGTTAAATTAAATCAGATATATAGCATGACTATAAGTACAAATGGGGGATTATGGAGATATCAAATAGGAGACACAGTAAAATTCACTTCCTTAAAACCATATAAAATTAAAATTGTTGGAAGAACAAAGAGTTTTATAAATGTATTTGGAGAAGAATTAAATGAAAACAATGCAAATCAAGCAATTGAATATGCCTGTAGAAAAACAAATGCAATATTAAATGAATATACAGCTGGACCTATTTTCTTTGATGACCACTCAGGAGCACATGAATGGTTTATAGATTTTAATATCCATCCAACTGACTTAAATAAATTTACACACCATTTAGATAGTAAATTAAAAATGTTAAACTCTGACTACGAGGCCAAAAGAGAGAAAAATATATTATTAAAAAAACCAAAAATAAATATTCTTCAAAAGAACTTCTTTTTAAATTATTTAAAAAGTAAAAATAAAATTGGTGGACAAAATAAAATTCAACGATTACATAATGATAGAAAAAATTTATCAGAAATAATTCAAAAAATATGAATCTTAAATACTTATTTTTTTATTTTTATGTAAACTAATTTTATATATAATTATATGCACATAGCAATTGCTGGAAATATTGGTGTTGGTAAAACCACATTATGTAAAATGTTATCTAAAAATTACAAATGGACACCTTTGTATGAGTCGGTAGACAATAATCCTTACCTAGATAATTTTTATGAAGACATGCAACGATGGTCTTTTAATCTACAAGTTTTTTTTCTAAATAGTAGATTTAGACAAGTTCAAGATATTGCTAAGTCTAAAAAAACAATCATACAAGACAGGACAATCTATGAAGATGCATATATTTTTGCACCTAATCTTCAAGCTATGGGATTAATGACCTTAAGGGATTATGAAAATTACTTAGACCTTTTTAAACTTATGGAATCATTTGTTTCTCCACCTGATTTATTGATTTACCTAAGGTCTGATATTCCTTCGTTAGTAGAAAAAATACAAAGTAGGGGTCGAGAATATGAAGAGGGTATCAGAATTGATTACTTAAAACGTTTAAATGAAAGATATGAGGCATTTTTTGCTAATTATAAACACAATCATTTAATAATTCAGGCAAATGAAATTGATTTTCAAAATAATAAAAGTGATTTTGGTTTAATTATAGAAAAAATTGACTCTAATTTAAGTGGTTTATTTAAATAATAATCTATATATAAATTACCTTTTTAACTTTCTTAATTACTTTTTCTTTATTTGGTAAAAATGCTTCAACTAAAGTTTTTGAATAAGCCATTGGTGTATCTTCAGCACAAATTCTTTGAATTGGAGCATCTAAATAATCAAAAGCTTCTTGTTGAATTTTATAAGAAATTTCAGAAGAAATAGAGCCTAACGGCCAGCTTTCTTCAACAATAATTAATCTATTTGTTTTTTTAACAGAGTTAATTATTGTATCATAGTCTAGCGGTCTTAGTGACCTTAAATCAATTAACTCCGGATTTATATTTTCTTTTTTTAATTCTAAAGCAGCATCTTTAATCATATTCATCATCTTTCCATAGGATACAATTGTAACATCAGAACCCTCTTGAATAATGTTAGCAACTCCAATAGGAATTAAATATTCCTCTTCAGGTATAAAACCCTTATCTCCATACATTTGTTCAGATTCCATAAAAATAACAGGGTTATTGTCTCTAATAGAAGATTTTAGCAATCCTTTTGCATCATAAGGATTAGACGGCACAACCACCTTTAGACCTGGACAATTTGCATACCAACTATCAAAAGATTGAGAATGAGTAGCAGCGAGCTGTCCTGCAGAACCTGTTGGTCCACGAAAAACAATTGGTATATTAAATTGACCTCCTGACATTTGTTTCATTTTTGCAGCATTATTAATTATTTGATCAATAGCAACTAAAGAAAAATTAAATGTCATAAACTCAATAATAGGACGCAGTCCATTCATAGCTGCACCAACTCCAATCCCTGAAAATCCACCCTCTGAAATAGGAGTATCTATAACACGTTTTGAACCAAACTCATCAAGCATACCTTTTGATGCTTTATAAGCACCATTATATTCTGCTACTTCCTCACCCATTAAAAATATATTATCATCTAAACGCATTTCTTCACTCATAGCCTCCGCTACAGCCTCTCTAAATTGAACTTCTTTCATAATTTAATTAATTATTTTTTTTCAAATTTATTTATTTTTTTTGTCATAAAACAACAAAAACAAATATCTACTAAAAATAGTTTAAATTATTACACCTTTTTTAATTAAATTTGTTTAAAAACAACTAATTACCGATATGAATATTTTAGTATGCATAAGCAGTGTCCCAGATACTACTTCTCCAATCAATTTTAACGATAATAAATTTGATACAAATGGTATAACATTTATTATTAATCCATATGATGAATTTTGTCTAACAAAAGCTATTTTTATCAAAGAAAAATCCGGAGCTAATATTACAGTTTTAAATGTAGGCGAAAACACAAATGACTCAATATTAAGAAAAGCATTAGCAATTGGAGCTGATAAAGCAATTCGAATTAATCAAAAATCAGAAAATAGTAAAACCGTTGCTGAGTGTATATATAATTATTGCAACACTAATTCTTTTGACTTAATTTTCTGTGGACGAGAATCAATTGATTATAATGGAGGAAAAGTACCTGGATTCGTTGCTTCAAAATTAAATATTCCTTTTATCAACAGTTGTGTTGGTCTTGAAATAACTAATCAAATAATAGAGTGTAAACGAGAAATCGACAATGGTCATGAAATATGTGAGGCTACCCTACCTGCTCTTATTGCTGGTCAAAAGGGATTAGTAGAAGAAAAAGATTTACGAATTCCCTCAATGAGAGGTATTATGACTGCACGAACCAAACCTCTTGAGGTAATAGATGATAATATAAACAATGATGAAAAAATAACAATTTTAGATTATAGTAAACCCGAAAAGAAATCCGACTGCCGCCTAATCAATGAAGACGAAGTAGAAAAACTAGTTGACCTATTAAGTAATGAAGCAAAAGTAATCTAAATATAATATCTAAAAAAAAAAATATGGCTGTACTAACATTTGTTGAACACTGGGAAGGAAAATTTAAAAAAACATCCTACGAATCAATTTCATATGGAAGAAAAATATCTGATGATTTAAATCAACCACTATATGTTGTGACACTTGGTGCTGAAAATATTGAGGATTTAAAAAAATATGGTGCGGATTACATTATAAATGTACCTAAAATTAATTTAGACAATACTTCGAATATGTCAATTGCAAAATTGATAACTGAAGCTATAAATTCTATACAAGAAGACAAGCCAAGTACTATTATTATTTCTAATACAAATACAGGAAAATCCATTGCTCCAATTCTTGCATCAATTTTAAATTCTGGACTAATAACAAATGCAATCGATCATCCTGAAAGTTACAATCCATTAACAATCAACTGTAAAGTTTTTTCAAGTAAAGCAATTGCAAAATACCAATCTAATTATAAACAAAATATTATAACTATTGTACCCAATTCAATTGGAGGTATCAATGAAAAAAATGGTGATGGAAAATTAATTGAACTTAATATAGATACCGATCTTTTTGTAGATAAAAAAATAACAGTTAAAAATCGCAACAAGCTAAGCGGTAAAATATCATTGTCCGATGCGGAAATAGTTGTATCAGCTGGTAGAGGACTAAAAAGCAGTGAAAACTGGAACATGATTGAAGAACTAGCTGACTTATTAGGTGCAGGAACTGCATGCTCTAAACCAGTTTCTGATATGGGCTGGAGGCCCCACTCTGAACATGTTGGTCAAACAGGAATAGCAATTAATCCGGACCTATATATCGCTATTGGTATCTCTGGAGCAATTCAACACCTAGCTGGAGTAAGTAATTCTAAAAATATTGTTGTGATTAATATTGACCCTGAAGCTCCTTTCTTTAAAGCCGCCAATTACGGGATTGTTGGTGATGCATTTACTGTTGTTCCTAAATTAATTGAAGCAATTAAAAGACATAAAAATTAAATAATGAATTTAATTAAACTTAATATCGTTGGCTTAAAGTATAGTCAATTTAAGTCTGGAGCATATGCACTATATTTAGAAGAAGATAATGGTATTAAGAAATTATTTATTGTAATTGGAGCTTGTGAAGCTCAAGCTATTGCAATTGGATTAGATAAAAATATTATTTCCCCAAGACCTTTAACACATGATTTATTTAAATCTATATCTGAAAAAGCCAACTTAATTTTAGAAAAAGTCATTATACATAAATTAGAAAAAGGTATTTTTTTTTCATCTATAAACTTTTTAAATATTAAAACAAAGGAAACTTTTAGTATTGATGCTAGAACTTCCGATGCTATTGCAGTTGCAATAAGATTTAATGCACCAATATTTACTTATAAAAAGATTTTTGAAAAAGCTACAAAATATTTAAATGAAAAATCTGATTTAGGTCTAAATATTGAAGATGACTTAGAACTAGATGAACAAATAAAATCAACAGAAAATAAAGTGAATCGAAAAGACTTAGAACAACAACTTGCTAGTGCTATAAAAAAAGAAGATTATGAACTAGCAGCTAAAATTAGAGATCAAATAAATAAAATAGATGAATAATATAGAAGCAATTTTTAGGGGTTTACTTGGTATAATAGCATTATTATCAATATGTTATATTTTTTCATCAAATAATAAAAAAATTGACTGGGAAACTGTTGTAAAAGGCCTTTTGATCCAGATCTTATTTGCAATATGCATTCTAAAAATAAAAATAATTGAAAACCTTTTTGAAGGCATTAGTAATATATTTTTATCAATTTTAAATTTTACAAAAGAAGGTGCTATATTTTTATTTGGAGAAACATTAGTTAATAACCCATCATTTGGTGCAATATTTGCCTTTCAAATTTTACCTACAATTGTATTTTTTTCTGCACTAACAAGCCTGTTATTTTACCTGGGTATTCTGCAAAGAATTGTTTACTTCTTTGCTATTATCATGAAAAAAACTCTCAAATTATCAGGTGCTGAAAGCTTAGCTGCAGCAGGTAATATATTTTTAGGACAAACAGAATCACCGTTATTAATCAGACCATATATTTCTAAGATGACCCAATCAGAACTACTATGTTTGATGGGCGGAGGGATGGCAACCATTGCCGGTGGGGTTTTTATTGCTTTTACAGCAATGTTAGGTGAAGAATTTGCTCCACATTTACTAGCCGCATCAGTTATGTCTGCACCTGCAGCAATAGTTGCTTGTAAAATGCTATTACCTGAAACTAAAAAAGTTAATACAAAAATGATAATGGCAAAAGGAGAAACTATTGGCTCAAATGTTTTTGACTCGATTGCAATCGGAACAATTCAAGGAGTGAAATTAGCAGTTAATGTTGGAGCTATGATTTTAGTATTTGTAGCATTTATTGCTCTTATTAATGAAATACTTCACTTAATTGGATATCATTGTGGTATTAATGATTTTCTCAATAATACGGATAATATTTACAATCAATTATCATTAGAAATGATTTTCGGATATTTATTTGCACCAATTGCTTGGCTAATTGGGATTCCATTTGAAGACATTTTACTTGCAGGTCAACTACTAGGAGAAAAAACTGTTGCAAATGAATTCATTGCATATGAATCACTTGGTAATATGATGCAAAATAATATGTTATTAGAAAAAACTCAGATTATGGCTACATATTTTTTATGTGGATTTGCAAACTTTTTATCTATTGGCATTCAAATTGGAGGAATTGGAGCAATTGCACCTGATAGAAGAATCGATTTATCTAAACTAGGAATTAAAGCACTAATCGGTGGAACAATTGCATCTTTATTAACAGCAGTAATAGTAGGTATATTAATATGAAAAATTACTTAAATCTTATCGAATCCGTTCTTGAAAACGGAATAAAAAAAATTGACAGAACAGGAACGGGAACAATCAGTATATTTGGACATCAAAGTAGATATGATTTAGAAAATTCTTTTCCACTAGTAACAACAAAAAAAGTACATTTAAAATCTATTATCCATGAATTACTTTGGTTCTTAAAAGGTGATACAAATATTAAGTATCTAAGAGATAATAATGTTAAGATATGGAATGAATGGGCTGATGAGAATGGTAATTTAGGACCTGTGTATGGTTATCAATGGAGATCATGGCCTAGTGAAGATGGTACAAAAGTTGATCAAATAAAAAATGTTATTCATGATATAAAAAAAAATCCTGATTCAAGAAGATTAATTGTTAGTGCATGGAATGTAGGACAGATACCAAAAATGGCACTACCACCCTGTCATTCTTTTTTTCAGTTTTATGTAGTCGATAATAAATTATCTTGTCAATTATATCAAAGAAGTGCAGATGTATTTTTAGGGGTACCTTTTAATATAGCATCATATGCATTACTTACTATGATGATTGCAAAAGTTTGTGATTTAATTCCAGGTGAGTTCATACACACATTAGGTGATGCTCACTTATACCTTAATCATATTGAACAGGCAAAACAACAAATTTCCAGAACACCTAAAAAAGCACCTAAAATGATAATTAAAAATAGAAAAAGTATTTTTGATTTTGTGTATGAAGATTTTGAATTAGGTGGATACGATCCACATCCTCATATTAAAGCACCTATAGCAGTTTAAAAAATATATTTTGAAAATAAAATTAATAGTAGCAGCATCAGAAAATAATGTAATTGGAGTAAAGAACGATCTTCCCTGGCATTTACCAAATGATATGGACTTCTTTAAAAGAATGACTTTAAATACAACTGTAATTATGGGTAGAAAAAACTACCTTTCAATTCCTGAAAAATTTAGACCGTTAAAAAATAGAAAAAATATTATTATTACAAAAAATAAATCTTTTTTTGCTAAAGATTGTATAATAACAAATAGTTTAGAATCAGCAATTCAAGTCGGAAAAAAAGAAAAAAAAGATATTTTTATCATTGGAGGAGGTATGGTATATAGCTATGCAATTAGTAATGATTTAATTGATTTAATTTACCTAACCCGTGTACATGCTAAAATCAATGGCGATACTTTTTTTCCAGAAATTAACATGAAACAATGGGAAGTGATAAACTCCAAATTTCATAAAAAAGATAAAAAACATAAATATGATTTTACATTTTTAACACTTAAGAAAATAAGTCAACTTGCTTCCTGAAATTTATTGAATTCAATTTCTTTTAAAATATTTTTAGCATATTCTAAATCTATTTTAAATATCTTTTTTTTCTTATTATTATTTGGTATAGTATATAATGCATCAAGAAATAATTTTTCGCAAATTGAGCGTAAGCCTCTAGCACCTAACTTGAAATCATAAGCACAATCAACAATTAGTTCATAAACATTTGTATCAATTGACAACTTAACACCATCCATCTCAAATAATTTTTGATATTGTTTAATAAGTGAATTTTTTGGCTCTAATAAAATTTGTAATAAAACTTTTTTATTTAATGGATCCAGATGAGTTAATATGGGAAGTCTTCCTAATAACTCGGGTATTATCCCAAATCTTCTTACATCCTGAGGTAAAACATATTGTAAAACATTAGATTTTTTGATAGATTTTTTTCTTCTAGAAAAACCAAGAGCAAGTTTACCAATTCTATTATTAATTATTGAATCAATACCTGAAAAAGCTCCTCCACATATAAATAAAATATTATTTGTGTTTATTTGAATATATTTTTGATCAGGATGTTTTCTCCCTCCTTGAGGAGGAACATTAACAACTGCTCCTTCCATTAATTTTAGTAATGCCTGTTGAACACCTTCTCCTGAAACATCTCTAGTTATAGAGGGATTATCTGATTTTCTTGCAATCTTATCAATTTCATCAATAAAAACAATGCCTTTTTCTGCATTTTCAACATCATAATCCGCTGACTGTAATAGTCGAGTTAATAAAGATTCCACATCCTCCCCAACATATCCAGCTTCAGTCATTGAAGTAGCATCAACTATACAAAAAGGCACATTTAACATTTTTGCAATACTACGAGCAAATAATGTTTTACCAGTTCCAGTTTCACCAATAACAAGAATATTAGATTTATCTAATTCTAAGTCATTTTTATTTTGTTGAGAAAACAAAATTCTTTTATAATGATTATAAACTGCTACTGATAAAATTTTTTTTGCTTTATCCTGTCCTATAATATACTGATCTAAATAAGACTTAATTTCTATAGGTTTAAATAACTCTAAATCTTTTTTAACAATTTTTTGTTTTATTTGTGCTTGCTCTTCTTTAACAATACTATTTGCTTGAGAAACACAAGTATCACAAATATTACCAGTATTACCAGTAATTAGAATATTAACATCTGACTTTTGTTTATTACAAAAAGCACAAATCTCAATTTTACTCTTACTCATTATAAAATTTTATTTTTTTGAATTTGGTTGTAAAATCTCGTCAATCATACCATATTCTAATGCTTCTTTAGAAGTCATCCAAAAATCTCTGTCACCATCTTTTTCAACCTGTTCATAACTTTTATTTGAATGTTCAGCAATAATGGAGTATAGCTCACTTTTTAATTTTTCAATTTCTCTAGCAGCAATTTGAATATCAGATGCTTGACCGTGAGTACCGCCTAGCGGTTGATGTATCATAACACGTGAATGTTGAAGTGCAGATCTTTTTCCTTTTTCACCTGCACATAATAAAACTGCACCCATTGAAGCAGCCATACCGGTACAAATTGTAGAAACATTAGAAGAAATAAATTGAATTGTATCATATATCCCTAAGCCAGCATAAACTTGACCTCCAGGTGTATTTAAATATATTTCAATATCATCTTTTGGTCCTGCCGATTCTAAAAATAATAGTTGAGCTTGAATAATATTTGCAACAGTATCGTTAATTGGTACTCCTAAAAATATTATACGATCCTGCATTAATCTAGAAAAAACATCCATAGTAACTTGCCTTCTATTTTCTGTTATTTCTTCTGTAATAGTTGGATTGATATAATTACTGTAAGCAGATGTATAATTATGTAAAGTCATACTACTTATACCTGCATGCTTAGTTGCATATTTTTTAAATTCTTTTGAGCTATCCACAATAAAATTATTTTTGATTACTAGCTAATTTAATAAATTCATCTAAAGTAACTGTATTTTTTTTTAGTTTCATTTTACTTTTAAAATACTGTACTAGCTCAATTAATACTAACTCGTTGGTCATTTTCTCAGCCTCTTGCTTATTATTAAGAATATTTTTAACAATTCCCTCTATCTCTTTAGAACCCATATTAATATTACCATAATTTTTCATTTGTTCTAACACATGGTCTTTAGTAAAAGAGGATAGTTTTTCATTTGTAATCTTAATACTATTTTCCTCGCATATCTTATTTTCTATAAGCTGCCATGATAAATACTTAACATAATTTTGATATTCTTTTTCAAATTCTGCTTCAAGAAACTCTTTTTTAGCATTCATTTTTAACCATTTTTTAAGAAATTCATCAGGTAAATCAACTTTGGTCTTTTCTAAAAAAAGAGCTGAGCCATCATTAAATAATTTTCTATCTGACTCTTTTAGATATCGACTACTTAATTCATCTTTTATAACTTTTTTAAAATCCTTTTCATTTTTAATATCTTTTTCAGGATATACTTTTTTATAAAAATCTTTATTAAGATCGGCAGGAATTAACCTATTAATAGTATTAATTGTACAAGCAAAATCACTTTTTAAACTCTCTACTTCATCCTTTGAAATATTAAGCATTGAGGCTATATCAGCATGATTAGTAAATGCTTTATGAATAGCAATACTTATACTTTCATTAACTTTTAATTTTAAAAATTTATCTCGAATTGTATTGTCGGCTATTTTACTAACTAATAACGATGTTGAATGTGAAATTCCATCTACTTTTTTATTCACTCCTTCTAATTCTTCAAATCGAACATTTAACATATCATCTTTTTGCATTTTTTCAACTTGAGTAACTTGTCCAAATCTTTTTGTCAAACCCTCGATATGCTCTTTTACTTCCTTAATGGATGGGTCAATTATCCAAAAATCTACTTTTGATTTTTCTGCTTTTGATAAATCTATAGTTGGTTTAAGACCTAATTCATATTCAAAAACATAATCATTTGATTTTTCAAAATCAATTTTATTGTCAACAGGAATAGGGCCACCAATTATAGATATTTTTTTTTCGGTAATATAATTTTGAATTGCACTAGAAAGTAATTTATTGATTTCTTCAACTTTCACTGGTAATTCATATTTCTTTTTAACAAGACTCATAGGAACTTTTCCTGATCTAAAACCAGGTATATTAACTTTTTTTCTATAATCCTTCAAAGAAGATTCGAGAGCATTACTATAGTCAGTATAATCAACTTTTGCCTCTAATATAAGACCCGTTTTGCCTATTTTTTTTTCTGTTATTTTCATATATAAAATTAATTATTGAACGTAAATATAAATTAAATCAATGTCATTTATAATTTATTATTAAATCTATTTGAAAGTGTTTATCTTTGTGATATATATAAATTTTTATTTTTCATCTATGAGAACGCTTTTTTTTCTTTTACTTTCATTTCAATTAATAGCTCAGGACATATCCTGGGTAAATAACACTCCTATCATTAGGAGTTATTCATCTCCAAGAACTACCGATTTAAATAATGATGGTATTCGCGATGTCGTTATGGGGGGAGGAACAGAGGAATACCCAACTCCATATGGAGTAATTGCAATAGATGGAAATAATGGATACTCCTTATGGGAAGTAGAAACCAGAGGAGAGATGTTTACCAGTCCTCAATTTTTTGATTTCAATAATGATAATATTGACGATATTTTAATTGGTGGAAGAGATGCAGAATTAAGATTAATTAATGGTAATAATGGTGATGTCATCTGGGAATTTTGGACAGAAGAATCGAATCCAAATGATAGCGGATGGTATAATTTTTACACATCCCAAATCATTGATGATCAAAATGGAGACGGTATAAAAGATATTCTAACATCCAATGGAGGCGATCATTCTCTAGATGCATCAGAATTTGATCGACCACCTGGACATATTATGATTATTGATGGTGCTAATGGAAATGCGATTAAAACTGCTGTAGTTCCTGATTCAAATGAGACATATCTATCCCCTATTATTTGTGATTTAAATAATGACGGTAATAAATCAATTATTTTTGGATCTGGTGGAGAAACCATAGAAGGTAATTTATGGATTGTAGATTTAAATGATTTAATAAATGAAGATTTATCGAATGCAATTCCACTTGTATCAAATTCTGAACTTGGATTTCTTGCACCTCCTGCTATTGGTGATCTTAATTCAGACGGCATATTGGACATTATAGCACAAGGTTTTGATGGTAAAATAACTGCAATTAATGGCTTTGACTTAAGTGTACTTTGGCAATACGGAATTAATTATACTAATACAGAGTCACAAGCCTCCCCAATTTTAGGTAAATTCTCAAATACCGACTCTAATTTAGACGTTTTTGCAACTCTTTTTTCGGGTGCTGAATCATCATATAATGATTACTATCAAATATTAATAGATGGAGAAACTGGTAATCAGCTGTGGATAGACAGTATCGGAACTGTTAACTTTTGTACTCCAATTTCATTTGACTCAAATATGGACAATACTGATGAAGTACTGATTTCAGTCATGAATTATTCTAACTATTGGAATAGTGAATTAATTTTACTTGATTTTGTAAACAACACACAATCAAGCTTAATTGGACCAGTAACTGGTGGTAATGTATCATGCACTCCACAAATAAGTGACATAGACAATAATGGCTTACTAGATATTATTTTTTCTGTGCGAGCTGATAGCATAAATCCTTTTAGCCCTGGTGGCTTTGATAGTGGAGGCATAAATACTATGAGAATCACTACTGAATATACATTGGCCGAAGATCAAATATCTTGGGGAAGTTATATGGGTACAAATTTTGACGGTATATATAGCGAAGGATGTCAAGGAGATCTTGGATTATTTGCATTTCCTAGTGAAGCCTGCCCTGGGCAAAATAATGCAATGATAAATTTATATATACAAAATGGTACTCCACCATACACATATGAATGGTCGAATGGAGAAACAAGTGAAGATCTTGAAAACCTGGGACCAGGCTTATATTCAGTAACAGTAACGGATGCTACTGGAGCATGTGACACAATCAGTAGAGAAGTAACCGAATATAATATTATATCATTTTACCAAGAACCAACTTGTATTGGAGGAAGTGATGGCACGGTATACTTTAATTCTAGTGGATGTGACTGTAACACTAGTTTTTGCCAATTTATTTGGCAATTAAATGGTGATACAATTGCACAAGGAGATGGTAGTACTGCAGATGAAACATATAAATACCTATATGGCATTAGTGCTGGAACATATACAGCAACTATTATACATCCTGATGGATGCGAGGTACAAGAAGATATCGTTGTTCCTGATCCAGTTATGATTGATAGTGTATTTATACAAAATGAATGCCAATCAAATAGTGAAGGATGGATTGATTTAACTGTAAATCCAGCTGATAGTATAATTCAAAATTATTTATGGAACACAGGAGATACAACACAAGATATTTATGGCTTAAATGCCGGCACATACTCTGTTGTTGTCAGTGATACAATTTGTATAGATACATTATATTTTGAGATTGAAAATATTGAATTTAATGATCAAATTTCTTATATAGACTCAGTTTTAACTGATGCTCCTGAACAAATAAGTATCAATCTTGACTTATATGAAGAAGAGTGTGTAGCAATAGCTGCTTTTTCTCTCTGTAGCAATAACACATCTCCTCCTGGAAATCCTGGAGACAGTATTATATGGACTATTAACAATCAAGAAGTTCCGCCATGTGAATTGGACTTTATTCCAACATATGATGTATGCTTTGAAGAGAACCCCTATATTCCGACTTGTTCTGTAGGTGGTTTCTGGTTTTTTAATGAAGGAACATATACTTTACAAGCTACTGCAATTTCATACCTTGATACAAATTGCATAAATGAATTTGATGCAGTTGAAATAACTGTTACAGACACTGATTTATGTAACTCAATTAATATTGATGAAATTCAACAAACCCATATTCATGTAGAAGCAAATCATAATCTAATAATTAATCTACCTACTGAAGGTGACGAATACACATTAGAAATATTTGATATGAGTGGTAAAAAAATAATTGATAAAATTATTAATTCTTCAATTAATTTAGCACTTGAAAAATACCAATCTGGTATATATAATATCAGGCTGTTTTCAACTGACTTTATACACATAGAAAAAGTTATAATCAAGTAAATAACGGGTGAAAGAAACAATATTAATAACCGGTTACAATGGCTCTTTATCGAAAAGATTATCTAATGAAATTAACAAGGATATTTACAATATAAAGTATTTAACAACTCAAAAAAAATATTGCTCTAAGAATGTTTTTTACTGGAATACTAATAATAATTATATTGATGAATCTGCTATAATTGATACTCATCACATAATTCATCTAGCTGGATATAATATTAGTAACAGATGGACAAAAAGTAATAAAGAAAAAATGTATGAAAGTAGAGTATACACTTGTAAACTATTATACGAATCATGTCTACGATTAAATGTAAAACCAAAAACATTTATTAGTGCCTCAGCAATGGGCTACTACGGATTTCATCAAAGTGGAATAAAAAAAGAGACAGATTCCCCACAAAAAGACTGGATGTCTACTTTGTGTTTGGACTGGGAAAAAATGGCTAATCAATTTAATATTTTAAATACAAGAGTATGCAAATTAAGACTAGCATTAATCCTTGAAAAGGATTCTGAAATTATACAAAAAACTAAACTTGGGTTTCATTTTGGAATGGGTGCTGTATTCGGAGATGGCAAACAACCTTTTCCCTGGATACACATTGATGATGTGGTGAATTTTATAATATTTACTCTTAGAAATCAAACAATAAAAGGAACTTATAATGTAGCCTCAACTGAAAAAACTTCATTCTATCAATTCATAAAAGCATTTAAAAAAGTACGTTATAATAATTCTATTTTGATATTTATACCAAGATTTATAATTAAATGGATACTTCGAGAAAAAACAAAATTAATTTTTAATGACTTTTACCTATCAGTAGAAAAAATGCAAAAAACAAAGTTCAAACTAAAGTATGATACAATTGAAAAAGCAATAGATAAAGAAATTAATCTTATCGCCTAAAACCAATTTTTCTTTTTTCTACTTTTTTAATTTCAACATCAATATCCTCACAACTTGCAGAAGAAACTCTAATATCTAGTGCTAATGTATTTGCTAACATATCATGCCATTTTTTTTGCTGATCTATAAATTTTCCATCTGACCTAGCAATATTTCTTATATCCATCAAAAAATACTCTCTTCGATCTATAGTGAAATCTTTCTGTGACTTTAAAAAGTCTACCATAGATAACATCGTACTAATTTGATCATTAATACTTTTAATATGTTCTTTAGACCAACTCAAAGTTTCCTGAATAATTAAATTCATTTTTTCTTTGTCTTTTCCAACCCATCTATACATAAAATTACTTATCATATTCTTCTCGGAATCACTTAATTGACCATCAGATCTAAATGCGAAAGTATGATAAATATAAAAAATACAATGTAAGACAGAAAGATGCATTTTATTTTCCATTTGGGATATATAATTATAAAGTTAAAAGTAGTTCTATTTTTTCCATTCGCCATACATTGGATTAGGAAAAAGGAATTTGTTTTTTGCAAATTGATATTTTTTATCCTTTGGAAAATCTCCAATTGCATCACCAAAATATGCAATTACTGATTGTGGTCCATAGTTTTTCATTCTATGATTTCCATCAAGCACCTCCTGTCTTCGAATTATTTTACTATCAGATTTATTTTCTCTTAATAAGAATATATCATCTTCAAAAAAAATACCCAACTTTTTCATATTACTTTTTGTTGATTCTAATGTTGATGCATCCCTATTACTTATATAGATAATTTTAGCATTAGAATATTTTTTGTACGCTAAAATAAATTTTTTTGCCCCAGGAACTAATTCTGAAATTTCTTCCTCAACAAAATTATTCCAAGACTTAGAATTAAAACTAGTATTTTGAATATGTAAATCAACTTGATATTTTGAATTATCTAATACGGTTTCATCAATATCCATAATTATAACCGGATTACTATTTTTTTTACATTGTTTTTTTAGTTGTTTAGTAGCTGTATTATATATTTGTTGACATAACATCTTATATTCTTTAGATTCCGTCACCCATATAACATCATTAGATAAATTATTTAAATCATTAGCATGTTGAGTAAACGAGAAAAGTGGAAATAAAACACAAATCAATAGCCTCATAATAAATTATTATTTTTATATATTACATATTAAATATAATTATAATGTAGATTAAATCAATTTGTTGAATTACTATTTTAAAAAAATATGAAAAAAATATTACTACTTATTCTTGTACCATTTATTCTACATGGTCAAAACAAAAAAGAAATATTTACAATGTTTTATAATGTTGAGAATTTTTTTGATACTATAAATGATCTAACTACAAATGATGATGAATTTCTTCCATTTTCAAAAAAAGAATGGAATACTTCAAAATATAATCAAAAGATTAACAAATTAACAAAAGTTTTTTCTTCAATAAATAATAATAAACAACCCAATATTATTGGGCTATGTGAAGTTGAAAATAAAGATGTGATTCAGGACTTATTAAAAGTTTCTTTTTTTAAAGAAAATAGTTATAGTATTATTCATCAAAACAGTCCAGATTCAAGAGGAATTGACTGTGCACTTTTATTTGATGATAATTTTGAACTTATTAATTATGATTTTATAGAAATTAAAATTCCGCAAGCAAAACGGCCGACAAGAGATATTGTATATGCTCAATTAAAAATTGAAAATGAAATTATAAATATTTTTGTTAACCACTGGCCTTCTAGATGGGGGGGGCAAAAAGAGACAGACCATAAAAGAGTATTTACAGCTCAAGTACTAAGAAAATATATTGATGATAATATCAACAAAAATGAACATATAATTATTATGGGTGATCTAAATGACTACCCTTCTAACGAGAGTATTCAAGATGTATTAATAAATGATGACTTAACCAATCTTATGAAAAGTTTAGAAGGAAATAAGAAAGGATCGTATAACTACAAAGGAACTTGGAACTTTATAGATCACATAATTATTTCAAATACATTTCTAAATTCCAACTCTACTTTACAACTAAATAGTTATAATGTCTATAAAGAAAAATGGATGTTATATACAAATAAAAAAGGAGAACAATATCCAAGTAGAACATATGGGGGAAGTAAATGGTTTGGTGGATTTTCAGACCACCTACCAATATTTTGCTCATTTACTCTAATTCAATAAAAAGACAGTAACAATGAAAAAAATAATAATCTACTTGTTCTTCACCATATTCATCTCCGCTTGTTTTAATTCAAAAAAAAAATATAATGATAATTTAATTACATTTCAAAACTTAGTTAGTGATATAAATAATTTCTTTATTGACTCAACAGATTCAAATATTAAAATATCTGATTATTACTCAGATAATTTTATTTTCCACTCATATACAGAGGGACATAAAAAAGGGATTAAAACTTTTAAGAAGGAATATATTAATGGATTTAATCAGATGAAAAAACTCAATATGTCTCTTAATATTAATCACTCTATATATTTACCAGGTTTAGATGAGAATTCATACAAAATCAATGGAAGTGTTCGTTCATACTATGGAGCCACTATTAAAATTGATACAGCTCATATTGAATTTTCTGGATATCAAACAATCAATTTTAAAAATGGACAAATTACAGGCATTTGGGAATGGGCAGACTATGGAGGTGTTCAAAATAAAATCAAGGAGTACACACAATAATCAATTCGAAATAATAGATACACTTAATTTTTAGTGGGTTTATTTCTAAGTGGACCATACTGGATTCGAACCAGTGACTTCTACCCTGTCAAGGTAACACTCTAAACCAACTGAGTTAATGGTCCTGCATAAAAAAATCCCTTACAAAGTAAGGGATGATTTAAATTGTGGGCGATACTGGATTCGAACCAGTGACCCCCTGCTTGTAAGGCAGGTGCTCTGAACCAACTGAGCTAATCGCCCTAA
>PAWM01000020.1 GCA_002714185.1 Flavobacteriales bacterium | reverse complement strand
TATAGGTTTCTGTATACTCACCAGCACTTAAGCCAGTGATAATGGTATTAGTAGCATTAGTTCCACCTGTGACGATTAATTCCACTTCTCCATTATTTCCACCGTTACAAGTTACATCAGTAGTTATGGCAGATATTTGCAGTGCCGCATCTGGTTCATCTATTGTGAAAGTTACTTCAGCTTGACAGGCATTTGAATCTGTAACAGTGGTAGTGTATGTTCCTGATGTTAAATCAAATTGATCTTCTACATCATACGGTGGAGTTCCACCTGTAACTGTATAATTTGCACTTCCATCACTACCTCCATTACAACTAACATCTGTAGTTTCTACGGATATTTCTAATAATGCTGGCTCATCTATTGTGAAAGTTACTTCAGCTTGACAATCATTTGAATCTGTAACGGTAGTAGTGTATGTTCCTGATGTTAAATCAAATTGATCTTCTACATCATACGGTGGAGTTCCACCTGTAACTGTATAAATAGCAGTACCTGTGTTACCACCATTACAAAGAACATCAGTAGTTTCTACTGAAATTTCTAATTCACTTGGCCATTCTATTTCATATGTAACAACTTCTTCCTGACAAATATATTCTGATTCATTAAACAATGTTACAGGGTCATCAATACAATCAATAGAAATAATAAAATAAAAAGTACTACTTGTTCCATTTTCTGGAATAGGAATATCATATTGATCTTGAATACCTGATATTGGATCGGATGAGTCAAGAATAAAGCCATCTCCATCAGAATCATCACCAACTAAATCACCTGAAGGTAAAGGTGTATTCCACTGTTCTTCTGTAAAAATTACAATATTATCGCCTTGAAATCCAACATCAGTATATTCATATGAATTATCACCTAAAATAGGGTTTTGAGGTTGAACTGATGCAATTTGAAAACAACCATCTCCACATAATGGAAGATTAATAGCAACATATTTAGTAAACTCAATTCCATCAAATTGTGTTGAATTAGTCTGATACCATGATTCAGAATTCAAATCTTCATTCTCATATTCAACTGTAAAATCATAAGATAAAATTGTATCGATATTATTCTCTGTATCTGAAATAAAATTGACAAAATTACAATCTTGAGATTTACTATAATTTGAAAGTAAAAAACAAAAGAAAAATAAAATCAAATAGTTATAACTACTGCTTGTAAACAAATTCAACATAGTGGCCTTAAACATCTTAAAAAATCGATTCTATGATAAGAGATACAATTTACTAAATATGAAGTAGTATTTAAAATAAATAACTAATTATTATAATCTTTTATTTAAATTTTCTTGAATATATTCAAAATCCGTGGTTTTTATCCATCCATCTTTACCGTCTGAAAGAGAAATTCTTGACCATGTATCTAATTTATCAATAATTTTAAACTTTACACCTTCATGAATAATAAAGTAATCTTCAGAAGATTCTGTTGGGGCAGTTTTCACATATGCATTAGGCTCAACCAAGACAGCTTCATTATTAGCAACAAAAGAGTTACTATAGATTGTAAAACATAATGCAATTAAAAATAATGGAACAGAAACAAGTAAAGCTCTGAATGAATGTAGTCTTTTTTCAAAGGAAGTAGAATTTAAAAAAAATATAAACAAAATCAAGCTTAAGTATAGTAGAGAAACAAAAACAATTCCCCATTGCGAAGAATTAAAGTAAGACTCTATAGCAGAAACCATTCTTGATATAATAAATTTTGGCACATCCTCAATATCATCTATCAACTGAGTTTTCACAACAGCAATATTATGATTTACATCTGCATCTTTAGGCCTTAGGACCTTAGCTTTTTCATAATATAATCTTGAATAACCTAATTTATTTAATCGGTAATAACAATTACCAATATTGTAATATAATGTGAAATTATCAATATCAGTATTCACGATAGACTTATAACCTTCAATTGCTTTTACAAATTGATTAGAACTATATAAATTATTAGAAGAATGAAAAATAGAATCTGAATTATTAGCAGTAACTAAATAAGATGAATAAAAAAATAATATAAGTATCAAGATTTTTCTCATAGCATTGTATCTATTTTTTTTATAATTTTTATAGATTTCTTATACACATCATAGTTTATATCACCTTCATGAGGAGAATATTTACATTTTTCTAGATATTTGATTATTGAAATATAATCTACTATTAAATCTTTTCGAATATTACTTTTTGTTAATATTTTTTGAATATTATCAATACCTAAATCTGCTTTATTAAGTGAGAATTTTTGAGCAATATAATGAAAAAGGACATATAATAATTTTGATTGAAATTCTTTGTATTTTTTCTCTTCCAACAACTTATTAAAACTCTCTAAATCCTTAAGTACATCTGCTAAGATAGACCTTTTATACAATGTTGAAAAATCTATAAATTTTTTCTTATTTAGTATCAATAAAACAAATAAACAAACTGCTAATAAAATACATAAATAAAAAAGAATTGAATAAGTAAAATTCTTATTAATGAAAAATGAATTATAATTAGTCTTAATAAATTTAATATCTTCATTTAATAGTCCTATTTTTTCTTTGTTTATTTTATTTAAAATATATGATTGATCCACTTGTTGATTACCACCAACTTTAATATTATGCTCTTTAGAAGATAACAGAACATAGCTTTTTGTTTTTGGATTAAAAAAATTAAAAGTTACAGGTGGCATATTATAAGTACCCTTATACCTAGGAACAAGCAAATACTCTTCTTTTTTATATCCCTGAACACCTTTCTCACTAATTCTTATTTTATCTAAATTTTTTGGCTCAAAAACTTCCAATTGAGAGTCAAAATTTAATTTTGGAGTATTAATGAAATTTAAATTACCTTTTCCAGTTAACTTTACAATGTATGTTGCAGATTCATTTATATTAATCGAATCTTTATCTAGCTCAGTAGATAAATTAAAATAACCTATAGCACCTGAAAAGTCATCAGGGCGACCATCTTTTGGAAGATCTAATACATTTATTTTAATTTTTTTTGACACAACTGTATAGTCAACATTTTTACTAGTGCTAAAAAAACCTCCACCTCCAATAGGAACACTAGCTACTAAATCATAACTTAATTCCTCAATAGTCTGCATTCCTGATACTTGCGGTGTTAATAAAACTTGTTTAATAATTGCATAATTATAATTTTCTCCTTTAAAATTTCGTTTTTTTGTCTCTGTATTTACTTCTAAATCATTGACTAGAAAATTAGTGTAATTAATAGAATTTTGAGAAAGACTCCCTATTTGTAGGTTAAAATATATTGTATATGTTAACACAACTGGCTCTCCAACATAACATGTAGTTTTATCTGATTGAACATCAAGATGAACTTTTCTCGAAACTATATTTTGGGGTGTATTTGGTTTTTTAGGCACACTCCCTTTAACAACCTGAATTGTAATTGGCTTACTACCAATAGTCTTTCTTTTAACTTCAATGGTAGCCGGAAGAATTGTAAACATTCCTGTTTTTTTAGGCTTTAAAATATATGAATAAACAGTTTCTTGACTAAAATCACCATTCACAATTGAAGTACTTGTAGACTGACTAGGTCCTCTAACTATTTGGAAGTCTGTAAAAGCTGGAGGGGAAAAGTTTTTACCACTATCATCCAACACAAAAGATATTTTAAAACTTTCATGTAAACCAACTTTTCTTTGGTCAACCTTAACTTCAAGATTTTGTGAAAATAAAAAAGGAGTTACATATAATAATATTAAAGTAAAATATAATCTCATAATCACCAATCTTTTTCTATATTTTTATTAGATGTGTTGATTTTTAACTTTCGCATCTCTTCTTGAACTTTCTGTTCCTCTCTTTCCAAAGCATCTAATATTCTTTCAATTTCCTTCTTTGACAAATTATCACCATCTATTTTTGACTCCTGATTATTTTTTGAATCATCATTATCTCTATCTTCATTATTCCCATTATTTTGATTATCAGTTTCATTATCTTTATTATTGTCATCATTTTCACCATCTGTTTCACCAGAGTTTTGCTCTTTTTTCTCTTCTTCATTTTGTTGATTTTGATCATTTTGTTGATTTTGATCATTTTGCTGTGGTTGATTCTCTAATAATGACATAGCTTTAGATAAATTATATCTTGCTTGTTCATCAGCGGGATTGATACGTAGACAATCTTTATATGAAGAAATAGCTTCTTCTAATTTTTGTTGTTTTAAAAAATTATTTCCAATATTATAATAAGCCTCAGATTTAGTAATTATATTTTCTGTATTTAAAATTAAATCATTTAAAACACTTAAAGATTCATCATATCTATCTTGTTTAAATAAAGTAGCAGCTAAATTAAATTTCGCTTCTTCAAAGTTTTTATCATGAGATAATGACTTTCTATATTGCACTTCTGATTCTGCAAAAAGACTATTATTATAATTTTCATTTCCGTCTCTAGCAATACTTCTCTCATTTTGTGAGAAAACAAAAAGAGAAAGCAAAAGAAAAAAGAAAAAAACACTTTTAATCATTATTTAATTATTTTTCTAATAAAATTAATTTTCTTTTGAGTTAATATCAAGTCTATCAATAGAAAGAATAAAGCAAAAGCTAAAAACCATTGAAATTGATCTTCATAATCTGAATAAACTTCTTCATCTTCAATTGACTTATCCAAATTTTTCATATTATTAAATATAAACTCTACTGCATCACTTGTATTGTTAGTCTTTATAAATGAACCGTTGCAAAATGAAGAAATTGACTGTAAAGCTTCTGAGCTTGATTTAGAAATCACAACATCTCCATTTTTATTTTTCTTATAATATAATTTTTGTACATTCTTTACCGGTATTGGACCACCTGCTTGAGTACCAATATTAATTGCACAAATTACTGTATTTTTCTCAACTAAACCTGTAATTTCTTCCTGATAATCCCCTTCGTGTTCTTCACCATCCGAGATAATATAAATAATTTTACTTCTTTCATCATTATCAAAAAATGAATTTGATAATGAAATTGCACTTGAAACATCTGTTCCTTGAAGCTGCAACATATCAGTATCAATACTTTTAATTAATAATTTAGCCATAGAATAATCCAAAGACAGAGGCATTAATGGTAATGCTTCGCCAGCATATACTATAATACCTATCCTATCAGAAACTAAATCATCAATTGCTTTTGATATAATTTGTATACTTTTTAATAGTCTATTTGGAGCAACATCTTCAACCAACATACTTTTTGATATGTCTAAAGCAAATACTACATCTACTCCCTCTCTTGTCACAGTTTTTAGTTTTGAGCCTAATCTTGGGCCTGCCAGTGCAAAAATCAATAAACAAACAATAATTAACCTAATTATAAAATGTATTATTTTTAAAATACTACTATAATTAGGATTTATCTTTTTAAAGATATCTTTGTTAAATTGATTGTTTACTATATCTCTTTGCCAAATAAAATAAATGTAAAATACAAGAGTTAAGACAAGTATTCCAAAAAAAAGATTTAATAATTCAGGTTTTGCAAAATCCACTACACAACTTTTCTAAAAATAGTATAATCTAATAACAACTCAATAATAAATAATAAAAATGCAATTAGACAAAATACAAAATACTTTTCTGTTACATTATAATATTTAATCTCTTCTATTTCAGTTTTTTCAAGCAACTCAATTTCTTCATAAATTTGAGCTAATTTACTTTTTTTATCTGCTCTAAAATATACTCCCCCAGTTGTATCTGCAACTAATGTTAACATATCTTCATCAATATTAGAGGGAACATTATAATATGTTGGTCGACCAAATACATCTTCGCCTGGATAAGGAGCTGTCCCATAAGATCCAACTCCAATAGTATAAGTTTTTATATTATATTTTCTAGCAATGTTTGCTGCACTAATTGGATCAATAACACCACTATTATTCTCACCATCAGTAAGTAAAATAATTATTTTACTATCAGCTTTACTATCCTTTAATCTGTTAATACAATTGGATAATCCAACACCAATTGCAGTTCCATCTGTTAAAATTCCTGTTTTAACTTCATTCATCATATTAATTAAAATATCATGATCAGTAGTTAAAGGACATTGAGTAAAACTAACAGAGGCATATGTAACTAAACCAATCCTGTCATTTTTTCTCCTGTTTATAAATTCAATCGCTAACTCTTTTGCAGATTCTAGTCTGTTAGGCTTGAAATCTTCAGCTAACATACTACTAGAAATATCCATTGCAATCATAATATCTATACCTTCTTTTTTTAGTGTATCACTACTTACTTCTGTCGATTGAGGTCTTGCTAAAGCAAAAACAAGAAATATAATAGTTAATAGACGAAATATAAATAATAAAGGATATAGTTTTGCTTTGATTCCAAATGACATTTTAGTTGGAATAGTAAATAAAATACTTGAAAATTGATTTTTTCCCTTAAAAAAATAGAATACAATTAAAATTGGTATCAATAATAATAACCAGAAAAAAAGAGGATGTAAAAAATTCATATAATGGTATTTATTCTTTATTGTTTATATTATCAAGATCACCTGCACCATTTGATTTAATGAATAATTGAACACTAGTTAAAAAATCTTTACTCTCTTTTAAAGGAGGTATACCTTTTGCAAATTTGACAATATCATTATTTCTGAAAAAATTAGTAAACCATTGCTCTTTTATATTTAAATCATTTAACATATTCTTTAGTTCATAGGAAGTTGATTCTAAAGCAGAAATATTAAACCTTAACTCTAAGTACCCTCTAAAGATTTCAGATAGTTCAGTGTAAAAATCTTTATATTTTTTACTTTCTAGATATTTCTTTTTTTTCAAATCACTTAATTTATTTAAAAAATACACATCGATTGGAATAGATGGAGTAAGAAAATCATTATTTTGAACTGGCTTTTGATTAAAAAACTTAACATAAGTATATATACAAATACATAAAAATAAAAATAGTAAAAAGTATGGTAAATAATATAATAATTCTCGAGTTAAAAAGGGTATTTTTTTTGGTGGCTTTATATCAAAAAACTTATCCGTTGAATCTAAAGGCATTGCAATAAAATTCATAATTAAAGAATTAGAAAATAGAGTATCATTTAATTGATTTAACACATATATACTATCAATAATAAATTTACCAGTATCGAATGAAGTTAAAAGATAATTTTTGTACACATAAGTATCACTTTGAAAAAACAACAAAGATGACTCTTCATTAATTAAATCAAAATCATTTAAAACTGAATCTCCCAAGGGCCAAATAATATTTTCTTTTTCGACATCATAAACCTTTAATTTTAAATCAAATTGTTCACCAATACGTAAAAAATTTGTATCAGTTTCAATTATAAGACTTTGTGAAAACAATGAACATGAAATTAATAATAATACAAAATATATATATTTCATTTTTTCTTAAATAACTCTAATAATTTGACAACATATGATTCATTTGTTGATATATCAACAATTGAGCCACCTGTTTTTAAAAATGATTTTTTACAATAAATCTCTTTATCATAAAAAGATTTTTGAATATTATTTCTAACTTCTTTATCGGCTGTATCTACCCAAAGATGTGAATCAGTTTCTGGATCAAAAAACAAACTTAAGCCTATAGGAAAAAGACTTTTTTCGAATTTATCATATACTCTTATACCATTTAAATCATGTTTCTTTGATAAAAGATTTAATGATTGTTGAAAATTATTATCAAGAAAGTCAGATAAAATAAATATAATAGATTTCTTTTTGACAATATTATTTAAGTATTGACATGCTTTAGAAATATTCGTTTTTTTTCTCGTAGGTTTAAAATTAATTAACTCTCGTATAATACGTAATATATGTTTTTTTCCTTTTTTTGGAGGAATAAACAACTCAATTTCATCAGTAAAAAATAACACTCCAACTTTGTCGTTATTCTGCATTGCAGAAAATGAAAGAACTGCACATATTTCAGTTATAATATCCTTTTTCAGCATCGAAGTACCAAACAATTCGGAACCTGACACATCTACCATAAGCATTAAAGTTAACTCTCTTTCCTCTTCAAATATTTTAATATAAGGTTCAGACAATTTTGCAGTTACATTCCAGTCAATATCTCTTACATCATCACCAGGAACATACTTTCTTACCTCACTAAAAAGCATACCCTTACCTTTAAATGCACTATGATACTGACCAGTAAAAAGATTATTAGTTAATCTTTTTGTCTTAATTTCTATCTTACGAACTTTTTTTAATAGCTCAGATGTTTCCATTATGGGACTTCGATTGTGTTTAAAATTTTATCAATAACCTCTTCAGTAGTTATATTTTCAGCTTCAGCTTCATAGGACAAACCAATTCTATGTCTTAGTACATCGTGACAAATTGCTCTAACATCCTCTGGTATCACATAACCTCTTCTTTTAATGAATGCATATACTTTTGCAGCTTTTGCTAAATTAATACTTCCTCTAGGAGAAGAGCCAAAATTGATTAAATTTTCTAAATCTTTTAAATTATATTCTTTTGGATTTCTAGTTGAGAATACTATATCAAGAATATAATTTTCAATTTTTTGATCCATATAAATCTGATTAATTAATTTTCTAGAATCAATAATTTTTTTTATTGAAACAACAGGTTTAATTTTTGTTGTTTTTTCTGATAAATTATTTCTAATAATTATTTTTTCTTCTTCTTTCTTAGGATAATCAATAATAGTCTTAAGCATAAAACGATCAGTTTGAGCTTCTGGTAATGGATATGTCCCCTCTTGCTCAACAGGATTTTGAGTAGCTAAAACTAAAAAAGGATTATCTAATGGATATGTTTCATCTCCAATTGTTACTTGTCTTTCTTGCATTGCCTCAAGTAAAGCACTTTGCACTTTAGCAGGTGATCGATTAATTTCATCAGCTAAAATAAAATTTGCAAAAATTGGTCCTTTTTTAATACTGAAATCTCCTGCTTTAATATTATACACTAAAGTCCCAATAACATCAGATGGTAATAAATCAGGTGTAAATTGAATTCGATTAAACTTACCTTTAATAGCACTTGAAAGTGTATTTATAGCAAGTGTTTTTGCTAAACCTGGGACTCCTTCTAATAAAATGTGACCTGAACCCAACAAACCAATTAACAATCTTTCAATCATATGTTCTTGACCTACAATTGTTTTATTTATTTCAAGAAATAAATCATCAATAAAAGCACTTTCTTTAGATATCTTTTGATCAATTAATTCTATATCTTTTGTAATCATTTTCTTAATTTTTTTATTATGTTCTAAATAAGATTTTCAAAGCTATTAAATAAAGTGTATTCAGTCAATATAAAAAACGAAAAAAATTATCTTTTATTACTAAAAGTATTTAAGCAATTATGTAGAGCTTCAGCATTCTCTTTTTTCATTTTAACCAAAGGAAGTCGAACTTGATTTGAATTACATATTTTAAGAAAAGACAATGCTTCCTTAATACCAGATGGATTACCATCGACATATAATAAATCAACACTTTTTAATAATTTATAATGCTGCTTGCTTGCATTATTAAAGTTATCATTTAATGCAGATGTGACCATGTCACTAAAAGTTAATGGAAATACCATTGCTTGTACAGAAATAACTCCAACACCACCTAACAAAATAATAGGTAAAGTCATTTTATCATCACCTGAAATAATCATAAAGTCATCAGGACATTTCGTAATCAAATCCATACATTGAGCAATATTGCCTGATGCTTCTTTGATTGCTATAATATTTGAATATTTATTAGATAAATACTCTACAGTATTAACTTCAATATTTACTGCCGTCCTAGATGGAACATTATACATAATTATATCTACTGGAGATACTTCTGCAATTTTTTCATAATGAAAAACTAATCCTTCTTGAGATGGTTTATTATAATATGGAGACACACAAAGTATAGCTTCTACATTTGATAAGTCAAGATTCTTTATTCTAGCTATCACATCCATAGTGTTATTACCTCCAACACCAATAACAATAGGAATTTTATTTTTTACTATTTGATTTACAAAGTAAATCACTTGATCTTGTTCTTGTAATGAGAGTGTAGCCGATTCAGCAGTTGTACCCATTACCACAAAATAATCAATATTATTTTCAAGAAGATTTTCTATCAATCTTTTAAGTGACGGAAAATCTATAGTATAATCCTCATTAAATGGAGTAACTAAAGCAACTCCTGTGCCTATTAACTTATTGTTTCTCATTGTTTTTATCAATTAATTCTAAATAATATATCAAATGTTCTATAAAATAATCTAAAGTTTTAACCTTTAATTTAAACATCAAATCATAATTAAACACTTTATCTGAATCAAAGATACCAACCTTATATTTTGCATTAGATGTAAATGCTAAATATTTTAATTGAAAATTATTATTCAATGATAAATTAATTAAAATATCATATTCATTTTCACAAAATTGTTTAATTTTTTGAGAATTAGGTATTCCGAACAAATTTAAATCCGTCAAATTAAAATAATTCATATGAATTGTAGAAATATGAACAGAGTCCTCTTTTCTACTATTTACAAAACCCAATGCATCAATAGAAAAATGGAACTTTGAAAAATACTTAAGGAGTTGTTTTACACATTGAATAGATTGTGAATGGTCAGCTTCAAATAAAAGACCAATTTTTTTTGAACTTGATAATGTAATCAGTTCTTGTGACTCATCATTCTTAAGAAACTCATTCTTTAATATAAAAGAAGCTATTTTTAATTTGAATTGATTTAACATAAAATCTAAGGTAATATTTATTATAATTTATTTAAGCATTTCATAGAATTCAAACTCAGATATTATAGGAACATTTAATCTAATAGCCTTTTCTTTTTTCTTAAGACCCATTTTTTCACCAGATATTAAAAAACTTGTTTTTGAAGAAATTGAAGTCATATTTTTACCTCCATTATCCTCAATTATATTTCTTAAATCCTCTCTTGAAACAGTAAATGATCCTGAAATAACAAACGATAATTTTAATAGTTTATAAGATTTATTTTTATGAGTTTGAATTTCAAATAACAATCCAGCCTTTTGCAATCTATTAATGAGATTTAAATTATAACTGTTCGAGAAAAAACCAACTACACTTTGAGCTATTTTTTCACCAATTTCATCGACTTCTAATAAATCTTCATACGATGCTGCCATCAATTTACTTATTGACCTAAAATAATTTACAAGTTTTTTTGAAACAGTTTTACCAACATATCTAATACCTAAACCATATAAAACTTTATCAAATGGAATCATTTTAGACTCATTAATACTAAAAAGTATATTTTCAGCTTTTTTTACAGAGCCTGATTTTTCTCCAAAACCAGGTAAACCAATAAATGAATCTAAATTTAAAAAATATAAATCAGAAATATTTGATATAAGTAATTCTTTAAATAATAGTTCAATTGTTTTAGAACCTAATGTTTGAATATTCAGTGCATCTCTAGAAATGAAATGTTCAACACTTCCAATTCTTTGAGGCAAACAATTATAAATATTTAAACAATAAAAATTTGCTTCTGTTTGATTCTTTTCCAATCTAGATCCACAGGAATGACAATTAATAATAAAATTAATATTCCTGCATAAATTATTTCTTTTTAATAAATTAATAGAAACAACTTTAGGAATAACATCACCTCCTTTTTCAATTATTACAGTATCACCTATTTGTAATCCCATTTTTTTAATATATTCATAATTATGTAAGCTAGCTCTTTTAATTACACTTCCTGCAAGATTTACAGGAGACAGTTCTGCAACTGGGGTAATACATCCAGTTCTTCCAACTTGATATGTGATATTTTTTAATAAAGTTTCAGCTTGAATAGACTTGAATTTATAAGAAATAGCCCAACGGGGTGATTTAGCTGTATTACCTAAAATATTTTGATAACTTATTTTGTTTACTTTAATTACTACACCATCAATTTCGAAAGGTAAAGTATTTCTTTGTATATCAATTCTATTAATATTTTCCATCAGGCGAGTAATATTATTAGATACTGTAATACTATTCGATATATTAAAACCCCAACTTTTTGCTTTTTCTAAGTTATCTAAATGATTATCATGTGGAAGATTTTCACCATATAATGCATATAGAACACAATCTAAATTTCGTTTTGCAACTTTTGAACTATCAAGTAATTTTAAACTACCGGATGCAAAATTTCTAGCATTTGAATACTTTTCTAATTTATTATTTTCAGCAATATATTTTTTTTGTAATTTATTTAAATCTTCAATCGACAAATCTTTATTTGATTTCTTATTATTATAATCTTCTAATAGTTTTATTTTTTTTTTTTTCGATTTGATAATTTATATTTTTAAAATTATTTTTTTTTATAAAAATTTCTCCTCTTATTTCAAATAATTTAGGGTAATCACCAAATAATTTTAACGGAATAGATTTAATAGTTTTGATATTGTTAGTTACATCATCACCAGCAATACCATTTCCTCTAGTTACTCCATGTTTTAAAATACCATTTTCATAAACAATAGATATTGCAACACCATCATATTTATACTCACACGTATAATCAATACTATCAATATTTAATATTTTTTTTACTCTTGTATCAAATTCTTCTAACTCATTTTTAGCATAAGTATTAGACAAGGATAGCATAGGATATTTATGAGGGATTGTTTTAAATGAATCAATAGGCTGACCACCAACTCTATTTGTGGGAGAGAAATCATTTGTGAGTTCAGGATACTGATTTTCTAATTTAATTAATTCAGACATCAATGAATCAAATTCATAGTCACTTACTTCTGGAGCATCTAAAACATAATAAAGGTAATTATACCGATTTAATAAATCCTGTAATTCTATAATCCTTTTTTTAATTAAATTATCTGACATATACTTAAGAAGATACAACTATAAATCTTTTTTTTTGATAAAAATCATTATGAATTTTGATATTAAAATACCCATATTTTTTTATTAGATTAGTTAAATCTGAAATTAGTATAGGATTTATTTCTAAAAAAATTTTTCCACCTAAATTTAAATTAGAATTTGCAAACTTAATTATAGCTTCATAAAAAATTAATGGATTATCAGGTGGAACAAAAATTGCATTTTTTGGTTCTGAATGAATTATGGAGTCATTAGGCACTTCTAATGGAAGGACATATGGAGGATTACTAACAATGCAATCAATTTTAGGCAATAAATGATGGTTATTAATATTTAAAATATCAATTTTATTATATTCAACCTGAACATTATTTGCAACTGAATTTTGTTTAGCAATTTTAAGAGCTTCATCACAAATATCTATTGCATAAACATGAGATTCTATTTTTTTTTTAATTGCAATTGCAATACATCCTGAACCTGTTCCTATATCAATAATCTTTTTAAAAGAAAAAAAATTAGTTTGTGAAAAAAAAATATCAATTAAATCTTCAGTCTCAGGTCTAGGAATTAAAACATTATCGTTAATAATAATTTTTAAATTTTTAAAATATGTAAAACCAAAAAAATACTGAATTGGTTGATTTTTGAGCAGATGTTTAATTAAATTATCCACCTGTTTTTTATGACGTTGTAAAACCACATAATTTCTATTAAGAATATAATCAATTTGAGATATTTTAAATATATATTTTAGCACCCATAAATTCCACATTGATAATATTTCATTAGCAGAATAATGATTTATCAATGATTCTTCAAACTTTATCTTTATGTAATCAATTTTAAACATAATTAAAGATAATAAGAAATTAGATTATTTTTGAATTGTGAAAAAGCATATAAAATTTATGAAAAAATGCCTAGAACTTGCTATTCTAGGTAAAAATAAAACTAAATCTAATCCTTTAGTTGGATGTGTTATTGTATTGAAAAATAAAATAATTGGGAGTGGTTATCATAAAAAATATGGAGGTAATCATGCGGAAAAAAATGCAATAATTGATTTGAAAAAAAAACACCCATTAGATTATAAAAAAATATTAAAACAATCAACGTTATATGTTAATTTAGAACCTTGTTCACATTTTGGTCAAACCCCTCCATGTATGGACCTGATAATAAAATATAAAATACCAGAAGTTGTAATAGGCACAATTGATCCATTCAAAAAAGTTAATGGTAGAGGAATAAGTAAATTAAAAAAACATTCAAAAGTTATTGTTGGTGTTCTAATAGATCAATGTGAGAAAATTAACTATCAATATTTTACTAATCATAAATTTAATAGACCTTTCATAATACTTAAATGGGCTGAATCAAAAGATGGATTCATTAATACACTCTCAAAAGGAATTACACAAATAAGTAACAAAGATAGCTTGTTATTATCACACAAATGGAGAAGTGAAATTGATGCAATTATGGTAGGCACTAATACGGTGACTTGTGATAATCCTGAACTAACAACTCGTAAAGTCAAAGGTGATAATCCAATAAGAATTACAATTGACAGAAATCATATATTAAAAAATAAATCATTGAAAATATTTAATAAAAATTCAAAGACTATAATTTTTAATGAAAATATAAATTCTAAAATAGAAAATATAGAATATATAAATTATATCAATCATAATTTTCAAGATTATGATAATGACAAAATTTTAAATATAATGATGAACATTTTGTATAAAAAAGGTATTAAATCTATTCTTATTGAAGGTGGAGCTAAATTATTAAATAATTTTATAAATAATGATTTATGGGATGAAGCAAGAATTTTTGTATCAAACAAAAAATTAATTAATGGAATAAAAGCACCAAATTTAAATTATAAAAATGAAGATACTAACATTCTAAGTATTAGTACAGATAAATTATACATTAAAAAAAATTATAAACAAATTAGACATGAATAGAATGAACATTCCACAAACGCCTTTAATTTAGCACTAAAAAAAATATAAAACAATAGCAAAAAAATTTTTTTTTAAACTTTTTTCTTCACACATTTACGGCAAGTTTTATTTCAAAGCGACCAAGTGTAATATTACCCAAGTTTTCCGCTTAATATTAAATTTAAAATATAAAAAAAGCTTAAAAGAATACATGGAACTAACCCCCGAAATCGTCTGGACAAAATGCTTGTCTTTTATTAAAGATAATATTAATAGCCAAAGTTATGATACTTGGTTTTCACCAATTCGTCCTATTAAATTAAAGAAAAGTATACTTACTGTAGAAGTTCCAAGTAAATTCTTTTACGAGTGGTTAGAAGAAAATTATATTGACCTTATCAAGACAGCAATAAAAAAAGAACTTGGTAAAGAGGGTAAGTTATTATATAATATTATTATTAATAATGATAAAAAATCTCCTTATTCAGTTGAAATACCAAGTATAAATAAAAAACTAAACAATAATCCTGCTCACTCAGTTCCAATTCAAGTTTTAGATAAAAAATTTAAAAATCCCTTTATAATTCCTGGCCTTAAAAAAGTTCAAATTAATTCTCAACTAAATATAAACTATTCATTTGAAAATTTTATTGAAGGATCTTGTAATAGATTAGCAAGGTCTGCTGGCTTTGCTGTAGCACAAAAACCTGCAGGAACATCATTTAATCCACTTTTAATATATGGAGGAGTGGGATTAGGAAAAACACATTTAGCTCATGCTATTGGAATTAAAATAAAAGAATTACACCCAGGTAAAACAGTATTATATGTTTCTGCGGAAAAATTTACTCAGCAATTTATTGAATCTATAAGAAATAATACGAGAAATGATTTTTCACATTTTTATCAAATGGTTGACACTCTTATTATTGATGATGTCCAATTTTTTTCGTCTAAAGAAAAAACACAGGATATATTTTTCCATATTTTCAATCATTTGCACCAAAACAATAAACAAATTATATTAACATCAGATAGACCACCTGTTGACTTAACTGGAATGGAACAAAGGCTTTTATCTAGATTTAAATGGGGATTATCAGCTGATCTTCAGCAACCTGATTTAGAAACCAGAATTGCTATTTTAAAAAAGAAAATGCATACTGACGGTATTGATATAGCTAATGATGTTTTAGAATATTTAGCATATAGTATTTCAACAAATATTAGAGAATTAGAAGGTGCATTAATATCCTTACTTGCCCAAGCTTCTTTAAATAAAAAAGAAATATCGATTTCACTTGCTAGAGAAATGATTGATAGATTTGTAAAAAATACAACAAGAGAAGTATCTATTGATTATATACAAAAGGTTATTTGTGACTATTTTGACTTATCAATTGATACATTGAAATCTAAAACAAGAAAAAGAAATATTGTACAAGCAAGACAACTTGCAATGTATTTTTCTAAACAATTAACTAAATCTTCTTTAGCAAATATCGGAGCAAGATGCGGTGGCAAAGATCATGCAACAGTATTACATGCCTGTAAAACTGTAAATAATCTTGTAGATACAGACAAAGATTTTAGACAATATGTACAAGAATTAGAAAAAAAATTCTCACTACCATAAAAAAAAAGGCTCCAAATGGAGCCTTTTTTAATGAAAAGTTAAATATACATACCTTACTTATCTTCTTTTACTTCTTCAAAGTCTACATCCGTAACATCATCACCAGATTCGTTAGAAGTTTTTTGATTAGTTGCAGCATCTGCATTAGGCTGTTTATTTTGAGTTGCTTTATACATTTCCTCAGATGCATTTTGCCAAGATTGATTTAATTTTTCAACTGCTGCATCAATAGATTCTAAATTTTTATCAGCATAAGCTTTTTTCAAATTAGATAAATCCTCTTCAATTGCTTTCTTTTTTTCAGAGGGCAACTTATCTCCATGTTCTTTTAATTGCTTCTCTGTGGTAAAAATTAATGTATCTGCAGTGTTAAATTTATCAACTTCATCTTTCATTTTCTTGTCACTCTCAGCATTAGCTTCTGCTTCTTTTTTCATTTTTTCTATTTCATCATCACTTAAACCTGAGGAAGCCTCAATAACAATCTTTTGCTCTTTATTTGTTGCTTTATCTTTTGCAGACACATTTATCATACCATTTGCATCAATATCAAAAGCAACTTCAATCTGAGGCACTCCTCTTGGAGCAGGCGGAATATCTGACAATTGAAAACGGCCCATAGTTTTATTATCTTTAGCCATTGACCTTTCTCCTTGTAAAACATGAATATCAACTGCTGGTTGGTTATCAGCAGCTGTTGAAAAAACTTCAGATTTTTTAGTAGGAATAGTAGTGTTTGCTTCAATAAGCTTAGTAAACACTCCACCAAGAGTTTCAATACCTAAAGACAATGGTGTAACATCTAATAATAAAACATCTTTAACATCTCCCGCTAAAACTCCACCTTGAATAGCTGCACCGACAGCAACAACCTCATCTGGATTTACTCCTTTAGATGGTTCTTTACCAAAAAAATCTTTTACTATTTTTTGTATAGCAGGAATTCTAGTTGAACCACCTACTAAAATAATTTCATCAATCTCATTAGGACTTAAACCTGCATCCTTAACAGCTTTTTTACATGGCTCTAATGATCTTTGAATTAATGAATCAGATATTTTTTCAAAATGTGCTCTAGTTAGAGTCTTAACTAAATGTTTAGGGCCAGAGGATGTAGCTGTTACATAAGGTAAATTAATTTCTGTTTGAGAACTAGATGAAAGCTCTATCTTAGCTTTTTCTGCAGCTTCTTTTAATCGTTGAAGAGCCATTGGATCTTCTCTTAAATCAATTTGCTCTTGTGTTTTAAATTCTTCAGCTAACCAGTTAATTATTGCTAAATCAAAATCATCGCCTCCTAAATGTGTGTCTCCATTAGTAGATTTAACTTCAAAAACACCATCACCTAATTCAAGAACTGATATATCAAATGTACCACCACCTAAATCAAAAACAGCAATTTTTAAATCAGATGTTTTTTTATCCAAACCATATGCTAAAGCTGCAGCAGTTGGTTCATTAATAATTCTTCTTACTTTTAATCCTGCTATCTCCCCTGCTTCTTTAGTAGCTTGTCGTTGAGAATCATTAAAATATGCAGGAACAGTAATAACTGCTTCGCTTACTTGAGAACCTAAGTAATCTTCAGCAGTTTTCTTCATTTTTTGAAGTATAATAGCAGAAATTTCTTGTGGAGTATAATCTCTTTTATCAATTTTTATTCTAGCTGTATTATTATCTCCCTTAACCACCTTGTATGGAATAGACCCAAATTCTGACTTAACATTGTCGTACTTTTCACCCATAAATCTTTTTACAGAATAAATTGTCTTTTCAGGATTTGTAATTGCCTGTCTTTTAGCAGGATCTCCAACTTTTCTTTCACCTCCTTCTACAAAAGCAACTACAGAGGGTGTTGTTCTTTTACCTTCACTATTTTGAATGACAACAGGCTCATTTCCTTCCATTACTGAAACACATGAGTTTGTTGTTCCTAAATCAATACCTATTATTTTACTCATAATGATTATATTTTTATTATTATTAATTTGTATTATCTCAAAGATTATACCAAATAGAATAATTATTCAAATTGTCATAAATTTAAATATATTTATATGACAAATTAATAAAAAAGTGACAAAATGACACTTTTAATTGTCACAATAATAGCCAAAATTTATATCTAAATAACCTGTTCCTAAGTTACTGAAACATGCAAAATTAAGATTTTTAGTAATTTGACCAAAAGATAAGGAGTCACTAGCTTGTTTATCAATTCGAAGATTATTCATATTTAATACACTTCTAGAAGAAACATGTCCGATTCCATTTTCTACATTATTATATTCAGGTCTCTCTTGATTCAATCCATAATTTGGTGCATTAGCATTAAGATATGTGTACAACTCAGTATTAACAGCTGTAATATTTAAATCAATACACCTGTGATAAATACCTGCAACAGCTTGACTATTTTCAAAATTTTGATAAAAAGTATTAATAGGGTATCTATAAAATTCAGGCTGTGATGCATCTTGTTCCGAAATAGTACTTTTTAGATATGTGAAAAATTCCGCACCGTAAAAAGATTTTTTAATTCTATTACCTGAGCCATTTAATTGATTTTGATCTGTAATTACCACTTCGCTAAATGTCCAGTCAACATATTTTGCAACCACCCCAGTAGTTGGTAAAGCATTTCCGTTTTCAACATCAAAAAGATAAGAATCTCTAGACTGTTCTAAATAATTAAATCTTAAAGAAACTGAATACATCTTTGCATTTATTGACGGTTGTATATCAATTTGAAACGGAGTACTTTCTAATCCCAATTTTAAAATAGATGTTGGACCATGTGCATGGGGCTTAAACATTTCTAAAGGTTGCACAATATTTGTTATAGCATAAGCAGTATCACCAGTTAAATTATTTAAAACACATATTTTATATAAATGATTGCAATCTCCTCCTTGACATAAATCGGAAATATCGGTGACATTAGGATCCGGATTATTAAAATTAATATCATTTATGTTTGGAAAACGATATAAATAATGATTATCAATAGAAAAATTACCATCTAATTTATCTATACCTAATTGCTCTAATTCATTTTCACCTACATGAATTAGTGAAATTTGGGCAGGATTTACACTACCTAAATAATTAGGATCAATAACTTCAGCCCATACAGACAGATTATTATTATCATAATAAATTGAATCTGAAATATTCATATAATTATAAGCTGACTCTTCCCCTAGAAAACTTTTCTGAACACGAACAAAGTGAAGATTATTTAAATCAGAATCTGTATCTCCATCAAAATCAAACTCAGTAAATGGATTAGGGTCTTCAAAACCATAACCATCAGCATCCTCTTGTGTACCAGAATTTAAAATAGCATATATTACAGGGATATCTTTCCATGTATCATTTATTTCAATATCATTTTCACAGGAAAAAAATAGAATAATAAAAAAGATTGATAAATAATTTTTCATAAAGCAAATATATAATTTTTGTAGATTTGGAGTAATAAAAAAAAATAGTTTGATGTATCGACCACTAATTATCTTTTACTTTTTAATTTATTCTTGCATAGTTTTATCACAAGAAAATAAAATTAATGAAATCTTCTTAGAAAGAATCATCACTGAAGATTTTAATAATCAAAAATCTATTTTCCCAACAATAACAGCATTAGATGGAAAATATGCTATTATAATTGATTCTCTTGGATATTATGGTTTAGGTAGTAATAATTCACCATATCCACTCATTATTGGTTGGGAAAATGATTTAATGTACTTTGAGTTAAAACTATCATATAGGTTAAAAAATGAAGAAAACAGTTTTGTTTTACAAAAAATACAAGGGGAAACTGGTCAAACAATAGGAATCATACTCAAATATAATCCAGATAATCAAGAAGCATTAATTTTTGAAACTAATGGAGTCAAGCAATATCGACTAAGTCATTTAAAAAATGAAAAACTACACCATTTAACAAATGACTGGATATTCTCAGAAAATTTAAATAGGAATGATAGAAATGAAATATTAATAAGAACAAAAAATAATAAATATGAATTTTATATTAATGGACAATTTGAATATAGAGAAAACTTTAATAAAATAGACAGTATATTAAATCCTGGAAAATTTGGATTTTATATAGGTGAAAATACACAAGTTATGATTGATTATTTTTATATTTCAGCTCTTGAAAATTATAATGGAATAAATAAAGTATTAAATCTCTCTGAAGAGGATGCTAAAATTTTGTTGGAAGAAAAAAAAGAAATTCAAAAATTATTAAATCAAGAAAAATTAGATGCTGTTAAAGAATTAGAATCTGTAATTGAATTATTAGAAATTCAATTGAAATCTAATAATAAATTAATTGATTCATTAAGAAGTCAAAATAAAAGATATGAACCATTTGAGGATATTATTAATGAGAATGGTAATTTTATGTATACTCTAACTAAAGATTTAAAAAATCAAATGGAAAAAAATAAAAAATTAAAAAATATAAATACAATACTAAATGATTCAATTAAATTTTTAATTAATAGACAAGAAGAATTTAAATTAGAATATCTAAGAGTAATTGACTCTATGATGGAACAAAAAGATACACTTAATGAATAATAATCAAAAATATACTCGAATTACTACCCATACACTGGAAGAAATGAAAAGAAATGGGGAGAAAATTGCTATGCTCACAGCATATGACTATTCTTTTGCAAAACTACTAGATTCATCTAATATTGATATTCTATTAGTTGGAGATTCAGCATCAAATGTAATGGCAGGTCATGAAACAACTTTACCAATCACTCTAGATGAAATGATATATCATGCTAAATCAGTTGTTAGAGGAAGTAAAAGATGCTTAGTTGTAGTGGATTTACCATTTGGCTCATATCAAGGGAATTCAAAAAAAGCACTAGAATCATCGGTGAGAATTATGAAAGAATCAGGAGCACATGCAGTAAAATTAGAAGGTGGATCTGAAGTAGAAGAATCTGTAAAAAGAATTATTGATTCTGGAGTACCAGTAATGGGTCATTTAGGATTAACTCCTCAGTCTATATATAAATTTGGAACTTATACTGTTCGTGCTAAGGAAGTACAAGAAATTAAAAAATTAAAAGAAGATGTAATAAAATTAAAAAATGCAGGCTGTTTTGCAATTGTATTAGAAAAAATTCCAGCAAAACTAGCAAAAGAAATAACAGATTCAGTTGATATTCCAATAATTGGTATTGGTGCAGGTTTAAATGTAGATGGTCAAGTTTTAGTTATGCATGATATGCTTGGTATTAATAGTGATTTTAATCCTAGATTTTTAAGAAGATACAGTGATCTATCTAATATTGTTCATAATGCTGTATCAAACTATATTAATGATGTAAAAAAAATGCAATTTCCAAACAAGGATGAAGAATATAATTAAATAATGACAAGCTGGATTCTTTATGAAGATAATCATTTAATCATAGTAAATAAACCTAATGGAATTCCTGTTCAGGGAGATAAGTCTGGCGATAAAACTCTAATTGATATTGTAAAAAGTTACATCAAAAAAAAATACAACAAACCAGGTAATGTATATTTAGGGTTACCTCATAGAATTGACCGACCAACAAGTGGAATTGTAATTTTATCAAAAACCAGCAAATCATTATCTAAAATGACTAAGATTTTTAGAGAAAAAAAAATAGTAAAAAAATACTGGGCAATAGTAAAAAATAAAATATCTGTTAAAAATGATGTATTAATCCATTATTTAAAAAAAAATAGAAAACTAAATAAATCTTTCGCAATAAATGAAGAAAAAAAAGGATATCTAATGGCAAAATTAAGATTTCAATTAGTTAAAAAATTAAATAATTATTATCTGTATGAAATTAACCTTATGACTGGAAGACATCATCAAATCAGAGCACAACTTTCAACAATTGGGTCGCCAATAAAGGGTGATATTAAATACGGATTTTCCAGAACAAATAATGATGGTAGTATCAATTTACATTCTAGAATTATTGAATTTATTCACCCCATTAAAAAATCAAAAATTATAATTACAGCTAACCCCCCAACGGATGATAACATATGGAAATCATGTGTCAATTTAAAATAACTTTGGAAATCTTTAAAGGTATTAATAACTTAGATTAAGTTATGAATATATTTAATTTACTACTTTCTGGTTCCGAATACTTTTTCTTAAATAAGCATTTAGTAAAAAAAATTGGAATAAATTCCACATTAATACTTGCTGAGTTAATTAATATTAACCAATTAAATGAAAAAGAAGAATATTGTACTATTAAACTAATTGAAGTATCTAATAATACAACATTATCGATTTTTAAAATAAAAAATGGTTTAAATAGTCTATATAAAAAAAAATTTATTGATGTAATTGTGAAAAATAATGACACCATAGATGTGAAAATTTATAAACAAAATATCATATCAACCATACTTACAGACTTACAATCCTTTGAAATTGATACTAAAAAAAGTAAAAAGAAATCCATAATTAAACAGAGAAGATTTAAAAAACCAACAGTAAAAGAACTTAAGGAATATTTTATAGAAATCGGGAACAATAATGAAAGTCATATAATGTATGATTACTATGAGTCAAAAGGCTGGAAAGTAGGCAAAGCTCCTATGAAGTGCTGGAAAAGTGCAGCAAGAAATTGGATAAGGAGATTAAATAAACAAAAAACCTTCCCTGACTATTATGATAAAAAGATTGAATTAAAATTAAGTAATGATGTTGAATCACTGACAAAATATCATCAACATTTAAAACAACTTGGATGGATATCTTCATATTCTCCGTCCGCTGGAATGACATGGAGAAAAAAATAAAAATTAATTTATGAGTTGGTTTCATAACTGGTTTGATTCAAAATATTACCATATCCTATACAAGGATAGAGATGATGATGAAGCTTCTTTGTTAATTGACCATATTATTAATAAGTTTAATTTTAATAAAAGCACATTTTTTTTAGATTTAGGGTGTGGAAATGGACGACATTCAGTACATCTAAATAAGCAAGGATATAATGTTGATGGTATTGATTTATCAAAAAAAAGTATTGCTAGTGCATTAAAACACACTAATGATACATTGAAATTTAATATTCAAGACATGAGAAGTATGAACTATAATAATAAATATGATGTAGTTTTAAATCTTTTCACAAGCTTTGGGTACTTTGATGATGATAACGATAATTTAAAAGTATTCAATAATGTAGAGACTTCCCTGAAAAAAAATGGATATTTTATTATTGATTTCTTCAATTCCGATAAAGTTATAAAACCACTACCACTAAGTGAAATAAAAATAATTAATGGAATTCGTTTCAAAATTAACAAGACATACGACAAGAATTTTGTTTATAAACATATTTCTATTGCAGATAAAAAAAATCAATATATTTTTACCGAAAAAGTGAGATTGATTAATAAGCAAGATTTTATTAATTATGCAAATCAAACAAATATGGAGCTAATTTATACTTTTGGAGATTATATGTTAAGTGAATTTAATTCTATAATTTCTGAAAGGCTTATTTTAGTATTTAAAAAAAAGAACTAATATGAATATAACTAACTTTCAATTTTTAGATAATTCAGGTTCAGAATGGATTACATTTATATCCATAATCCTCCTGTCATTTTTAATAAGAAAATTTATCTCAAAACGTATTATTATTGGAATTACAAAAATTTTCAATAAACAAAACAATAATTTAAATACATATCTTAATAAACCTATAAATAACATCATATTTATGGTTTTTCTGTACATTGCATTCAATCAGTTAGAATACCCAAATCAGTGGAACTTGGTTGATGCAAATGAATTTGGTGTTAAGATGATAATGAATAGAGGATATGCATTAATAATAGCATTATTTATTATTCAATTATTTTTAAAATCAACAGATCTTTTAGGAGAAATATTAAAAAATAAAGCTAGCCAAACAAAGTCAAAATTAGATGACCAACTAATACCTTTTGCTATTGATTCAATAAAAATTATTACTATTATTATTGGTGTATTAGTTATTATAGGTAATATTTTCAATGTTAATGTGACAGCACTAGCAGCTGGATTAGGAGTTGGAGGAATTGCAATTGCAATGGCATCAAAAGAAAGTTTAGAGAATTTACTTGGTTCATTTACTATTTTTCTTGATCGTCCCTTTATAGTTGGTGACATTGTTACAGTAGGAACAATTACTGGTGTTGTTGAAAAAGTTGGATTTAGGAGTACAAGACTAAGAACATTTGATAAAAGCCTAGTCACCGTACCAAACAAAAAAATGGTGGATGCCGAATTAGACAATTTAGGTATGCGGCCAGTAAGAAGAGCTAAGTTTAATCTAGGCTTAACATATGATACAACAAAAGATCAAATTAAAAATATTGTTAAGGACATACAAAATATGATTAATGAACATCCTATGACTAATGATGATGGTAGAGTAAGATTTATGAATTTTAATGATAGCTCACTAGATATTATGATTGTATTCTTTGTCAACTCATCTAACTGGGATGATTTCATAAACACTAAGGAAGATATTAATTTTAAAATTATGGACATTATTGAAAAACACAATTGTAGTTTTGCTTTTCCATCAACAAGCATATATATTGAAAAAAATTCAAAACAATAAACTTCATCATTTTGAATGTAAAAATAATAGATAGTAAATTAACATATGACATAAGAAAAAAAGTACTATGGCCTCATATAAAAAATGACAACTACTCCTTAAAAGTAGATAAAGATGTAAGTACATTTCACTTAGGAACATACATAAATAAGAAAATAATTAGTATAGGAACATTTGTTAAGGAAAATAATTCAAAATTTAACTCAAATTCACAATACAGGCTAAGAGCAATGGCGACTGATAAAAAATATCAAATTCATGGTGCAGGAAGAAAATTATTATTAACAGGAATTGCAATCCTCAAAGAAAAAAAAATTAATATTTTATGGTGTGATGCTAGAATAAAAGCAATTGATTTTTATAAAAAATTAAATATGATAAGTACTCCAGGATTATATAATATTAAAAATATTGGTCTTCATCAAACAATGTATATTAATTTAAAAAAATGAAAAAAATAAAAACAAAAATCAATGACTTATTTATCATCGAAAATAATTTTCACTCAGATAATAGAGGGTGGTTTAAAGAATTATGGAATAAAGATAAAGAACAAGAAAATAAAATAAATATTGCGTTTTCTCAAGATAATTTATCAGTATCAAAAATTAATGTCATAAGAGGACTACATTTTCAAAAACATCCTTATGGTCAAATAAAATATGTTAGTGTATTATCTGGTAAAGTTTTAGATGTTGTAGTTGACTTAAGAAGAAATTCTAAAACTTTTGGTCAATATTTTTCATTAGAATTATCAGGAAGTAATCATCTTGGGCTCCTCATTCCAAATGGTTTTGCACATGGATTTTTGTCCCTTCAAGAAAATACAATATTTTACTATAAATGTTTTGGAAAATATTCGCCAGAATATGAATATACACTAAAATGGAATGATACAGATATTAATATTAAATGGGGAATTAATAAACCTATATTATCTGAAAAGGATAAAAATGGAATAACACTTAATCAATATATAAAATCAAATTCAATAAATGCATAAATTACTTTTCAATAAACATATTTTTAAAATTTTATTATTATTTTTTGGTGTATCTTCAGCACAATTTGAAATAAATGAGAATTATAATATTTATGCTATTAATCTACCACATCAAATATCGTTTGCTGGAGAAAATGTCCCATTAAATCAATTTGATATTCGAGAGCGTTTAGATAAAGAACTTCTGGTAAATACATACTGGCAATCTAAAACAATTTTATTAATTAAGAGATCTTTCAAATATTTACCTATAATCGAAAAAATATTAAAGGAACAAAATATACCAGATGATTTTAAATACTTAGCAATTGCTGAAAGTGGTTTAGAAAATTTAACTTCGCCTGCAGGCGCAAAGGGAATTTGGCAATTTTTAAAAAAAACAGGTCTGGAATACGGGTTAGAAATTAATAATGAAATTGATGAAAGGTATCATCTAGAAAAATCAACGTATGCAGCATGTCAATACATTAGAAAAGCATATAATGAGTTCAATAATTGGACATTAGCTGCTGCTTCATATAATATGGGAATAAATGGCTTGAAAAAAGCCATTGAATTACAAAAAGTTTCAAATTATTATGACCTAATGTTAAATAATGAAACATATAGATATGTATTCAGAATTATAGCTATCAAAGAAATTATTACAAATTTTACCAAATATGGTTTCACAATAAATGAAAATGATTTTTATATGATGCCAGAATTATCAACAGTGAATATAGATACAACTATTAATAATATCGCTGAGCTTGCATTATCATTAAATGTAAATTATAAAATAATTAAACAATTTAACCCTTGGATTTTAAAAAATAATATTTCAAATAATAAAAACAAAAATTACACCTTAACTATTCCAAATAACAACTACTCTCTTTCTAATAAAATAGATACACTAAAATACATATGTAAACCTAAAGATAATTTATTTGAAATTGCTAGATTATTTGATGTGAAAATTGATGATTTATTAATATGGAATCAATTAATTCCCTCTAAAAAATTAAAAAAAAATCAAGAAATAATCATTATTAAATAATATGGAAATCAAAATTATTGGTGCAAAAGAAAATAATTTAAAAAATATTAGTGTTGAAATTCCATTAAATAAAATTACTGTCATTACAGGTTTAAGTGGTAGTGGAAAATCTTCATTAGCATTTGATACAATTCATAAAGAAGGTCAAAGAAGGTATCTGGAAACCTTTTCGACCTATGCAAGAAGTTTTATAGGTAATTTTGAAAGACCCAATGTAGATCATATCAGCGGTCTTAGCCCAGTAATTTCTATTGACCAAAAAGCTAAATCAAATAATCCAAGATCAACAGTTGGCACAACTACCGAAATATATGACTATTTAAGACTGTTATATGCAAAAGTTGCAGAACCTGTTTCATTTATGACTAATAAAAAAATGACAAAACAAGATCCAAAAGTCATTTTAACAACAATACTAAATGAAAATAAAAACAACGAAATTTTAATTCTCACTCCAATTGTCAAAGCTAGAAAAGGCCATTATAACGAATTATTTCAATCACTAATAAAAAAAGGATATATAAAAGTTAGAATAAATAATACTATCACTAAACTATCACCTGATTTGCGACTAGATAGATATAAAAATCATAATATTGAACTTATAATTGATAAATTGACAATAAAAAAAGATTCTTATAATAGATTAAAAGATTCTTTAAATCTGGCTCTACAGGAGGGGAAAGGTGTACTAGTAATTCATAATATTAAAAAAAATACTTATAAATATTTTAGTGAATATTATAACTGTTCAGATTTCGGAATATCATATGAAAATCCCGAACCTAATTCATTTTCTTTTAACTCTCCAAAAGGATATTGTCAACAGTGTAAAGGTATTGGAAAAATTGAATTAATTGATTTAGAAAAAATCATAACAAATCCAAATTTAAGTATTGAAAATGGAGCAATTAAGCCGATTGGAAAATATCAAAATAATTGGATTTTTCAACAACTAAAGATAATTGGAAAAAAATATAATTTTACCCTTTCAACTAAATTTAAAGATATAAAAAAAGAGGGAGTAGATGCGATACTTTATGGTTTAAATGATAGATTTCATATTAATAATAAAAAAATTGGTGTTACACAAAAATTCGAAGTTAACTTTGAGGGAATTGTTAACTTTATTGAATATGAATACAATAATAATAAATCTAAAAAAATATCTAGATGGGCAAAAGATTTTTTCAAAACAACTAAGTGTAAGGAATGTAATGGACAAAGATTAAAAAAAGAATCTCTACATTTCCTCATAGATAACAGAAATATTGCTGACATATCTAATTTTGACATTTATGAATTGCGAAAATGGTGCTTGCAAAGTATAGAAAAGACTTCAAATGAGAAAAAAAAAATTGCAATTGAAATCATAAAAGAATTATCAAAAAGATTAGACTTTTTAATTAACATAGGGCTAGGCTATATAACTGTTGCAAGACAAACATCTTCATTGTCTGGTGGTGAAAGTCAAAGAATAAAAATTGCTTCTCAAATTTGTTCAGAATTAACAAATGTATTATATATACTTGATGAACCCAGTATTGGTCTTCACCCTGTGGATAATCAACTATTAATAAACTCGTTAAATAAATTAAAAAAATTAGGAAATAGTATTATTGTTGTAGAACATGATAAAGCAATGATGGAAGCAGCTGACTATATAATTGATATGGGACCAGGAGCTGGTAATCGAGGCGGCAATATTACTTTTCAAGGCTCTTATAAGAATTTATTAAAATCTAAATCATTAACTGGTAAGCACATATCAAGTGTTAGTCAACTTAAAAAAAATAGTCGTAAAGGAAATGGAAACTCAATAATTTTAAAAGGAGCTAAAGGTAATAATCTAAAAAACATAAATATATCTATTCCATTAAGTCAACTTACTGTTATTACAGGTGTTTCTGGATCAGGAAAGTCAACATTAATTAATGGAACACTATATCCAATAATAAGTCAAAAACTATATAGATCATTACAAAATCCTTATTCTTATAAATCCATAGAAGGTATTCAAAATATAGATAAAATTATTAATATAGATCAGAGTCCAATAGGAAGAACACCTAGGTCAAATCCCTCTACATACATTGGTCTATTTGATGAGATTAGAAAATTATATGCAAATCTAAAAGAATCCAAAATTAGAGGATATTCACCAGGTCAATTCTCATTTAATTTAAAAAAAGGAACATGTAAGGAATGTGAGGGTAATGGATATTTAACAATTCAAATGAAATTATTACCTGATATTGAAACTCTATGTAAAAATTGTAATGGAAAAAGATTTAATAATGAAACTTTAGAAATTAAATACAACAATAAAAACATTTATGATGTGCTCAATATGGATGTAGATGAAGATGTAACCTTTTTTAATAAAATTCCAAAAATAAAAAATAAACTTAATGCTTTGGTGGCTGTTGGAATGGGTTATATAAAATTAGGACAATCCTCTACTAAATTATCTGGCGGTGAAGCTCAACGAGTAAAACTAGCCTCTGAACTATCAAGAAAATCAACTGGACAAACACTATATATTTTAGATGAGCCAACAACTGGATTACATTTTTATGATATACAAATCTTAATGAAATCCATAAATCTCCTTGTTGATAAAGGAAATACAGTTATTATCATAGAACATAATTTAGACATTGTACAACAAGCAGACTATATTATAGATTTAGGTCCAAAAGGTGGAAAAGATGGAGGAAAAATTATTTTTCAAGGCAATATGAAAGATATTGTGAATATTAAAAACAGTCAAACAGGATTATTTCTAAAAAAAGAAATATCTTCACACGATGAATAAGTTTAAAAAGACATGGAAGACAAAACAAAATCAAAACACATGGAGTGTTTTTAAAATTATGTCTGAATTTGTTGAGGGCTTTGAAAAACTTTCCAATATTGGACCTTGTATTTCAATCTTTGGCTCAGCAAGGACTAAAACAAACAACCCTTATTATAAAGATGCTATAATATTATCAAAAAAATTAACTGAAATGGGTTATGGGATTATTACAGGGGGTGGTCCAGGTATTATGGAAGCAGCAAATAAAGGAGCTAAAGAAGGTGGTGGTGAATCTGTAGGATTAAATATTGAACTACCCTTTGAGCAAACTCCAAATAAATACATAGATTATGAAAAAAGTATAGATTTTAATTATTTTTTTGTAAGAAAAGTTATGTTTGTTAAATATGCACAAGCATTTGTAATACTACCTGGTGGAGTTGGCACATTAGATGAATTATTTGAGACAATAACATTAATTCAAACTGAAAAAATTCAAAAAATTCCAATTATTTTATATGGCAGTGAATACTGGAATGGACTCTTGGTTTGGTTAAAAGAAATTGTTATGAAAAAAGAAAAATGTATTAACCAATCTGATTTTGATAATTTTATAATCCTTGATGACATAGATGATGTTGTGAATACAATTGATGATTTTTACAAAGAATCTAAATTCTCTCCAAATTTCTAAATATATTATCGTGAAAAATCAAAAACATATCATATACCTATTACTACTTACCATATTAATAAATTTCAGTAGTGCTAGTCAAAATTATCTTTCAGGAAAAATTATTGATAAAGAAACTAACGAAACATTAATTGGAGCAAGTATTATTGTAGTTGATGAAAACAGAGGCACATCTACAGATTTTGATGGTAATTTTAAACTTGATTATTCATCTTTACCAATTACAATTGAATGTTCATTTATGGGCTATGAAAATGTTTTGATGAAAATTATAAAAAATGAAAATGAAATTTTAATTAAATTATCACCTGATAAATTATTATTAGATCAAATAAATGTTGTAGACACTAGATTGACCGAGAAGCTTAAACAATCACCCGTTACTATTGAAGCTATGGATGTAAAAGCTATAAAGGAAGCACCTTCATCAACTTTTTATGAAAGTATTGGTAATTTAAAGGGGGTAGATTTAACATCAGCAAGTTTAGGATTTAAAATTATTAATACAAGAGGATTTAATAGTACATCACCTGTTCGCTCATTACAAATTATAGATGGTGTAGATAATCAGTCTCCAGGTTTAAATTTTTCATTAGGAAATTTTTTAGGCACAACAGAATTAGATACAAAAGGTGTTGAAATTATTGTAGGAGCGAATTCCGCACTATATGGTCCAAATGCATTTAATGGAGTAATTAATATGTCAACAAAAGATCCTTTTATGTTTCCTGGTGCTAGCTATCAAATTAAAATGGGTGAAAGATCTTTAACAGAACATTGTTTCAGATATGCTCAAAATAAGAAGATTAATAATATTGAAATTGGCTTTAAAATTAATATTCAAAAAATGAAAGCTAATGACTGGGAAGCCGATAATTATAATACTGCTTTCGATACACAATCAAGCTCAAATAACCACGGAGGCTACGATGCAGTAAATATTTATGGAGACGAATATAATAGAAGCTTTGTATTTACAAGTAAACCTGGAATGGGAACAGTCCATAGAAATGGATATTTAGATTCTGAATTAGTTGACTACAATACGGAAAATTTAAAATTTAATTCAGCTTTACATCTAAGGAAAAATTCAAATGAATTTATCTACTCATTTAATTACGGAAATGGTACAACAATTTATCAAGGAGATAATAGAATTAGTTTAAAAAATATACAATTCTGGCAAAACAAAATTGAATATAAAAGAAAAGATAATTTTTTCATTAGATTATATAGTACACATGAAGATGCTGGTGATTCATATGATGCTGTAGCAACTGCTATATCTTTATTAGATAGAGGTGTCAATAATCAGGATTGGTACACACAGTATGGTACATTTTGGAATACTGACATCATACCCTTAATGGAAGAGGATTTAGCAAATCAAGGATTTGTACCTCTAGCTAATTGGAACGGTGATTTAATTACTTGGATTAATCAAACCCAATTACTTTTAGATATGAATCCGGAATTACTAGACTACTATCATCAATTAGCAAGAGAAAATGCAAATAATTATGTAGGTAATTTAGGTTATTCATTTGTAGAACCCAATTCAGAGCAATTTAATAATTTATTTAATGAAATTACAACCCAAACTAGATATGATGAATATGGCAATTTAACTGGTGGGACTAGATTTTATGATAAATCAAGTTTATATCATATTCATTCAGAAAAAAAAATAAAGACTATATACGGTGAGTTTACTATTGGTGCAAATGGAAGGCTGTATAGTCCCGACTCAAATGGATCGATTTTTAATGATGGTTATGATTATATTGATATATATGAAAGAGATGAAAATGGAGAAATTGTTTATACTGAATCCCTACAACCTGGTTGGGATGCGTTTGGAAACCAAATATATGACACAATATTAATACCAAACATTGCATATGTTGATACAGTAAAATTAAATATTAAAAATTCTGAATTTGGTATATATCTAGGTTATGATAAAAAATTATTTTCTGAAACATTAATGATAAACGGAACAGCTAGACTAGATAAAAATCAGAATTTTAACTATGTGTTTTCACCAGCAACATCGCTAGTTTACAAGCCTAATGAAAGAGATATAATAAGATTCTCTCTTTCTTCAGCAGTACGGAATCCAACACTTACTGATCAATATTTTGATTATAATCAAGGACAAGCTATTTTACTTGGTAATCTTAATGGATTTGGATTTAATCAGTACTTTGTTAATACAGATTCTTTATTATCTTACTTAAGAGGAGAGAATGAACTTGGTACATATAATAAAAATGCACTAAGAGGAAGTTTTATAAGGGTAAATCCTATTCAACCTGAAAGAGTAAAGACTTTTGAATTGGGATTCAGGACTACTTTATTAAATAAAGTATATATAGATGCAGGTTATTATTATTCTATTTATAAGAATTTTATTGGCTATCAAATAGGTGCAAGTTATAAAAGTGGCTCCCTATCTGGTTTACAAGAAGCTACACAAGAAGATATTGACGAAGGATGGGCAGAATATATTGGACAAGAAATTGAAGATTATTTAACAGTATCTATACCCTCAATTCAAGTTTATAGAGTAGCAGCAAATGCTGTAGGAAGAGTCACAGCACAGGGTTTTAGTATCGGTTTAAATTATTATGTAAATGAAAAAATAGCATTAAATGGAAATTATTCATGGAATAAATTAATTAATGAAGATAGTAAAGACCCTATAGTACCTGCATATAATACACCTGAACACAAATTTAATTTAGGAATATCTAATAAATTTTTAATTAAAAATCAAGAATATAATATCTCATTAAATTATAAATGGCAACAAAAATTTATATTTGAAGGATCACCTCAATTTACAGGTGAAATACCAGCTTATGGGTTAATTGACACACAAATCAATAGAGAATTTAGTGTTAACAACAGCAAACTAACAGCTAAAATTGGAGCATCTAATTTATTGGATAATCAAGTTTATCAAGCTTATGGTGGCCCAACAGTTGGAAGATTAGGATATATTTCTCTAACATTTGACTACTAAAATCAACCCTGAAAATTTCACATTATAATTAGTTATTGATAGTAATAATTATTTTATCTTGCATAAAATTTTATTAATTAAACTAAAAATTATGAAAAAAGCTTTACAATTAATAACCTCATTATTAATCGTCCTATCTTTTCAACAAATTAATGCTCAAGAAAGATACATCGATAATATTTTTTCAGAGGTAGATGTTAACTATGATGTTGTTTACGGAAATAATGTAACTGTATTCCCTACTCTATTGGGTCAAGGACCAACAACTCAAGATTTAACAATGGATATTTATTCACCAGTCGGTGATACAGAAACAAATCGACCAACAGTTATATTGTTACATACCGGTAGTTTTTTACCTGCAGTATTAAATGGCCAGGCAACAGGTGGAAAAAACGATAATGCTATTATAGAACAATGTATGGAATTTGCAAAAAAAGGATATGTTGCTATTGCACTAGGTTATAGATTAGGGTGGAATCCTACATCTGATAATGAAGATGTAAGAAGAAGAAGTTTAATTCAAGCTGCATATAGAGGATTGCAAGATACTAGAACTGCTGTTAGATTTTTGAGGAAATCTGTTGAAGAAGGCAACCCTTATGGTGTCTCATGTCAAATGGTTGTTGGTGGTCTTGGTACAGGTGGATATGTGTCACTAGCAGCAGCAACTTTAAATGATTATGAGTCTGAATTACTTTTACCAAAATTTATGGATACTTCTATGGATGTAGATGGCGATGGTGAATTAGATGCAGTACCATATATTATTCCAGAATTTATGGGTGATGTGAATGGTACAACAATTGGAGTACTACCTGAATTAGATATTGATGGAGATGGAGTTGCTGATGCAACAGATGTAACACTATGCACGCCTAATCATGTTGGATATAGCTCTCATATTGATATGGCATTCAATATTGGTGGTGCATTACCAGATAGTTCATGGATAGATGCAGGGGAACCTGCTATTGCAAGTATGCATTGCTATTTAGATGAATTCGGTCCTTATGAAGTAGGTGATATTATTGTTCCAACAACAAATGAATTTGTAGTTGAAGCCCATGGATCATTGGTAATTCAAAGATTATCATCTGAATATGGTAATAATGCAGCATTTGAAGGCTTAAGTATGCAAGTGAATGATGCATGGTATGGAAATGGTGATGGAGCAGCAAATTCAGCTCTACAAGTACAAGCTATTAACGAATTTGGTAATCCTGTAGTGGACGATGAAGGAAATCCAGTATTAACATTTGAAGGTCACGATGTTTACCCAGGTCTATTTCCTATTGTTGCACCAACTGGAGATCAATTAAGCCCAGACGATTGTAATGGTTGTGGAGGAGCATGGAGTTCATGCTTTTTTCCATGGGGACAACAAGGGTCACCTTGGGATTGGTGGAATAATGATACTGAAGATCCATTTGGATACCCACAACTTGCAGTAAATAACCCATTAGCTCCAGAAGGCATTACAGCTGACACATATGCTTGTCAATCAACAACTGATAACCCGGACATGTCTGAGGAAAAAGGTTTAGCATTTGCATCAATGATTCAAGAATTTATTTGTCCTAGAATTTATGCAGCATTAGATCTTGGATCGAATATGAATACTTGTAGTATTAGCGACAATAAAATAGAAAAAAGTTTACTAAATATTGTTGATATTACTGGAAGAAGTATAAATGCAAATACAAATCAATTAATTTCATTTTATATTTATGATGATGGAAGTGTTGAAAAACGATATTTAATTAAATGAAAAAATTAATTATTTTTCTACTATTATCTACTATAGGGTTCTCACAAGATTGTGAGGACTCTATATTAGATTTAGCTTCTACCAACGAAAATATAAATCAATATTTTCAAATTGCATTATCATTAAATGTTGAAGAGTTAAATTTTCTTGATGACTGCAATCCCGATGAAAACTATACATTATTTGCACCTGGAGTAGATGTACCAACATCTGCTGTCACTCCTTTGATTGGAGGAACAACACCAATGCTTGATTTATTATATCACTACATATATCATAATCCATTAGCTCCTGAAATAACATTACAATGGGTATGCCCCTTTGTTCCTTGTACAGTTGAGGGAGAATTCTTTATGTTGGATGGAAATTCAATTTTTTTAGAGGGAGGCGGTGAAATACCTAATGGAACTGGTATTATTAATAATACTATCAATGTTTTAAATCCAGGAGAGCCATTATGTGCATGTAATGGTGTAATTTATATTATTGATGATTTATTGTGGCCTCCAAGTATTCATATAGATGAAAATAGTCAAAATCCTGTACTATACCCAAATCCAGCAAATAATGTATTAAACATATCTAAAATAAGTCAAAATGGTGTTTTAGAGATAAGAGATATAAACGGAAAATTTATATTATCAAAAGAAATTAATCAAACTACGAAAATTAACACTGAAGATTACAAAAAAGGTGTATACATAGTTTCCTATACAAATTTAAAGCAAAAATTTACTCAATTAATATCAATTAATTAATTTTCAATTCTCTCTCATATAGATTTTTTCTATAGAGTAAATTACCGTTCTCATTATAAGTTTCAAAAGAAAATACACGATATCCTTTTTTTCCTGATATACTAACCATAGAGTAGTTGTTCATATATAAAGGAGAAAAATTAAACTCGAATAAAGATTTTTTAATATAATTACTCTCACCAATCTCTTTAGGTAAATCATACTCATTCATAGTAGTCCCTGTTTCACTTCCAGCACTTAATAAAATCACTCCATTTACACCTGAATTTTCTAATCTTTGTAAAAAATAATCAAATTCTCTTTTATAATATAAATATGACTCTTGATTTTCAAATGTAAATGGTACTGGACTTGCTATAATAGTAAAAGTAGCACCTGTATTTTTTATTTCTTGAAACATTCTATCAAGCTGATTAGTACTATATAAAATGGACTTATCCTCTCTTCTAAAAGACATAGCATCTAATAAAAATAGATCTAAATCGTTATAAGTATATCGTTGATAAGTACCATAATCAAAATATGTATAATTATATGTTTTTTTTGATGAATTAGGCCAAAATAATTTAAATGCATCATGTGAAATATTTTTTAAAGAAAATGAAACTCCTGTATTTAAACCATAATCTTCATCTCCCCAGGTCGAAATTTGAGGTGTTGAAGTCATAAAATCATTTAAATTATCGTTGCATCTTACATTAATATATATCGATACAATATCTTCATATTCAATAGGGAAATCAAAAGAAACATGACCACCAAGCCAGACCATAAAATCAGAATTAGATTTTTTCATTTGAGAAAAAATCTTTGCTGAAGGCTCACCTAAATCTGAACTAATTAAAAATTGAATATCATCTAAATGAGGGCGTTTTGTAAATATATCTAATTCTGTAACAAATGTATCATCTACATATACTGAAGCTATATACTCAGTGTTAGGCTCAAGAGTTTCTATAGTAACAGTAAAAGGTATTTCATTTCTATTGTCTTTATTAATAACATCAAAATGATACTCTATTAAATTATTATTCTCATAATCTCTAACATCAATCTTAATTTTATCAGCACTCTTATCTAGTAAAAACCAAATCTGAGAACCATAAGAGTCTATATGTGATAACATAGGCCCAGCAAGAACTTTATCAGATTGAGCAATAGAAACAGATGAGATAAAGATTAAAGAACAGAAAATATAGTGAAAGATATAATTCATATAAAAATATAAATTAGTCTGTAATATTTACAAGTTCAACATCAAATATTAATATAGAATTAGCCGGAATAGGTCCAACAGCTCTACTTCCGTAACCTAAATTAGGTGGGATAATGAATTTTGCTTTTCCACCAATTTTTAAAAGTCCTATACCTTCATCCCAACCTGGTATTACACGACCTTGACCTAATGGAAAGGTAATAGGTTCTTCCCTATCATAAGATGAGTCAAATTTTGTACCATCTAATAAATATCCAGAGTAATGAACTGATACATTTTGACCACTTTTAGGAAAATTACCTTTTCCTTCTTCAATCATAATATATTTTAATCCGCTAGCAGTAGTTTCAGCATCTTTAGAAACAGAATTCATTTTTTCTAACATCAATTTTTCTTTTTCTGCTTCTTCTTTTTTGAATTCTTCCATTGAGTCATTAAATATATTTAGTGCATCAAATCTTTTAGCATCCTTTCCAGATCTAATAATTTCTACTTTTATAATTTCATCATCTTGTGAAATTGCATCAACTACAGATTGACTAGACTCGTCTAAGATCTTTCCAAAAACAGAGTGTTTATTATCTAACCAAGGGGTAGCTTTATGAGTAATGAAAAATTGCGAACCATTAGTATTTGGACCAGAATTTGCCATTGATAACACACCAGGTCCATCATGTTTTAATTCAGGATGAAATTCATCTGCAAATTTATAACCTGGATCACCTGTACCATTACCTAGGGGACAACCTCCTTGAATCATAAAGTCAGCAATAACACGATGAAATTTCAAACCGTCATAAAAAGGCTTATTAATTTCAGATGTCAAGCCTTCAGCCAAACATATAAAATTAGCAACTGTAAGAGGTGTCTTATCATAAGCCAGGGATATTGTAATATCACCTTTATTTGTAATTATTTTTGCATACATACCGTCATTTAATTTAGTTCCTGCACAAGATATGAACAAAAAACTTAATAGAACAGTAACTAAAAGACCAATTTTTTTCATTTTTTTATATTTAATAATTTAACATTTAATAATAACGTTGAATAAGGAGGAACAGTTTTACCATAACCTGACATACCAAATCCTAAATACGAAGGTATTATAATCTTTGCTTTATCACCAACTTTAAGTAATTTAATTGCATAATTTAATCCTTTCATTTGTTTTGAATGTCCAATTTTAAACCTTATTGTATCGACTAAGACATCATTAGAAATCAGATTTACATCGTCAAAAATTACACAATTATATAATATAGTTATATTATCACCATCATCAGGGAAGGCAGTACTGTCATTTTTATTATTCTTATTCAAACAAATTCTAATTCCTGAATTATCTTTTGAAAAAGGAATCGTTGAAATATTTAATAAGGAATCAATTATTTTTTCCTCATATTCAATCATCATTTTATTAGCATCAATAAGAAATTCAGGTGCCCTTTCGTTTACATTACTAATAATTTTTGATTGATATGAATCTCTACAGGAGTATAAAGATAATAATAGAAAACAAACTAATAAAAATGATTTATGCTTTTTCATTTATAAACTTTTGAAGCACAATAGAAAAATATTCAATTGATTCCTCAATATTTTTTGTATTCAAAAAACCTCCTGCAGCATTTTTATGACCACCTCCATTAAAATATTTTTGAGAAAATAAATTTACATTAAATTCACCCTGAGATCGAAAAGAAATCTTAATACCATCTTTAAATTCAATAAATAATGTAGAAAACTCAATATTCTTTAAACTTAAGGGCATATTTACAAAACCCTCTGTATCACCTTTTTGATAAGAATTATCAATTAAATCCTTTTCTCTGAGGAAGGTTAAAGCTGCTTTATGATTTGTAAATAATTTTAAATTTTCCAAACATACTTTTAAAAGTGACAATCTTGATTTATTTTGAGTATCAAATAAATTTTGATGAATAGAACTATGATTAATTTTAAAATTAAATAATTCACTGATAATTAAATGAGTATGCCTTGTTACATTAGGATACCTCATACTACCAGTATCAGTTACTATTCCAGTATATATACATGTAGCAGAATTCTTATTTAGTTTATAATCTAAAGAAAAAAGAAAAGTATATAATAATTCAGCTGTAGAAGAAATAAAAGGATTTGATAAAACTTGATCACAAAAATTATCTGGATCTTCATGATGATCAATCATAATTTTATAACATTTATGATTAGCAACCACATCAAACATAGTATCTACTCTATAAAGTTTATTAAAATCTAAACAAAATATAATATCAGACTGTGTAATTATATTATCAGCAAAAGACTTATTATTTTCATATATAATTACATTATTATTGCCTGGTAACCACTTTAGATTATCAGGGTATTCATTAGGAACGATAATATGAACATTATGATTCTTCTTTAAAGTATGCCATAAAGCCAATGATGAACCTAAAGCATCGCCATCAGGTGTTTTATGTGTTGTAATAACTATATTTTTTTTATTTAATAATAGTTTTTTAACAAATGGATAATCTATTTTATTCATTAAAACAAAAATAATATAAATTACGGTATTGATACATAATCATTTTTTAATTAAATTCGATTAAAATTTATAAATAATGAAAAATAATAAAACTTTCACCATGATTAAACCTGATGCAATGCAAAATGGCTATGCTGGGTTAATATTAGCAGAAATTGAAAAAGCTGGATTTAAAATTATAGAAATGAAAATGACGTATCTGTCTAAAGAATCCGCTCAAGAGTTTTATAAAATCCACAAAGGGAAACCTTTTTTTAATGATTTAATTCATTATATGACATCAGGTCCTATAATAGCAGCCGTGCTAGAAAAAGATAATGCTGTATCTGATTTCAGAAAATTAATTGGCAACACTAATCCAAAAGAAGCAGAAGTAGGTACAATAAGAAATATGTATGCTCAATCTATTGATGCTAATGCAATTCACGGATCAGATAGTGACGAGAATGCTGAAATAGAGAGTCATTTTCACTTTTCTAATGAAAAAAACTAGTCAAAAATCAACCTAGTTACATTTGAATTTAATAGAGATATCTTTTTTAAGATATCCCTTTCTTCTTTTATTACAACTAATTTAATATTAGGATTTTTCAGTTTTATAAAAAGAGTGTTATTATTATATCGAACAGAATCGGTTTCATTAGCAATCTTCTCTCCAGAAACTCTTTTCCATAATGAAAAAAAATTAGTTGGCTTTTGATTTTTACTGAAATTAATATATTCAGATATTAAAGCTTTTACTTTTTTACTTTTTAAATTTCTCTTCATACAAACCAGTTTTATCAAAAATAAAGTATTTACAGACACTATTAACTTTATCCATTATAGAATCTATTCTATTAAAGCTTGTATCAGTTATAAAAATTTGTCCAAACTCATTTTTATTAATAATTCTAATTATTTGCTCAACACGATTATTATCCAACTTATCAAAAATATCATCTAAAAGCAGTAAAGGAGTAATTTTTAAATTTGATTTTAATAAATCAAAATAACCAAACTTTAATGCAATTAAAAATGTTTTTTGCTGACCCTGAGAACCAGATTTTTTTAAACTATATTCATTTATTTTAAATACAAAATCATCACGATGAACACCTGAACTTGTGTGTTTTAAAAATCTATCTTTTTCTCTATTCTTTTTAAGTAAATCAAAAAGAGTATAATTGTTAAGTTCAGAATGATATAAAATATCTATAGATTCATTTTTTTGAGAAATAAAATCATAATATGATTGAACATTATTAAGTATTAATGAAATAAAATCTTGTCTTTTTTGATGAATAATTTTAGCAAAATTAGATAATTTAACATCATAAGCATTCATTAAATCTTCATTAAGATTAAAATTATTAGAATCTTTTAATAATGTATTTCTTTGTTTAAGAACTCTGTTGTATGAAATTAAATTCAGTAAGTAATCCTTGTCTATTTGAGATAAAAATTTATTTACAAATCTTCTTCTTTCTTCACCTCCACCAACAATGATATTTGCATCTATTGGTGTTGTAATTACTAAGGGAACCTTTCCGATGTGATTAGATAATTTATCATATTTTTTATTATTGAATTTAAATGATTTTTTATTATTTACTAAAGATCCATTAATCATGAAATCAACTTGATTTTTATCTATAAAATCTCCTTTAATCATAAAAAAATCTTGCCCATAATTAATATTATCAAACTCAATAGAATTATAGTAACTTTTACAAAAAGATAAATAATATATTGAATCAAGTAAATTTGTTTTACCTACACCATTATTTCCTAAAAAACAATTTACATGATCAGAAAAGTTTACCTTTAAACTTTTATGATTTTTAAAGTTAACTATTGATACAGATTTTAAAATCATAATTATTTATTTCAAATAATAACATAAAATAACTTAATTTTGCGTCAAAATAAATTTTTTATGAAAAAAAAGAACTCAACTGAAAAACAATTTGCAAATATAGAAGAAGGCTTAAGTAAAACAGAACAATTTATAGAAGATAATAGAAAAATATTATTTTCAATAATAGGTGTTATCATTTTCATCTTTATCGCATATTATGGATATGAGAATCTATATAAAAAACCATTGAATAAAAAAGCACAAAAACAATTATTTATTGCAGAACAATACTTTGAAAAAGATTCTTTTAATATAGCATTAAATGGCAATGATAAATTTATTGGATTAAAAGATATAATTAAAGAATTTGGTAGTACAAAATCAGGAGCTATTGCTAAATATTATGCAGGTATTTCTTATTTAAATATTGGCGAATATAAAAATGCGATTGAGGTACTCGACAAATTTAAATCAACTGATAAACTACTTATGTCAATTGCAAAAACTGCGATTGGTGATGCTTTTTCTGAGATTAATCAACCTAATGAAGCAATTGAATATTATGAAGCAGCAATCTCAATCTATGAAAATCAATTAACTACTCCCATCATTCTGATTAAATCTGCAAAAATACATGAGAAAAATCAAGATTTCGACAAAGCAAGAATATGCTATGAAGTAATTAAAAATAAGTATCCAAAATCAGAAACTGCAAAAAATATAGACAAATACATTAATTACCTGAATAATTTGAATAATCAATAATCTAAAATGAAATTATCAAATATTCAGAATCAATTCAAATTAAGTAATGGTAAGCAAATATCATTTGGTATTGTGAAATCCCTCTGGAATGAAGAAATAACACAGAGACTATATGATGGATGTTATGAAACTTTGTTAAAATACGGAGCGGTAAAAAAGAATATAATTACAGTTAATGTGCCTGGTAGTTTTGAATTAATATATGGTGCAAAAAAAATAACAGAAAAATCAAAATTAAATGCTGTTATTGTAATTGGAAGTATTATTAAAGGTGAAACACCTCATTTTGACTTCATTGCTAATGCAGTAGCAAATGGTGTCAAAGATTTAAATATTATTTATGATATTCCTTTTATTTTTTGTGTTTCAACTGATTTAAATAAGCAACAAGCATTAGAAAGGTCAGGTGGAAATTTTGGCAACAAAGGTTCTGATTCAGCCTTAACTGCAATTTCACTTATTAATAATATAAATTAAAAAATATCCTTCGCATAATTACATGCATTCTCAAATGCTAATAAATCAAGTGAATGTTGAATTTTATTCAATACTAAAAAGTTTATCATTGTTTGAGTAGAGATATTACCAACAAGCTCATTTTGAGCAAATGGACAGCCACCATAACCATTAATTGAAACATCAAATCTCTTGCAACCAGAAGACCAAGCTGCGTGAAGTTTCTCATATGATTGTTCAGGACTAGAATGCAAATGAAGTCCAATGTCTAAATCTGGGAAATTCTGTTTTACATCAGTATAAATACTATTAATTAAATTAGTATTTGAATTACCAATTGTATCTGCTAATGAAATATAATGAATATTTTTATTTTGAATCTTTAATATGTAATCAAATAAAATATTCTTATCCCATTTTTCATTATAAGGATTACCAAATGCCATAGAAAGATAGACAAGAAGTGTTTTATTTTTTTGTAAACATATATTTTGTATTTCATCAACAACAGATAATGAACTAGAAATATCTTTATTAGAATTTTTTTTTTGAAAAATTTCAGATATCGATAATGGATAACCAAGTATTTTAATTTGTTCAAAACTAGATGCTGCTAAAGCTCCTCTTTTATTTAAAATTACAGATAAAAGTGTTGTTTCCTTTTCAAGATTTAGTAAATTAACTAACTCTGATGTGTCTCTCATCTGCGGAACTGCTTTATGTGAGACAAAGCTTCCAAAATCTATCATATCAAATCCAACCTTAATTAAAGAATTAATGTAATCAGCTTTTTTTCTTGTTGGAATAAATTCCGATAAACCTTGCATTGCATCTCGAGGACATTCTATAATTCTAACTTGATTATTCATAATCTCCAATAATTTTTATTTCTGTTCTTCTATTTTTTATTCTTGCTAAATCATTGTCCTCGTCAATTAATGGAATTGAGAAACCATAACCTTTGTAACTTAATTGATATGGCGAAATACCACACTGAATCAAGGCAAGATATACAGATTTTGCTCTTTTTTCAGATAATCTATTATTGTATGATTTAGAGCCAATATTATCAGTGTGACCTTCTATTTGTATTTTTATATTTGGGTTTACAAGTAAATAATTTGCTAACTTTTGAATTGTAATTAAAGACTCTTCCTTTAAGGAATAATCATTAAACTCATAATATATATTCTCTAAATTAATTTTATTACCAATATTTAATCGATTTAAAACTATTACTACATCTTTTATATACTCATTTTTATTTAAATAATAATTAGATGAAAAAAAATCATATCCATCACATAAGACAGTAATAGAAAATTCTGAATTAAGGGGAATAGGTGAAGAAAAAACTCCGTCGTCATCTGAGGATATTTTATATTCAATAATAGAATTCAACTCATTAATTATAATCTCTGCCTCCATTCCTAATTGACTAATAGAATCAATAACAATACCATTAATAATAGCAATAGAATTAGCTTTATTTTTTTCAGGTAAATTAAATGAATAAATGTTTAAATCATCTGTTACATTGGAATTATAATAAGCTTGTTTACCATCTCTTGCAACAATGAGTCCTGATTCATCATAATGAGTATTAATAGGATAGCCTAAATTAGATACATTTAATATTTTTCCTTGATTATCAATATTAGCAGAAAACACATCATATCCTCCAAATCCCTTATGCCCTTTAGAAGCAAAATATAAAGTTTTATTATCATAATGCAAAAAAGGTGTTGACTCATCACTAGATGTATTGACTTCAGGTCCAAGATTAATTGGTTCACTCCAAATACTGTTTATTTTTTTCGACATCCAAATATCTGATCCGCCATAGCCCCCATATCTATTACTTACAAAAAAAAAGTGTATTTCCATCAGCAGAAATAGATGGTTGTGTCTCCCAGTATTTAGTATTAATACTAGAACCAATATTATTAGATTGAGACCAAAGTGTATCGTTAATTAATGTAGAATAATAAAGATCACACCCACCGTAACTATCAGGTCTATGACAAGAAGCAAAGTAAATATCCTTCCCGTCAAGACTAACAGAAAGTGAACCTTCTCTATAAGTACTATTAATATTATCACCTAATTTTAATGGAAACTGCCAAGAGCCATTTATTTTTCTAGAAATATAAAAATTCTCATCTTGAAATAATGAATCATTATTTCTATATGTAAATATTAGAATATCCGAATTAATTGGCATAGAAGGAAAGTATTCATCATTAGAGCTATTAATATCAATTGAATTAGGGTTAAAAATAATTGAATCATTTTTATTATTTATAGCAAAAGAGTTTTTTTCTTTAATCCTCTTTAATTCTTTATTTAAAACCATCTTAAAATTAGAATCATTAATAATATCATTAAAAGTATTGTAATGACCTGTACTATAAGATGATTTTAAAAAATTAGAAACGGATATATTATTCATATATAATATACTTCCTTTTTGGAAACTTTGTAAGTAAAAAAGATAGGATTTTTTTATTTTGTTTAATGAATAATATATATCTGCTACAGAGATTAAAAACAATTCTTCATCACATTTATCTTCAATTTTTAATAATAAATTAACTGCTTTATTATTATCACCTTTAGCTATATGTTTTTCAATTTTTCTCAATTTTTTATTTGCACTTCCACACTTATCTTGACTAAAGCAATTTTGAGTAAAAAAAACAATCAATAATACTGATATAAATTTCATTTCACATTTAAATATTTATGCATTTGCAATGACAGCTTCCATCTAGGGTTTTTTGATATAAAATCAAGAATTTGCTGTTGCATAATCTCTTTCCTACTCCACTCTGGCTGTAGATATAATAAGCAATCATTATTAAATTTAGATATATTTCTTTCTTGCTCTAGAGCCCATTCAAAATCCTTATTATTATAAATAACTACTTTTAATTCTGAAGTATGTGAATATATCGATTTTAAAGGTGGTCTAATTTTTTTAGGTGATAAAGTAATCCAATTCCAATTTCCAGTCAATGCATAACTGCCCGAAGTTTCTAAATGTAAAGAAAAGTTATTTTTACTTATTTCATTCGTTAAATTCGATAAATCATGTATTAGTGGTTCACCACCAGTGACAATAACATTTTTAACATTTGATTTTTTTATATCTTTAAGAATATTGGACAAAGATTGATTAATACCAGATTTAAACTCCCATGAAGCTGGCTCATCGCACCAATGACATCCAATATCACAACCTTGAGTTCTGATAAAATAAGAAGCTTGACCAGCAAAATAACCTTCTCCTTGAAAAGATAAAAATGTTTCTTTAATTGGAATCATTTGATAAAAATAAATAAAATGTAAATTAGTGATGATGAAAAATCATAAAATAATAATTAGTGGACCACCTGGAAGTGGAAAAACAAGTATAATAAATGCTTTAAAAAATAAAGGATATTTAGTTCAAAATGAATTACATCCTGGTAAAATAAATAAGGAATCTGATAAACTTGAACTCAGTAATTATCTTTTTAGCAAAAGGATTAAACAATACCATGACAAAACTATAATTAAATCTAATAAACATAATATAAAACTAACATATGAGCATCCACTAATATTTTTTGATAGAAGTATTATTGATGTTATTGCATATTTAAATATGTGGAAAATAAAATTTCCAATAAAAATGAATACTGCAATTAAAAAATATAATTATAACAAAAATATATTCTACACACCTTGTTGGAAAAAAATTTACAAAACAACACCTCATAGGCCTGAAAACTACGAAAATTCAATAAAAATTGATATATTTTTAAGAAATGCATATATAGAATTTAATTATAATATTATAGAAGTTCCTAAATTAGATGTAAATAAAAGAGTTGATTTTATCATTAACAATTTATGAAAAAAAATATTATTTTTTGTGGTACTCCAAAATTTGCTGTAGCATCTTTAAAAAAATTATATGAAAGCCAAAAAAAACTTAATTTCAATCTAAATGGAGTCATAACAATTCCTGATAAAAAAGTTGGTAGAGGAAAAAAAATGACAGAATCAGAAATTAAAAAAGTTGCTAAATCTTATAATTTACCCATTTTAGAACCTTATGATTTAACAAATAATCATTTTATAAACACTGTAAAATCTTTAAAACCAGACTTAATTATAGTAATTGCTTTCAAAAAACTCCCAAAAGTTTTATTTGAAATCCCTAAAATTGGAACTATTAATTTACATGCATCAATACTACCAAAATATAGAGGAGCAGCACCAATTAATTGGGCTATTATAAATGGTGAAAATCAAACAGGATTAACTACTTTTTTTATAAATGAAAAAATTGATACTGGCGATATTATATTACAGACTAAAAATGACATTCCAATTGACTATCATGCAGGAGAACTACATGATTCTTTGATGATTGAAAGTTCTGAATTAATAATTAAAACAATTAATAAATTATTTAAAAAAAATTATAAAGTTAAGAAGCAAGATGTTAATCCAAAAAAAAATATTTATCCTTTAGCACCAAAAATTAATAAAAATGATAGATTATTTAAATTAAATATTTTTCAAGGAAAATTAGGTTTAGAAAAATCATATAACTTCATCCGAGGCATGTCTCCACCTGGAGTAAAAATGAAATTAAAAATTCAAAACAATCAAATGGAAAAAAAATTAATAATTACTGTTGTGAAGGTGAGTAATTATATAAAAAATAACATAATAATTGAAAAAGAAAAAAATAATCATTTAATGCTTTCTAAAAAAGATAACAATTTAATAATTCATAACCACAATGGAAGCTTTCAAATTAAAAGATTAAAACCAGAAAATGGAAAAGAAATGTCAGACATAGAATTTATTAATGGATTTCTCAATAAAAATGATAATAAAATGAGGATTATAGATTTAGATTAAACCATATTATATTAAAATAACTAGGGGGACAATCTATTTAAAATCCATTTGTTATTTTTTTTCTGATAAATTAATCTATCATGCATTCTGTTTTCTCGTCCCTGCCAAAACTCTACAGTTGATGGCTTTACCAGATAACCTCCCCAAAAATTTGGCTTTTTTATTTCTTTATTTTTGAATTTTTTTTCAATTTCTAAAAACTTACAGTCAAGGATTTCTCTGTTTTTAATAATTTGACTTTGACTTGATACCCAAGCAGCCAATTGAGATTTTCTTGGCCTTTTCTTAAAATAGGATACTGAGTCTTTTGTAGAAATTTTATTAGCTATTCCATTAATTCGTATTTGACGTTGAAACTTAGGCCAAAAAAAAGAAAGAGATACATTATTATTTAATGCAATTTGCTGACCTTTTGTACTATTATAGTTAGTATAAAATACAAAACCTGATTGTTTTATTTCCTTCAATAAAACGATTCTATTTTGCACACCATAGTCTTGTGAATAAGTAGATAGAGTCATTGCAGTTGGTTCAATTAGAGCATCAACGACATCATTAAACCAATTTTTAAATTGCTTGATAGGTGACGATGAAAACTCTTTTTTACTAATTGAATTTAAATTATAATTTATTCTAATATTTTCAATTTTTTTCATTGCAATGTTTAAAGACCTTAAATTTAATATAAAATATTTTATATATTAACAATATGAAAAAGGAACTAACAATTGGAACAATATTAATTTCAAAACCTTTTATGGAAGATAAAAGATTTGAAAAAACTATTATTTTAATTGTAGACATTAATGAAGATGGTATTATTGGATTTATAATTAATAAAAACACAAGTAGTATCATTCAAGATATTATCACTGAAATACCAAATGAAAATATTTCCATTAAATACGGAGGTCCCGTTGACGATAATTCAAGCTTATTCTATCTACATCAATATCCTGATTTGATTAATGGTAGTAAAATTATCAAAAATGGGGTTTTTTGGGGAGGAAATATCGATGATGTTATTAACGGAATTAATTCAAAAGAAATAAATACAAATAAGATTATATTTTTTTTAGGTTACACTGGGTGGGAAAAACATCAATTAACTAATGAAATTAAAGAAGGTTCTTGGATAATACATGAAATTAATCTCGCAAATTTATATAATAATTTAAACTGGTCTGATTTATTAATTGAAGTAAATAAAGAATATGAAATATGGGCAACTGCACCATCAGATTTTCATCTAAATTAAATACTTAGTATTTAATTTATTAATTAATTTTTGACAGTAATTATTACTATAAGTTTTATTTTTTATCTTACCTACCCATTGTACACCGGAAATCACATTTGTCATAAATACTTCATCAGCATTTAATAAATCAGAAAAAGTAATACTAGATTCTTCAGCACTAATATGTAAATTATTTAATAATATTTTTCTCATAACACCATCAAGACAACCATCTGCTAAAGATGGTGTAATTAATTTTTTATTAGAAATAATAAAAATATTACCTGATAAAAATTCAACGATTTGATTGTCTGTATTTAATAAAATACAATCATCAAAATTATTATTTTTTGCATATATGGATCCTAAAATATTAATTAGCTTATTATTACTTTTAATATTATTAATAGGGTTTTTAGATAAAGTATTTTCTTTATAAAAACCTACATTTAAGCCATCTAAATTCAGTGTATAATGTTGTTGTTGACTTAGTTCATTCGATTCAATAACAAAAGAAATATTATTTTCTAAAGGTAAATAATAACCCCCTTGATTACGGAAAAAAGATATTCTAACTCTTGCTATTGAATTATCCAAATTATTGTTAATCAACAAATTCTTAATTAGTGATAAAAAAAATTCTGATGTAAAATTATCTGGAGGAATCATCTTCATAATTAGAAATGCCCCAGCAATTCTAAAATAATGCTCATCCCAAAAAAGAGGTATACCGTTAACACATTTTATAGTTTCAAAAAAAGAATCTCCATATTTAAAACCTCTATTATCAAGGGAAATCAAAAAAGCATTATAATCAATAATATTATTATTATAACATATTTTATCCATATCTAATCATTTTTATATGAGGTATATTATCTTCTAAATACTTATCACCTATAACTTCAAAGCCAAATTCTTTGTAAAAATTCAACAAATAGTATTGTGCTGACAAAACAATTGTAGTATGATTCATAGCAAATAATGAAATTGCTTTACTCATTAATTGTTTACCAACACCCTCATTTCTATATTTTTTTTTTACTAATATCCTACCTAAAGAAAGGTGTTTATATATATTTCCAGGATTTACAATTCTCATATATGCAATTAATTCTCCGTCAATAAAACCTAATAAATGGCTAGAACATTGATCATAATTATCAGCATCTAAATAGTTGCAATTTTGTTCAATTATAAATACTTCTTGTCGAATTTTAAGCACTTGATATAATAAATCAATAGAAAGTTCATTATATGTTTTTAAGGTCCAAACTATCATGAATTATGTTCATTTAATTTTTCATATATCATATTATAGCATATCTCATTAATAATCAAAGGATCATCACTGTTTTTTGTATATAATAAATCAAAAACATAAACTCCAATTTTACCAGGTATAATCTTCATAGTTTTCGATGAAAATCTATGACCAGCATTTAGAAGTGCAATTGGAACAATTGGGACTGATTTTTCAATTGCAAGTCTAAAAGCACCATTTCTAAATGGATTAAGAATTTTTTCTTTTTTAAAACTATATGGATTTGGATGTTTTTCATCACCATCATGTCTCCATCCGCCTTCAGGAAATAAAATAATTGAAAAACCTTCATCTATTGATTTTTTCATAGCTTCATATGCTTTATTTCTAGAATTCTTGTCCTCTCTTTTAACAGGAATTTGTCCGGAATATCTAGAAAATAATCCAACTAAAGGCCAATCAAATACTTCTGCTTTTCCTAAATACTTAATTTTTTGAGATACTAAAGAGGCAATAATGATTACATCTAGATAGGATTTATGATTTGCAATATATACACATGGTTCATTGTGGGTAAATGGAAAACTACCTTTAGTCTCTTTATACATACCATATAAAAACAACAGTAAATTACCAACATAATGATTATAACGAACAAAAATTTCCCTTCCTTTTTTTCCAAAACAAAAAACCAATATTAAATTAATTGGTAAAAAAAGAACAAACACAAAAAATGTTATAAAAAAACACCAATATGTCCATAAAGAAATTAAAATTTTCATATTTAAAATGAATATATTTTTTTCAAATATAAACATCTGAGATATCATTTTTCATATTCTATTGTTTTATATTTGCAAATCATGAATATTGCATTCCATACATTAGGCTGTAAATTAAATTTTTCAGAAACATCTTTTATCGCAAATACTATTAAAGATAAAGGGTTTTCTCAAGTGCCATTTTCATCACCTGCTGATGTATATGTAATAAATACTTGTAGTGTTACGGAAAATGCAAACAAAGAATGTCAATATTTAGTAAGAAAACAACTTAAGTTAAATGAAAATGCCTTTATTGTGATTATGGGTTGTTATGCTCAATTAAAACCTAACGAAATAGCGAAGATAAAGGGTGTTAATCTTGTTCTTGGAAATAATGAAAAATTTAAATTAAAAAAATATTTAAAAAATTTAAGAAAAAATAAAACTAAAATCATTCATCAGGAAAGTAAAAACTTGCATGATTATTTACCATCATTTTCATTTGGAGATAGAACAAGATCATTTTTGAAAATACAAGACGGATGTAATTATAAGTGTTCATTTTGTACTATTCCTCTTGCTAGAGGTAAAAGTAGAAGCGATAATGTTAACAATATAATTAATAATATTAATAAACTTAAAAGTGATGGTGTTAAAGAAATAATATTAACAGGTGTTAATGTAGGAGATTTTAAAACAAATAAAAATGAGAAACTTATCGACTTATTAAAAAAAATAGATAAAATCAAGTCTATTAGAGTAAGAATTTCTTCAATTGAACCTAATTTAATTACTGATGAAATAATTAATTTAATTGCTAACTCAAAGATAATACAACCACATTTTCACATACCACTACAATCAGGTAGTGATACTATTTTAAAATTAATGCAAAGAAGATATTTACAAAATGATTATCAACTTATTATTGAAAAAATTAACAAACAAATATCAAATGCATGTATTGGAGTGGATGTTATTGTAGGTTTTCCTGGAGAAACAGAAGAACTTTTTAATGAGACATTAAGTTTTATAAAAAAAATAAATATTTCTTATTTACATGTATTTTCATACTCTGAACGAGAAAACACAAAGGCAATTAAAATGAATAACATAATTAATGTTGAAACTAAAAAATACAGAAGTAAAATTTTAAGAAATTTATCAGAAAAAAAGAAAAGTATTTTTTACCAAAAAAATATCGGATCTATTCAAGAAGTATTATTTGAAAAAAAAATTAATAATAAATATATATCTGGATTCTCTAAAAACTACATAAAAATACAAGCGAAATATGATGCAAGATTAATTAATAACATACAAAAAGTTAAAATTGATAGTGTGAATTATGAAAATACAACTATTGCAAATGGTAAACTAATAAACATATAAACATGACTTACCCAACTATTAGCCATTTTATTGAAAAAGCTACTGGTATTTTCATACCATTACCAATTCAAACATTTGGTTTTTTTATTGTAACTGCATTTATTATAGCACACTTTTTTATTAAAAAAGAATTTATAAGATTAGAAAAAAACAATAAAATTAATACAGTTAGTTTTACAAAAAATAAAAATAACTACAACATATTATATGATTATATTTTCAATGGACTTTTAAGTTTTTTATTTGGATTTAAAATAATTTATATTATAAAAAATTATGAATTATTTTCACAATACCCTCAACAAGTACTACTATCTAAAGATGGAAACATTTTGTTGGGCTTTATCTTTTTTACAATATCAAATATTCTAATTTATTATTCTGATAAACAGAATGAAAAAACAAAAAAAACAAAAGATATTTTACCTTCAAGTCTTTCCTGGAATTTTATTTTTATTGCAGGATTAAGTGGAATAATAGGAGCAAAACTCTTTGCTGTACTTGAAGATTTTAATTATTTAATTACAAATCCTATTGATGCAATATTTTCATTTAGTGGATTAACTTTTTATGGAGGATTAATATTTGGAACAATATCAGTTATTCTTTATGCAAAAAAATATAAGATAAAAATAACTTACTTAGCAGATATATTTGCACCATCATTAATTTTAGCATATGGTGTGGGTCGTTTAGGTTGCCATTTTTCAGGTGACGGTGACTGGGGAATCATAGCAAATATGGATAAGAAACCTATTTTTTTACCTGATTGGTTTTGGGGATATGACTTTCCACATAATGTAATTGAAGCTGGTCAAAAAATCGATGGATGTATAGGTATGTATTGTAATAAACTACCATATTTAGTATATCCAACTGCATTATATGAAGCCTGCTTTGGTATCTTAGCTTTTATTTTTTTATATAAAATTAGAAAATTTATTAAAATTCCAGGTATGTTATTTTGTCTATATTTAATTTTAAATGGAACAGAAAGATTTCTAATTGAAATAATAAGAATAACAGATAAGTATACAGTATTTGGTATGAATTTTACTCAAGCTCAAATAATTGGTATTTTACTTATTATAATTGGAATCTCTGGTTCATTATACTTAAAACAAAAAAATAATGAACTTATCCAAGAATAAAAGTCTTATTCTTCTACATATTATAATTATCATATGGGGTTTTACAGGTATTTTAGGAAAAATAATTAATTTGCACTCTGATGCAATTGTGTGGAATAGGATGACAATTGCATTTCTTAGTTTAATATCTATTACTTTATTTACAAAAAAAAAATTAGAACTTAGTAAAATTAACTTTATTAAATATTGCAGCATTGGATTCTTAATTGCAATTCACTGGATATGTTTTTTTGAAGCAATTAAATTATCCACTATATCACTTGCATTAATATGCTTATCAAGTGTTTCTTTATTCACTGCTATACTTGAGCCATTAATTCAGAATAAACGAATTTTAATCTATGAAATTATTCTCTCTCTATTTGTTATTGTAGGAATTACTATAGTTTTTAATAATGAAACACATTATTCAAAAGCAATTATTCTATCAGTCATATCTGCATTTTTTGCAGCATTATTTACTGTATTAAATCATAAATTAATTAAGGAGAATCATAAAGCACTTAGTATTACGACTTGGGAAATGTTCGGAGGTGCATCAATAATTACTTTGTATCTAATATTAAATAATAAATTTAATGTATCTATTTTACCAAAAGGAATAGACATTATTCACATAACTATCCTTTCATTAATTTGCACATCTTTTGCATTCTATGCTAGTGTTATAATTATGAAAAAAGTAAAACCATTCACTGTTAATTTAAGTGTTAATTTAGAGCCAATTTATACAATTATTTTAGCTGTTATAATCTTTGGAGATGAAGAAAAAATGTCAACCGGATTCTATGTTGGTGCAATTATTATTTTAATGAGTATTTTAATTAATACAATTATTAAACAAAGTAAAAAATAAATTTCAATAAAAATGTTATAATAATTTATTCATTATATTTATTATAATAATACTTAATTATCAATATGAAAAATCTATTATTTGTACTCACCTTTTTTATAATATCAAGTGTAAGTGCTCAATGTATCTCTGGAAATTGTAATAATGGCTATGGTGTAAAAAAATATAAGGACGGAACGATGTATGTTGGTGAATGGTGGAATGATATCCCAAGTGGACAAGGTACAGTAATATGGGCAGATGGCTCAATATATGTAGGTGAGTTTATAAAAGGAATGTACAACGGAGAAGGTACACTATTAACAAATGATGCCTTTTATGTAGGCGAATTTAAAAGTGATTTGCCAGAAGGTGCAGGTAGTATGTTTATGCAAAATGGTGTATATGTTGGTGAGTTTAAAGAAGGACAAATGAGTGGTAAGGGATTTTTTCAACATCAAGATGGTACAATAGAAGAATCTCTTTGGCAAGAAGGTAAGGCTATTGGTAGCATTTTTATAAAAAGAGAAAACTATATACTTCGAAAAGAATAATTATCTATTTATTTTACAATAAATATTTTTCTTGAATAAGTTGTTTGATTAGTTCTAATCAAACAACTATATATTCCACTTTTCAAATTATCAAGGTTTAATTGAATTAATCCTGTCGTAAAATTATACTTGAGCATATTCATTATTTCTTTACCGAATATATCTATGATAACTAATTCAAAATCTAATGAAGATGAAAATTCTAAATCTATATTTAATAAATTATCTGCAGGGTTAGGATAAATTTCAATAATTGGTTCAGACACTTTATCAGATAAACTAGCGGGCCAATTAGGTACCCTGAAATAATCAGTAATTTCTGTGCCGAAATCTGATTGATAATATTTAAAAAAACTACCCGGCACAGACTTCAACCTAGCATACCCATCCTCTGTTTCTTCATGAATATCAAACGGAGGATTAAAATTGGTATTTGCCCACCAAGATAAACCATCTTCATTCCAATCTTGATTTCCACCAGTATCTAAAATTTGAAACTTATAACACCCAGGATATAGAGTAATAGTATCTTTATATAAAGTGTTAGCAGACATACCTGACTTAGAAAAAATCAAATTACCTTCAATATCAGTTACCTCGTAAAAATTTTCAGCAGGCTGACTGTTGGTTTTAAACCAAATTGCAAAAGTTTCAGGGTACTCATTAACATGTTCATATTCAGAATATAAAAAATCATTTACTTCATAGTTATCTTGTAAACCATTAGGTTGAATTAATCTTGCATAAAAAGGTATATTAGCATCAGACGAGCACCAATCAATTACTGGTAATTCAATTATTTCGGATTGACCATAATTTAAACTACCCTCCCACATATATGAGTTAACATTACAATTATCAAAACCATACTCAACTATGACATTTGTTAAAATTTCCGAACCTTGATTTTTTATTTTAATTATAGGATTAGAACAAGTAGGATTAAATCTAAAATACTCTTGTTTTAACGATGGGGCAATGATATCTTCCATCACGGCATCTAACTCAAAATTAGGATTTTCATATGTTATTAATTGAACATCATAAATATAACTAGCCTCAGAGGGATTCCAATTGCTTTTAAATATGTCAAAATCTAATATGTTTTCTTGACCAGGAATTAAATAAGGAGATAACTCATGCATTCGTGTAGTTGCTTTATCACCTGGACACCAATTTGCTCGATCATATATCCATGTTCCTCCTTGAGGGTATAGAGCAACTTCCCCGCAATCATCTCTCCAAATTTCTTGACTGTATAAATTATTATCATCTAATTGAAGATAATAATTGACACCATCTGTGAATTCCCCATCCTGTCCATGACCACTAATAGTTACTCGCATAGCTGAATTACTAGCTTCTTGTGGAATATAAACAGATGAATCGTTTAAAACATCTTCTATATTTGCATATGAATTACTTCCAGACCATAAACTTTGAACATTAATTACATTTCTAGGAGGAATTCCTTCAATAAATTCAAAGTTTAACGTTACATTAAATCCAGTTGACCAACCACCATAAAATGCTCTCATTTTAACTGAATCAACTAATAAATGAGCAAAATCTGTAACATCGTAAGTATACCTTTGAACCCAATTTGGTGAAAATCCTGAACCTTGACTATTACCATCTTGCATATATGTTCCATAAGGTGTCACTACATTTGCTAATGTTTGATCATTAATATACACTGGATTACCATCTAAATCAACACCATTATCCTTCAGAATAATAATCTTTGTTGTATAATCCCATCCACTACATCCACTTGACGAACATCGCATATCATAATGCATTAAAATCTTTCTGTATGATGTTGTACCATCAGGGAAAACCCCCCAAGCATCATAATTACCATTCCAATCTAAATCTACATAATTATGTGCTTGAACAAATGTTGTGTCCTCTTGTGCAGTATTAATACTAAAAAAAATCAAAGAAATTATTATAAGTAAATATTTTATCATATTTATAGGATTTTATATTAATAGAAAAAAATAGTTATAAATTAATTAATAAACTATTTTTAATAAATATATCAATTCAATTTATAATTAATGTTATGTCTAAATTTAATAAATTGATTTTAATTATTTTCGTATGACACAAAAAACAAATAATTTTTCAGCATTAATAACTCTTATAACAGTGTTCTTTTTTTGGGGTTTTATTGCTGCTTCTAATGGAGTTTTTATACCTTTTTGTAAAGATTTTTTTAAACTAAGTCAATTTCAATCACAATTAATTGATAGTGCATTCTATGGTGCATATTACTTTGGAGCACTATTCATTTATTTATATTCTTCTAGAAAGAGAATAGATTTAATTAATTCGTGGGGATATAAAAAATCAATTATTTTTGGTTTAATTATTTCAGCAATAGGTGCTATATTAATGATTCCTGCTATATATACTGGATCCTTTAGTTTTATTTTAATCTCTCTATTTATCTTAGCTATCGGATTCTGCTTACAACAAACTTCAGCTAATCCATTTACTATTTCACTTGGTCCGCCAGAAACAGGTTCTCATAGATTAAATTTAGCTGGAGGTATTAATTCTCTTGGCACAACAATTGGACCTATAGTTTTAAGTATAATATTATTTGGAGGAATTATGAACACAACTGCCGATATTAAGAATATGAACATCTTATATCTATTTGTTGCTTTATTATTTCTACTATTAGCTTATTTTTTAAAAAAATCTAAAAACTTACCCAATACTCAAAACCATAGTATTGTTTCATCATCTCCTAAAGCAAGTAAATTATTAACGAAATTAACTATTATTATTATTTTAATATCATCTATTAGTTTAATTAACAATGTCCAACAAAGTGATATATTAAGTACGTTAACCTTATTTATTCTCCTACTATTAATTATATTAACTCTCTCAAGACCTTTATTTATTAAGAATAAAAAATCACAAGAATGGGGAGCTATGAAATACCCTCAGTTAATTCTAGGTATGATTGCAATATTTTGCTATGTTGGTGTAGAAGTAACAATACAAAGTAATTTAGGTGCCTTATTAAAAACACCTGAATTTGGAGCTATTAGTGAATCCAATAACTCACATTTTATAGCTATGTATTGGGGGAGTTTAATGATTGGTAGATGGCTTGGAGCAATAACTATATTTAACCCTTCAAAATTAATAAAAAATATTCTATATATATTAGTTCCCTATCTAGCATTTTTAATTGTTCTTTTCTTTATTAATCTTAGAGGGTCTGATATTGAATCATTAAAATTATTTTCAATATGTGTTTTTGTGCAAATCATTGGTTTTTTATTTGGAAAAGATAAACCAATCAAAACATTATTAATTTTTAGTATACTAGCAACACTTGCAATGATTATTGGCCTAATGAATACAGGTTTAGTAAGTATTTATGCATTTCTAAGCGGTGGTTTATTTTGTTCTATAATGTGGCCTTGTATTTTTTCTCTAAGTATTGCAGGACTAAATAAATATACTTCTCAAGGATCATCTTTTTTAATTATGATGATTTTAGGAGGTGCAATAATCCCACCAATTCAAGGTAAAATAGCTGATATATGGAATATTCACAACTCATATATAATCACCATTTTATGTTTTATCTATATTGGTTTTTTTGCTTTAAAAGTTAAAGAAATACTACAAAAACAAGGTGTTAATTATGAGTAATAATCTATAATAACATAAATTTACATCAATAAATAACTCATTATATGAGAATAGTATACATTTCATTAATAACAATTTTATTTCCAATAATAGTTTATCCACAACTAACAGTTCTTAATCCCGGTTTAGAAGGTACACCAGGGAGTTTATTTATAACACCTGCACCATGGGATAATTGTATGCCATTTGGGACTTTTGTGGCAGGTGTAGGTGATGCTGCAACACCAGATACACAACCAGGTTGTTACGGAGTTACATTACCTCCAAGTGAAGGGGTTAGTTATATTGGATTTGGACATATACCAAATTATAATATAGTAAACCCATATCTAGGTGTAGATGAATGGCAAGAAGGTTTTAGTCAAGAGTTAAGTAGTCCTATGATAGCTAATGGTTGTCCTTATGAATTCACAATTGATCTAGCAAATGGATTAACACCCGACCCATGGAATAGCACAGGTATCCAAACTACAATAGGAGAAGTTAGAGTTTATGGGGGTTTTGATTTTTGTTCAGAAGAAGAATTATTATGGAGTTCTGGCCCGGTGACTAATGAGCAATGGGAGACTTATAATGTAGAATTTATCCCTAATACTAATTACACACACATTTCTTTTCAATGTGTAAAAACTGAAAAAAATGCTATTTGTGCATATTTACTTGCAGATAATATAACTCCAATTGTTAATTCACCACCTTTTTCTGATGCAGGAGCAAATATAGAAATTTGCAATAATTCAATATATCTGAATGCAAATAATTTAGAATCTGGACAAACAGGTAGCTGGTCAATAATTAGTGGAAATGGTAATTTTATAGATATCAATGACCCAAATACATTAGTAACTAATTTAGAAGAAGGAAATAATATATTTGAATGGTCTGTAATAGCTGAGTGTAGCGAAGAAATCGGAATTAGTGAAGTAAATATTTTTGTTTATGAAGAACCTGAACCAAATGCGGGAATAAATCAAGAAATATGCGAAAATTTTACTTATTTAAATGGAAATACTTTAAGTGATGAAGAAATTGGAGTGTGGTCAATAATAAGTGGTAATGGTAATTTTAATGATATAAATGATCCGAATACATTAGTAACAAATTTAAATGTTGGAATTAATATATTTGAATGGTCAATATCATCTACATTATGTAGTGAAATTTCTGATGAAGTAGCCATAAATTATGTAATATCTAATTTAGCTTCAAATGCTGGAAATGACCAAGAATTATGCGACACAGAAGCATTACTAAATGCAAATATTCCTGGAGAAAATGAGAATGGTATATGGAATATAATTTCTGGAACTGGTGTGTTTTTTGATGATACAGATCCAAATACATTGATAACTAATTTATCAGTAGGTGAAAATATTTTAGAATGGATAATTTCAGATCCATGTGAATCAAGTGCAAGTCAAATTAACATAACTGTTCAAGAATTAAATGTAAGTATTGAAAATGTGTCAAATTATAATAATTATAATATAACATGTAGTGGATTAGAAGATGGATTTATTGAATTAGTCCCTATTGGAGGATATCCACCATATCTTTACAGTTGGGTTGGACCAAATAACTTTATCAGCAATAATCAAAATATTTATAACCTTCCATCAGGACTATATGAATGTAACATTTTAGATAATAATGGATGTGAACAATTTATATCAATAATACTGAATGAACCTGAACCCTTGGATATCGAATTTATCGGTTCAGAAAATCTGGATTGCTTTAATAACCCTTTTATCAATTTTAATTTAATTAATGGAATAGGTTCCGTTGAAGGTATTATAAATACTAGTTGGGGAGAAACAACCAATTTTATTTGGAATAACACAAATCAATGGTATTTTGAATATAATAATTTTGACCAATGGAATGGAACAATAAATGTTTCTGCTACAGATGCTAATGGATGTGAAGCGAATTCTGAAACTATAACAGTAGAAACATGGGAAGACCCTTTCGCTGACTTTGAAATGTCAAGTACTGACACGATAATATTTGAGCCTATAGAATTTATAGATTATTCAACATCAGATTCACCAATAATAAATTGGTTATGGGATTTTGGAGATGGTAATGTATCAAACTTGGAAAATCCGATTCATTTATATGAAAATGAGGGACAATATAATATTTGCCTAACTATACAAGATGAAAATGGATGTGAATCTAAAAAATGTAACATAATAAATATCTATGAAAATTCTTATGCTTACATACCTGATATTTTTACTGTTAATAATGATAATATTAATGAGAATTTCCTGCCAATTATAAGAGGTGTTTTAGAGGATTCGTATTTAATGTTGATCTATGATAGATGGGGGAAATTATTATTTTCAACTACAAATCACATGAAAGGTTGGGATGGCACTCATAATGGAAATATTGTAACTGAAGATGTTTATTCATATAAAATATCATATATAACACAATCTGGAAAAGAAAAAAAATATATTGGAAAGGTGACTCTTGTAAAATAAAGCCCGAAAAAGAAGTTTAAAGAAATTCAAAAAAAAACGGTAACTTAGTTGTAATAATTCGGTAATTCTGCAATCAATAAATAGACCAGACCCGCCCTAGCTATCACAAACAAAAAAGTGAATTATAATAGTGTTAATTTCACAAACAAAATCTAATTCGGGCATAATGAATTTAATAATTATTTATTTTTTAAACAAATAAAATTTAATTTGCAATAAAAAATAAAATGACTAACGAAGAAAAAATCAAAGAACTAGTAAATTTAGTAGAAGATATAAAAAATAATCTAGATACTGAGTGCTGTCAAACACTTATGGATGCAGATAGTATGTCTGCTAAAATTGAAGAAATTTTAAAAAAAATAAACAATTAGTAATGATAGAATCTATACTAGTTTGCAAAAAAATCTTTTACAAAATTTTCCCTATCTAAACCTTGAAGTTCTATCAACTTTTTCATAGAAATACTTTTGTCTTGCTCACCTAGTTGATAATATATTTGCTTCAATCTATTAACTATATTATTGTCTTCGGGCTTCAATAATAATATTTTTTCTAAATATGGTAAAGCATTTAATTGGGCTTTTTTAATCTTTTTAGATAATTGATCATATTTCTTTTGAGAAGCATTTATAGCTAAATTATTATATTCCTCCTCATAACCTATCGCCTCATCAATATAAATTGCAGCTAAATTATTATAAGTATCTACTGAATTAGGATCAAGTAATAATGATTTTTTGTAAGAATTAATTGCTTGATTTTTTTGGCTGAGATTACTATATGTTAAACCTAAAACAAAATGTAATACAGCATTAGTAGAATCTTTTTGAACTGCAAAATCTAAACTTTTCAACAATGATTCATTATCTCCAATCCCTAAATAATAATTAACTTCTTCAATAATAATAGCTTGTGATTGCGGAATTGACAATCTACCACTTTGAATGGACGATAATTGTTTCTCTAAATTACCACTTTCTTTATATGCATTAATGAGTTGTAAATGATATTTTTCATCATTTGGATTGATGTTTACTAATTGTGAGCTCCATTTAATAGCATTTTGATAATTTTCTGCATAAACAGCCATTAAGCATGCATTAAACATATTTACTGTATCAATAATTGATATTGGTTTAGACATATTAATAGAGATTGCCTTTTCAAATTTTAATTCAGATTGATCAAAAATTTTGGCTTCGTAATCTTTAAAACCAGCTTCTTGGAAAAAATTAGCACATCTTTTTAATTGAGTTAATGATTTCTTTGAGTGAGATCCATTCAATATTGCATCTGTAGAAAATGAATTTGCAGCAATTTCTAAATGACTAAAATCAACTTCAGCAATAGAATCAAACCATGCCTTTTCAAAAATTGATAAATATATTTTACCCCTGTAATGATGGTATTTTGACATTTTTTTTGCTTTTAATAATGAGCCAGATTCAATTTTTTGAGTAGCATTATCAATAGCTTGCTTAGCTGTAATAACATCACGTTTATTATCTATAGCTATTATAGCACTGGTTAAGTCTTGATTTTGTGAAAAAAGTTGACTGGAGAAAATCAATACTATAATTAAGTAAAATGAATTTTTCATTATGTATATTTTTAAATTTTAAAACTATTTATTATTCTTGACTTGAAACAGAATTAGAGTCATTTATCTCTGATGGAGTAACATTATTTGTTTCATCTTCTATATTCATACTATCATCTTGATCAATTTCTACTTTAGCGACGGATGAAATCTGATCGTTTTCTTTTAAGTTAATTAACTTAACACCTTGAGTTGCACGACCCATTACTCGCATAGATTCAACATTCATTCTAATCATTACACCACTTTTATTAATAATCATTAAACCATCTTCATCAATAACATTTTTTATAGCAATTAACTGACCTGTTTTTGATGTTATATTAATTGTTTTAACACCTTTCCCTCCCCTGTTAGTTACTCTGTAAGATTCAATATCTGATCTTTTTCCATAACCATTTTCCGAAACTACTAAAACATGAGATTCCAAATTATTAACACAAATCATGCCAACAACTTTATCATGATCATTAGCTAACATAATACCACGAACTCCGGAAGCTCCTCTACCCATAGCTCTAACTTTAGATTCATGGAATCTAATTGCTTTACCAGAGTTTGCTGCAATCATTACATCGCTATTACCATTAGTTAATCTAGCTTCTAATAAGCTATCACCATCTCTAATTCCAATTGCATTAATTCCATTTTGTCTTGGTCTAGAATAAGCTTCAAGACATGTTTTTTTGACAATCCCCTTTTTTGTACACATAATTACATAATGTGAATTTAAGTAATCTTCATTTTTTAAATCTTTAACATTTAAATAGGCCATAACCTTATCATCAGAGGGAAGATTAATTAAATTTTGAATAGCTCTTCCTTTTGAGGTTTTAGATCCTTCAGGGATTTGATAAACTCGTAACCAAAAGCACTTACCTGCTTGGGTAAAAAACAACATGTAATTATGATTTGTAGCTACAAAAATATGTTCAATAAAATCATCATCTCTTGTCGTTACACCGCGATGCCCGACTCCACCCCGGTTTTGAATACGATACTCAGATAAAGGGGTTCTTTTAACATACCCTAAATGAGAAATAGTAATTACAACTTTTTCATCTGGTATCATATCTTCAATTGTTAAATCTCCACCTGCATAATCAATTTGTGTTTTTCGTTTATCACCGTATTTTTCTTTTATTTCTAATATTTCATCCTTTATTAAAGTCATTCTTAAAGACTTATCATTTAAAAGATTTTTTAAATTTAAAATTGTTTTCATTAATTCTTCATGCTCACTCTTTAATTTATCAACTTCCAAACCAGTTAACTTTTGTAATCTTAGGTCAATAATAGCTTTACTTTGAAGTTCAGAAAGATCAAACTTAGCAATTAAACCATTTTTCGCTTCTTCTGGATTTTTTGAACTTCTAATTAAACTAATTACTGCATCTAAATTATCTAAAGCGATTAATAAACCCTCAAGAATGTGAGCCCGCTTTTCAGCTTGTTTTAATTCATACTTTGCTCTCCGCACCACAACATCATGTCTATGTTCTATAAAATACTTAACTAGATCCTTGACATTTAAAAGCATTGGCCTTCCATTAACCAAAGCAATATTATTTACACTAAAAGAAGTTTGCAATTGAGTGTATTTATACAATTGATTTAAAACAATATTTGGAATAGCATCTCTTTTTAAAATATATACAATACGCATACCATTCCTATCTGACTCATCCCTTATATCAGAGATGCCCTCAATTTTTTTAGAATTTACTAAATCCGCTGTTTTAGAAATCATATCTGCTTTATTTACCTGGTATGGAAGTTCAGATACAATAATAAAATCTTTACCATTTTTTTCTTCAAAATTAACTTGTGCTCGCATCACCACTCTACCTCTACCTGTTTCTAATGCATCCCGAACCCCAGAGTAACCATATATGATGCCACCTGTAGGAAAATCTGGTGCTTTAATATATTCAATTAATTCAGAAGCTAAAATATCAGGATTATCTATGCAAGCACAAACTCCGTCTATAACTTCGGTTAAGTTGTGAGGTGGCATATTTGTGGCCATACCAACAGCAATACCAGAAGCCCCATTAATAAGTAAATTTGGGATACGAGTCGGTAAAACAGTAGGTTCTTTTAATGTATCATCAAAATTAAGCTGAAAATCAACAGTATCCTTATCAATATCAGCTAACATTTCTTCACTTACTTTTCTTAATCTAGCTTCAGTATATCTCATTGCGGCTGGACTATCTCCGTCAATTGAGCCAAAATTACCTTGTCCATCAACTAATTGGTATCTTAATGACCACTCCTGAGCCATACGAACCATAGAATCATATACTGAAGTATCACCATGTGGATGATATTTACCTAATACCTCTCCTACAATTCTAGCAGATTTTTTATACGAACTATTTGCTCGAACTCCTAACTCATACATCCCAAACAGTACACGACGATGAACCGGCTTAAAACCATCACGAACATCTGGTAATGCTCTTGAAACAATAACACTCATTGAATAATCTATATAGGAAGATTTCATTTCTTCCTCAATGTTAATTTGTATAATTTTTTCTCTGTCAGACATGTTGTAAATTAGTATTATTTAGTAATATACAAGATAATGTTATTCTAGGTATTTTTATATATAATTTTGAAAGTTTTTTTAAAAAATAAAAATGATTCGAAATTGTAAAAAAATAAAATATTATTATATTACATCTTAATCATATAGATATTATGAAATTATGGAAGAAAATTTTTCTGCAAACATAAAAGATGTTATTGGTTTTAGCCGAGATGAAGCTCTAAGATTATCGAACAATTATATTGGGACTGAACACTTTATTTTAGGAATAATTCGCTTAAAGAACTCAAGTGCTGTAACTTTATTAAGTTCTTTAGGTGTAGAAATACATGATTTAAGAAAAGAAATAGAAACTTTTGCTATAAGTAATTCAAATACTAATCTCCATATATCAAAAACACAGATTCCTTTAAAAAAAGAAGCAGAAAAAGCACTAAAAACAACTTTTTTAGAAGCAAGAGTATTTAATTCGGGTATGATTGGTACAACTCATTTATTATTATGTATTCTTAGAAATAATGAAGATTCAACAACAAAATTTTTAAATAAATATAATATAACATATGAAAGAATTAAAGAAGCTTTTTTAAACCAACTTGATAAAATAGATCATGAGTTAGAAAAAAGTGATACTATTGATAATAGTAATTTAAAATCTTCCATTTCTGAAAATGATGAAGATTATCAAAGCCACAAAGCAAACTATAAATACAGTTCAACATCTGATGCTAAAAAAAATAAATCAAATACACCTGTTTTAGATAATTTTGGTAGAGATTTAACTGAATATGCTGAGGACGGTAAATTAGACCCCGTTATTGGGAGAACAAAAGAAATTGAACGTGTATCACAAATACTTTCAAGGAGAAAAAAAAATAATCCTTTATTAATTGGTGAACCTGGAGTTGGTAAGTCAGCAATTGCTGAGGGTCTAGCTACAAGAATAATTAAAAAACAAGTATCTAGAGTACTATTTAATAAAAGAGTTATTGCTCTTGATTTAGCATCACTTGTAGCTGGTACTAAATATAGAGGACAATTTGAAGAAAGAATGAAAGCCGTTATGAGTGAACTTGAAAAAAATACAGATATAATTCTCTTTATAGATGAAATTCATACAATTGTGGGAGCTGGTGGGTCAACAGGATCACTTGATGCATCAAATATGTTTAAACCGGCATTAGCGAGAGGCGATTTACAATGTATAGGTGCAACAACTCTTGATGAGTATAGACAACATATTGAAAAAGACGGTGCATTAGAGAGAAGATTTCAAAAAGTGATAATTGAACCAACATCACCAGATGAAACTATACAAATATTAAATAATATTAAAGAACGGTACGAGGAACATCATAATGTGACTTATTCTGACAATGCAATAAAAGCCTGTGTATCATTAACTAATAGATATATAAGTGATCGATTTTTACCAGATAAAGCTATTGATGCTCTTGATGAAGCTGGATCGAGAGTTCATATAACAAATATCAATGTACCTAAGAAAATACTAAATTTAGAAGAGAATCTTCAGGTTATCCAAAAAGAAAAAAAACAAGTAGTTAAAAAGCAAAAATATGAAGAAGCTGCTAGGTTAAGAGATACTGAAAAAGAAACTGAAGCTTTATTACTTGATGAACAAATTAAATGGGAAGAAAATATAAAGCAAAATAGGCAAACAGTTGATGAAGATGATGTATCTGAAGTTATATCAATGATGACAGGTATTCCTGTTAAAAGAATTGCACAAACTGAAAGCATGAGATTATCTACAATGGCTAATGAATTAAAAATAAAAATTATTGGTCAAGACGATGCAGTTGAAAAAATTGTTAAAGCAATACAAAGAAATAGAGCTGGCTTAAAGGACCCTAACAAACCAATTGGATCATTTATTTTCCTAGGACCAACAGGTGTAGGTAAAACACAATTAGCAAAAGAATTAGCAACTTATTTATTTGATTCTGAAAACAGTTTAATTCGTGTAGACATGAGTGAGTATATGGAAAAATTTTCAATATCAAGATTAGTAGGAGCACCACCAGGATATGTTGGTTATGAAGAAGGTGGACAATTAACAGAAAAAGTAAGAAGAAAACCATATTCGATTATCTTATTAGATGAAATAGAAAAAGCACATCCTGATGTCTTTAATCTATTATTACAAGTAATGGATGATGGTATAATGACAGATGGACTAGGAAGAAAAATTGACTTTAAAAATACTATCATAATTATGACATCTAATGTTGGAACTAGAAAATTAAAAAACTTAGGAAAAGGACCTGGTTTTAGCACAAATGCTAGGAAGGAAAATCTAGGACAACAAGCAAAAAGTGTAATAGATGCTTCTCTACAAAGAACATTTGCACCAGAATTTCTAAATAGATTGGATGATGTCATTCTTTTTAATCACTTAAGTCAAGATAATATTTATAATATCATTGATATAGAACTCACAAAAGTTATTGACAGAATAAAAGATTTAAACTATAATATTAGATTAACTAAAAAAATTAAAGAATACATTTTTGAAAAAGGATATGATGAAAAGTTTGGAGCTAGACCATTAAAAAGAGTAATTCAAAAATATATCGAGGATATTCTAGCAGAAGAAATTATTTCAAATAATTTAAAAGAAGGAGAATCTATCAGTCTTGATGTAAAAAACAATAAAATTATTGTTAAAAAAAGAACAAAATAAAATTTTATTTTTTTATACTTATCAAATCAATTAATTCTTGAGATACACCGGTTTTAGAAAAACCCCCATCGTGAAATAAATTTTGCATAGTAACTGCCTTAGTATAATCAGAAAATAAAGTAACACAATATTTTGCACAATCCTCAGAACTAGCATTACCTAAAGGGGAAATTTTATTTGCATAATCAAAAAAAGCATCAAAACCAGTTACACCAGAACCAGCGGTAGTCATTGTTGGTGACTGTGAAATAGTATTAACTCTAACATTGCTATGTTTACCATAATGGTAACCAAAACTTCGAGCAACAGACTCTAAATAAGCTTTATTTTCAGCCATATCATTGTAATCTGGAAATGTTCTTTGAGCAGCAATATATGATAAAGCAATAATTGAACCATAATTGCTTATAGCATCTAGTTGATATGCTACTTGAAGCATTTTATGAAAAGAAATTGCTGAAACATCAAGACCTTTCATTAAAAAATCATAATTCAAATCAGTGTAAGGTCGTTTTTTTCTAACATTAACCGACATACCAATTGAATGAAGGACAAAATCAATTTTACCATTAAAAATTCGCATTGCTTGATTAAATAAATTCTCTAAATCTTTAACCAATGTAGCATCAGCTGAAATTAATTGACAATTACATTTCTTAGCTAAATCATGAATAGAACCCATTCTTAATGCAATTGGAGCATTTGTTAAAATTATTTCAGCACCATTATTAACTGCCTCTAAGGCAACTTGCCATGCAATAGATTTATTATCAAGAGCACCAAATATAATACCCTTTTTTCCTTTCAATAAATTGTTAGACATATTTTTATTAATTTTTTCAAATATCTAGCATTTTTTTTGCATTAGCAATAGCCTCATCATTTACTTCATCTCCACTTAACATTCTAGCCAATTCTTTTAATCTGTTATCATTAGATAATTTTTTAATCAATGTTGTAGTTGAATTGTTATTATTTTTTTTCGAAACATGATAATGATAAGTACCTAAAGATGCAATTTGTGGTAAATGTGTAATACAAATTACTTGACCTTTTTTAGATATTTCTTTTAAAATATTTCCCATTTTTCTACCAATTTTACCAGAAACTCCAGAATCAATTTCATCAAAAATAATCGATGAAAACTGATTTATAAAAAATAAATATTTTTTTACACATAACATAATCCTTGCAATTTCTCCTCCAGAACCAATATTATTAAGAGGTTTTAATTCATAACCTCTATTAGAAGAAAATAATAAATCAACGGAATCAGTTCCATTAGGTGAAAATTCCTTGTGTGACTTAAATTGGAAATCAATAAAAGGAGTTTTAATTCCTAATTCAATTAAATCTAGTTTTAATTGGGAAATTAATTTTACCGAACTTTTTTTTCTGTAAAAAGATAAATTTTTAGCAATCTCAAATAAAAATTGTTTTATTTTTTCTCTTTCTTTTTCCAAAATTTCAATTTCATTATCAATATTTTTCAGAGAAATTATCTCTTCTTTCATCAATTTCAATTTATTTAATAAATCCTCTTCTCCCGATGCATTTAATTTACTTTCAAAGCTATTAATTGTATTAATTCTATCTTGAAGAAATTCTAATCTATTAGAATCTATATTAAAATCATGATTGATAGAATGAAAATCCATTAATATGTCATTAAAATCTATTAGATTTTCTTTTATTCTAGAAAGTAAAATAGAAATCTTAGAGTCATATTTTTTTACACTTTCTAATTTTGTAAGAATAGCATTTATTGAAGAAATAATGGAAGAATCCTTTGATTCCATTAACAATATAACATCTGATAAAACTTCTTTTATAGAATGTATATTATCTATTTTTTCAAACTCTAATTCTAATTTTTCTTTTTCACCTAATTGAAGATTTAAAATTTCCATTTGATGAATAAAATTCTGTTTATATTCAAAATCTAATGGATGATAATTGCGAAGTCTTTTTTTTGACTCAAGATCTAAATCTAAATTGTTTAATTTTTTAAATGTCTCTTGATAAGTAATTTTATTTTTAATAAAATCTGGAAATAGAGATTCAGCAGTTTTATCTAACAAATCTATTTGAAAATTCTCATTATTGATATATAAATTGTCGTGCTGTGAATGAATATCAACTAAATATGTGCCTAATAATTTCAACAAATCTAACTTTACAGGAGAATCATTAACAAAAGATCTTGATTTACCTGCATATAAAAATTCTCTTCTAATAATTAAATTATCATCATAGTCAATGTCATTATTTAGAAAAAATGTTTTTAATTTCAATTTAGAAATATTGAAATGCCCCTCAATAATAGATTTAACTGATTTCTCTTTAAAATTGACAGCATCAAATCTATTACCTAAAAGTAAATTCAACGCTCCTAAAATAATGGATTTTCCTGCACCAGTTTCTCCTGTTATCACAGTAAAACCTTCAAAAAAATCTACTTCTAGATGACTAATTATAGCATAGTTAGTAATGGATAGCTTATTAATCATTTACTATTGACTACTTAAAATTTTTTTCCACTTCTCACTAGAATTAGGAGACATTTCAGTGAGTAAATTAACTAATTGATCAGATTGCATTAAATTTCCTTGTGAAAATACATTTACGATTTCATCTGTTTTTGTATCAAAAAAGATTTGAAATAAATATCCTCTTTGTCTTTGATTCCAAACAGATCTTAAAGAAATAATAGACTCTGCAATATGCTCTCTAACAAAATCAGGTTTCTCAGTAAAATTATCTAAACCTTCACGATGATACTTATAATAAAAAGACCTCATGTTTTCGAAATCCAAACTTAAAATATTTTCAATGAGCCAATATCTATTATCTAAACCTTCAAAAGACTTCCATCCAGTTGCATAATTATCATTTTGTGCATTAGAAACAATTTTTTCCGCTTTTTTAAAAAAAATATCACCACCTTTTAAAGAGAAGGTGTCGTAATCCATACCTATAATTAGGTAGGCATAATAGGCTAAAATTGATGTTAAATTAGAAAGATGATTGTTCTCATTAAACTCCAATGTTTGAAATTCAACATATTTAAATCTAAATTGATTGTCAAAAATATTTAATAATGGACTATTGTATAAAGTTTTAAATATTGGTCTAGATGATTGCACAGAAATTGAGCCAGAATACTCGTCAGATGAAATTTGTTGATCTAATCTGATTAAAATTGTACAATCTATTCTTTCTTCATTTTCAAAGATATCATTAGTCCAGTTTGTATTATTAATAAACTCATATATACTTTGTCTCATAGAATTAAACATTTCCTTATTTGGACTCGGAATTGAAGAATAATTGATACTAACTTTGCAGTTTAACTCTTGAGCAAAAAAATATATTGGTGAAAAAAGTATTATACAAAATAATCTCATTTTAATACATTATTTATTGACTTGTTATAATTTATCTTAAATAATACTTCGTCTAAAATTACCTTTGCTACTTTACTTTTTTTCATTAATGGATAGGATTTAATATATTCTAAATCATCTATAATTTTAATTTTATTTGTATCATATCCAAAACAGGATTCTGAATCTTTTAAAGAATTCAAAACAATTAAGTCTAAATTTTTATTTTTTAGTTTCTGTATAGCATTATTTTCTTCATTATCTGTTTCTAAAGCAAAGCCTACAATGAATTGATTGTTTTTTTTATTACCTAACAGTTTACAAATATCAGGATTCTTAGAAGTTTTTATTGTTAAAGATTTATTTTTGATTTTTTTATTTATGTATTTGGTTGGTTTAAAATCAGATACAGCTGCAGAAAAAATTGCAACATCACAAAATCTAAATTTATTCTCACACTTTTCTAACATTTCATCAGCATTAAATACATTAAAAGTATTAACAAGGGGATGATTTACAAGCTCCTTAGATGGACCTAAAATTAAATCTACACAAGCTCCATAATCGGCAGCTTGCCTAGCTAGCTCACATCCCATTTTACCAGACGACAAATTACCAATAAAACGAACAGGATCAATTTTTTCATATGTAGGACCAGCTGTAATTAAAAATTTATAACCAAATAAAGGCAGCTTTTTTACTAATATATTTTCAAGATTAGCAACTATTTTACTGATTTCTAACATTCTACCTAATCCAAATAAACCACTTGCAAGCTCACCCTTTTCAACATTGAAAATATTAATTCCTCTAGATTTAATTATTTCTATATTTTTTAATGTTGATTTATTTAAATACATATCTCTATCCATAGAAGGGGCACAATAAATAGGACAAGTAGCAGATAAAAAGGTAGCTAATAGAATATTATCACATTGGCCATTAGCCATTTTTGAAATAGTATTAGCTGTAGCAGGAGCTATTAGAAAAAAATCTGCCCAAAGTGATAATTCAATATGATTATTCCATTTAGATTTAGAATCATCTAAAAAGTCTATAATTACATCATTTTTTGAAATAGTGGAAATTGTTAGTGGTGTAACAAAATTAATTGCGTCATTTGTTAAAATCACTTTTACCTCTGCACCTTTTTTAATAAAAATTCTAATTAATTCAGGAATTTTATAAGCAGCTATACTACCTGTTACTCCAATAAGTATTTTTTTTCCAAAAAAAATGTTATCAGTATAAATTGTGTCCATAGGATAAAAAATTGAAATAACGATTTTTTTTTTGAACGATAAATAATTATAAAAATTACAATTACTTACTATCCGATTGACTAGCCTCTAAATCTGTTTCAGCTTCAGGTGTATCTTGTACTTCATTAATATCATTAGATTCTAATTCATCCATCTCCTCTTGATCAAGTTTTAATTCTTCCTCTTTTATTTTTTCTCTAATATAAATATCATCCTCTAATAACTCTTGGATTGCAATTAATGTTGGTTTTGGCAACCTCTCATAAAATCTAGATATTTCTGTTTGTTCTTGATTTTCAAAAACTTCTTCAAGTGTATCAGATGGAGTAGCAAATTCATCTAATTTAGCAATTAATTCTTCTTTAATTTCTACACCAATTTGATTTGATCTTTTTTTCAAAATAGAAATCATTTCGTATACATTTCCTCCAGCACTGTCTGCAAGTTCTTGAAGATTACGCGATATAGTTGTTCTGGCTGCATTTGTTTTTTTATAATCCATTTTGTATTTCTTTTAATTTTTTATAAATCGAATCTGTTTCTTTTTTATATTTCCCTGAGGGAAAAGCTAATAAATAATTATCGCATGCAAATATAGCTTCTTTTATTCTTTGTTCCTTCTTTTCCTCTATACTATTTTTCCCTAATTCATAATATGCTTGTAATTGAATGTAACCTAAGTTTTCTAAAAACATAGTTTCAGGGAAACGAAATAAAAAATCATCTATTGCATATATAGCAGATCTATATTTTCCAGTTTCATAGTAAGATTTAACAATCTCAAAATTTTTTTTCTCTATTTTTTTATTTAAATCTAGAATTAATTCATTAGCACGAGATACACGATCACTATCTTTGTAATTGGAAACAAAGAGTTGCAATTTATCAATTGCATCATATGTTTTTTGTTGATCTAAATTAGATCTAGGGGATTGCATATAATAGCAATATGCTGACATAAAGGCTATTTCTTCATTTTTTAATGAACCAGGAAATTTTAAATTAAAATTTTTGAAATGATATGCAGCTGAAACATAGTCTTGAATATTAAAGATACCATATGCATAATAATAGTAAATTTCCTCAGTTTTCTCTCTGTCATTAAAACTTGTTAATAATTTTTCTAGTAACTGAACTGATCTATTATAATCTTCATTGTTATAATAATCAAGAGCTTTTGAATATTGAAATTCTAAATCATTACTTTTCAATATCTTTTGATATTTACTACAGGAAAAAAAGAAAAAAACGGATAACAAAAGAATAAATAATCTCATATCGCAAATATAATATAAATAGCTAATACTGATTATAATAACTCAATTATTATTAAAATCGTATTTTTGCGTTTTATATGAATTGAATTTTATGGATTTATTTGAAAAACTTAAAGAAAATAGAGGACCACTTGGTCAACATGCTAAAGATGCTCATGGTTATTTTACATTTCCTCAACTAGAAGGTGAAATAGCAAGTAAAATGATGTTTAATGGTAAAGAAGTTATTTGTTGGAGCATTAATAATTACCTTGGACTTTCAAATCATCCTGAGATTAGAAAAGCTGATGCAGATGCAGCAAAAAATTGGGGCATGGGTACTCCAATGGGATCTCGCATGATGTCGGGAGATACCAAATATCATGTAAAGCTTGAAAATGAATTGTCATCATATTGTCAAAAAGAAGATACGATTTTATTAAATTTTGGTTATCAGGGTATGCACTCCGCTATTGATGCTCTTGTAGATAGACAAGATGTAATTGTTTATGATTCCGAATCTCATGCTTGTATATTAGATGGTGTTCGCTTACACTTAGGAAAAAGATATCAATATCCTCACAATAATATTGAAAAATTAGATAAACAACTTGAAAGAGCAACTAGTATTATAAAAGAAACAGGTGGAGCAATATTAGTTATAACTGAGGGAGTCTTCGGGATGGCAGGAGATTTAGGAAAGCTAAAAGAAATATGTGAATTAAAAAATAAATATAACTTCAGATTATTTGTAGACGATGCACACGGCATTGGGACAATGGGAAACAATGGTGTTGGAACTGGTGAATACTTGGGAGTTCAAGATGAAATAGATGTATATTTTGGTACTTTTGCTAAAAGTTTTGCGAGCATTGGTGCTTTTATTAGTGCTAATAAAGATGTAATTGAATATTTAAGATATAATGTAAGATCTCAAATATTTGCAAAATCACTTCCTATGCCAATTGTCATTGGTGCATTAAAAAGATTAGAGATTATGAGAACTGACACATCTCTAAGAAAAAATTTATGGTTTATAACAAAGAAGCTGCAAAATGGTTTAAAAGAAAATGGATTTAATTTAGGAGTTACACAAAGCTGTGTTACTCCAGTATTTTTATCAGGTGGTGTAGGAGAAGCAACAAATTTAACTGTTGATTTAAGAGAAAATTATGGAATCTTTTGTTCGATTGTAACATATCCTGTAGTGCCTAAAGATGTAATTATGCTAAGATTGATTCCCACTGCAACTCATACAGAAAAGGATGTAGAGATAACCATAAATGCATTTAAAGAGGTAAAAGAAAAATTATTTTCAGGGGAATATATTTCTGATAAAATAGCCCAAATTTAAAACTGATGTAACTTTTCAATAGTCAAGTCATTATAAATAATAACTTGTAAACCCTTTTGATTAGATGATATAATATTTCGACCATATAAATCCAAACTTTTAATTACTCTCTTATTAGAATTATACTCATCTACTTCAATCCCATCACAATTTTGACTCAATGCCCATTCATAAAAGTCTAATGAAAATCCTGCATCAAAACAAATTTCATTAATTGACCCAAAACCATTTGTACTATAATAGTCTAAAAAAGGAGGATCTGTAGACATATCTAATAATGAACAAGATAATTCTTGTTCTAAGCCATTAACACATAATTTAAAAGTATATAATTCATTAGGTGAAAAACCATCTTTTTCTGGAGTTGTAGGATCATCTCCCCAAGCAGCAATTGCCATACTTTGAGTATTATCCCACTGCGTCATACCACCACATACTAAATCACCATTATCATCAGAATAAAAAACCCCTAATGTTGCAGAACAATTGAATTGTGTCATTTGAAGTTGCATATAGTCATTTGTTCCAACCGAGGGAGTTAGGACTTGAATAGTATAATTAATAGAATTATCCTGCTGAATTGCAATTACAGCATTATTAGCAGTATTAGTTACTTCCCAATCACAATCATTATTTGATTGAGAAAACCCATAAGAATGTATAAGGATAATTAAAAATGTTAAATTAAATACTTTCATATATAAATATATTTTATTTTTCAATTATAAGAGGTTTAATAAATAATGTTTCATCAATATTAATTTGAACTAAATATAATCCATTTTGATAAACATCAAGATTTAATTGATAATATAAATCTTTTGAATAAAACGATTGTTGAAATACTTCTTGACCAAGCATATTATTAATTGAAATTGAAATATTTGAAACTTTATTTAAAAACAATGTGAAATCAACTAAATCAGAAGCTGGATTTGGATGCATTTTAAAAATATTTCCATCATTAGCACTTAAATTAGTAAAATCATTAATACAAGATTCAGTATTATTAATTGCAATAACATTTTCATAATCCTGATTAACAACATCAATAATTGTATCAATACAAGTATTTGTTTCAATACTAGAATAATAAACTCTACATAGTGGAGTTGGATTGTAATTCTTAACAATTAAAGAATCTTCGTAAGAAATACCTAATATCATACCACTACTTGAAAAAGAAGGTGTAATAGGATAATCCTCAATTAAATTTTCTACAGATGTAATACTTATATTGTCCATTAAAAATTGATAACCAAGTATTTCATTGTCTGGATTTAATACATGAATATCTACATAACCTTCTTCTATATTTAATTCACCAATACTTAGCTTTACAGTATCATTTGGATTGACTATAGACATACCAAATTCACATGGCTCTGTTTGATTATCTCTAGTAACATTATCTTCATTTTCAATACAATTAACAAGTAAAGATATATCAGAAACTGATAATACACCATCACTATCTAAATCATTACAAGTATTAATAATCCAGTCAGACGATATTATTTCCATCGCATAAGTTTCCATGTCGGAAATGTCTAAATTACCATCTAAATTTAAATCACCAGCAATTGATTCTCCACCACATATTCCATTACAGTCGTATTGTGCATTTCCAAATTGAACACCATTACAATCAGTATACACAGGACAAGTAGATAAACCATAAGGTGTTGGATCATCATTATCCAAAATTCCATCACCATCAGAATCCTCATCATATTGACCATATAAACCATCACCATCTATATCTGGATCATTAGTATTGTCAATTCCATCACCATCTACATCTGTAGCCAAGTAATAACCTTTAGTTCCATCATCATTTGTAAATACTCCAATACATGTTTGCTCCCAATTATTTTCATAACTAAGTTCAATATTCCCCAGTGCATCAGGATCTTGATCCCAATTAGTTCTTACAACAAATGTATATTCTCCATCTGGTACATTAGTAATATCTATCCATTGACAAGACAGACCAGAACCATATATATCTCCACAACCAGCTGATATACCCATTACACTACATCCATATGTAAATGTACCAGCAGGTACTCCTAATTCATCATCACCACTACATTCCAAATCCATGACACAAAATCCATTTTTAAATCCAACAGGAAGAATTTGTCCATTAGAATCAAATAGGACATATTCTGCATATCCTTTGTAATGCCAATGATTATGACACTCATCCCATTCAAATTGATTGGTATTTTCATTATCACTAACAGACCCTATAAAGTAATCTTGGTTTCCAACATTTTTAATCCATGTGTCAAATCGAATAATAGACCTATCACCATATCCAGTAAGACAACCTTCCTCTATTGCACAACCATCTTCGTTAGTGTAGTTTTGTAAATACATGCTATCTTCAAAAGGCATAACAAGAAGGTCAGGACCATTAACACAATCGGGATTTCCAGGATAAATACAAGAACCATCATCGCTTTCAGCAATAGGATTATAATTGCATGCTGTGGTATCTGTACAGCCAGCGACAGGGCCTATATAATTTAATTCCCAATTAATATTGCTACAATCCCCTTTAATTCTAATGTAGTAAGTATCACCGGCTGACATAAGTGGAAAAACTTGTGACTGAACACTACACAAGTCATCATTATAATAAATAGTTCCATCATTATACTCTGTTGGAACTAACCCTGTACAATAATCGTACACATAAATAACTGTATTACAATCTGATGCACATGTATTAATATCATACTGCCCATTAACTTCAGCTGTAAACACATACCAATAATCATCTGAATCAGTCTCATAACTACCCAACCCAACCTCTATTGCTGTGTTGCAGTCATATCCGGGGGGACAATTCATAGTAATAGAGCTATTATATTGAAAATCTGGGTCTTCTAATACAAGATTGCCTTCATAATAAACCTCAACACCTCCGCCTGAAAATATACCATCTCCATAGCTATCGAAAACAGTAAAAATATAACAACCATCATTTGGAAGACAATACTGAAACGGATATGGTACATACGCCGTTTCAAAAACAGTATCTTCAGAAGCCCACATAATACCCTGATTATCATTTAATGTAAATGACGTCTCACCTGGATATGGGTCAGTTTCAATTAAAATATCTATTTGTATTTCATTTTCAGCACAAGCAACATCATACAAACAAGATCCATCATCAAAAGTAGCTTCTGAATCAAAATTAATTACTCCCTCATCTGTACATCCAAAAACATCTAATTCATCACATACTAAATTTCCGTTTAAATCATTAATACAATTACCTATACAATCATAATACTGAGGTGGATATGTGCAAGAAGATTCATACACAGCTGTTCCATCATAATTACATGCTAATGAATCCATACAACCATATAAATTACAATCCTCTGATGCGACTATAAAATTTTCAGAGCCGCCATATCCAGCAGGAGACTCGCCATTATTGTTAGCAAGAACAACTCCCCCATCACACATACTAACTGAATAT
>PAWM01000019.1 GCA_002714185.1 Flavobacteriales bacterium | reverse complement strand
CCATTAGCATCTATTACTGTAGTAGTATAATCTCCAGCTGATAGGGAAGAAAGGTCCTCCGTTTCATATGGAGCAGTACCACCTTCAATTGTTAATTCTGCTGAGCCTAAACCACCATTACAATTAGCATCTATAATAGAAACTGTTGCAGATAAAACATCAGGTTCTGATATAGTAAACGATACTGATGTTTCACAACCATTAGCATCTATTACTGTAGTAGTATAATCTCCAGCTGGTAGTGAAGAAAGGTCCTCCGTTTCATATGGAGCAGTACCACCTTCAATTGTTAATTCAACTGATCCTGTTGCTCCAGAACAAGAAATATTAAACACCTCGTAGCTTACTGTGGGACCAAAAACACATGAGTTATCATTAGTATTAGCTGATGAATCATAGTTACATGCTGTGGTGTCTGTACATCCTAAAATTACAATATCTAATAAAGATGAAATACCAGATAATCCATTACAAGAATAGGAACTTAATCCAAAAGAATATTCAACAGCTGGCATTGATATTATTTGACTGGATTCATTGTCATAAACAGCCCATACATACTCTTCTCCAGACTGAAATCCATTATCTTCACCAGCTTCTGCTCCCCAAGCTGCGATAGATGTTGTTTCTACAGTCCATTCTACCCCTCCACCAAATACTAATGTTCCATTAGAATTAGTATAGAATACACCGATCCAACTCCCAACTGCAAGGAGATTACCATTAATAGTAATATCTAAATCTCCTGGAATTAGTATTGTAGCATTACAATCTGTATCTGGTTCATTACCAAATGGGGTGTATTCACAAGAGCCATCATCTACTGTTGTTGTATCATTATAATTAAATGCTTCTAAATCTGTACAACCATAACATGATTCAAAATCACAATCTGAAGGAATAGTTGCTGTGTCATCATAATTACATGCATCCGCTTCCATGCAACCAGCACATGATTCAAAATCACAATCTGAAGGAATAGTTGCTGTGTCATCATAATTACATGCATCCGCTTCCATACAACCAGCACATGATTCAAAATCACAATCTGATGAAATAGTTGCTGTGTCATCATAATTACATGCATCCGCTTCCATACAACCAGCACATGATTCAAAATCACAATCTGAAGGAATAGTAGCATTAGAGTCATAGTTACATGCATTTATTTCCATACAGCCAGCACAAGTGCCAAAATCACAATCTCCAGCAGTATTTGCTGTTGAGTCATAGTTACATGCTCCTTCCTCCATACATCCTACTACAACAGCAATACATGAGCTATTATCAGTATTTGCTTCGGGATTATAATTAAATGCTGTAGAATCTGTACAACCTAAGACAATAGCAATACAAGAACCATTGTCGGTGTTTGCTTCAGGATTATAATTAAATGCTATTGAATCTGTACAACCTTCTATAATAGCAATACATGAACCATCATCATAACATGCTAATTCATCATAATTAAATGCTGTTGAATCTGTACAACCAGCTATATAACAACAAGAACCATTATCTTGTTCTGCATTAGGATTATAGTTAAGTGCTGTAGAATCTATGCAACCAGGTATAATTCCAGCTTCTAAAGCAGCTAATCCCGACAGTCCATTACAAGAGTATGCATTCTCACCAAAACTCATTTCCACACTACCTGCTAGCGTAATATCAGAAGAATTAAAATCATATACAGCCCAAGTGTATGATTCTCCAGTTGCAAAACCATTGCTCAAACCAGCTTCAGATCCCCATGCAGCAATAGATGTTGTTTCTCCATTCCATTCTACTCCACCACCAAATGCTAATTCCCCATTATTATCAATATAAAACACTCCAATCCAACTGCCAATATCAATAGGGTTACCATCAATAGTAATATTTGCATCACCAGGAATTAAAATAGTAGCATTACAATCTGTATCTGGATCATTACCAAAAGGTGTTGATTCGCAAGAACCATCATTTATTATTGCATTAGTATCATAATTAAATGCTTCAGTATCTGTACACCCACTACAAGAACTATTATTTCCACCACATTCACCACAATCATCCAATTCTAGTGTTGAGCCACAAGTTTCATCACATCCAGATGGTGCATCTTCACCACAACCACAACCTAAATCTACATTACCATCACAATCACAAGCACCTTGCGGTATACCATCACCACCACATTCACCACATTCGTCAAGCTCTAAACAAGATCCATTATTAATCGTAGCATTAGAGTCATAATTACATGCTGTTGAGTCTGTACAGCCGGCACAAGTACCAAAATCACAATCTCCTGCTGTATTAGCTGATGGATTAAAATTACATGCTCCCTCTTCTATACAGCCAATTAAAACAGCTTCACAAGAGTCATTATCATAGCATGCTGTAGAATCATAATTAAATGCTGTAGAATCTGTACATCCTGCTATATAACAACAAGAACCATCATCTGTATTAGCATTAATATCATAATTAAATGCTGTAGAATCTGTACATCCTTGTACAGCTATGATACAAGAACCATCATCCACACAAGCATCTTCATTATAATTAATTGAATCAATGCCAGTACAACCAGCTATATAACAACAAGCACCATCGTCTGTATTAGCAGCAGGGTCATAATTAAATGCTGCTGAGTCAGTACAACCTATCATTATAAATATACAAGAAGCATCATCATAACATGCTGTTGCATCATAATTAAACATTGTAGAATCTGTACATCCAGCTATATAACAACAAGAATTATCATCTTCTTCTGCATTAGGATTATAATTATATGCTGCACTATCCATACAGCCAGGAATAGTACCAAAAGCTGATAATGAAGATAGACCAGAAAGTCCATTACAAGAATAGCTATTATTACCAAAACTCATTTCAACACCAGATGCTGAAATAGATTGTCCTGTGTCACTATCATAAACATACCATACATATTCTTCTCCAACCTGAAATCCATTATCTAAACCAGCTTCCGATCCCCAAGCAGCTATTGATGTTACATTTCCAGTCCATTCAGCATATCCACCTAAAGATAAAGTACCATTAGAATTAGTATAAAAAACACCTATTAAATCACCTAATGATGGTGAATCACCATTAATTGAAATATTAACATCAGCAGGTATCAAAATAGTAGCATTACAATCTGTATCTGGTTCATTATCCCAATCTAAAACCACATTAGTTATAGGAAATTCACAATCTTCGTCAAGAAACATTGAAGAAGTACATATGTCACCTGAATAATTTAATGCTGTTGAATCATTACATCCACCTGATGTAATAATACAAGAAGTATCGTCAATATTTGCTTCAGTATTATAATTAATTGCTAAATCACACATACATCCTAAAATAATACAAGAACCATCATCTTCTGTAGCAGAAGGATTAAAATTATCTGCGGATTCATTAGTACAGCCGAAAATTAGTTCTGATTCATTGGAATCACAGTTATTACAACTTACTGGACAGGAATCACTAATAAGAGTACCCATAAAATTAAAATCACAACCAAGTGCAGTAACTGCAGCAGAACAACCACCAAACACTGACATTACATCATCATCATCTAAACATTCAGAAGGGCAAGAATTACAACTTACTGGACAAGAATCACTAATGAGAGTGCCCATAAAATTAAAATCACAACCAAGCGCAGTAACAGCAGCAGAACAACCACCAAACACTGACATTACATCGTCATCATCCAAACATATTATTGTTTCTTCTACCGAAGATGAGAATGCTATACTAGATAGACCTGATAAACCATTACATCCATAAGTACTTTCACCAAATGTATATACAGCATCTGTAGAATATATTGTTTCTGATGAAGCAGGGTCTATTATACCAAAAGTAAATTCTTCACCACTAGCAAAACCATTGTTCAAGCCAGCTTCAGAACCCCAAGCAGCAATTGATGTTGTTTCCCCATTCCATTGAATTCCACCACCAAAAACTAAGTTTCCATTAACATCAGTATAAAAAGATCCAATCCAACTTCCAAAATTAATAGGATTATCATTAATTGTAATTGTTGTAGATGGTTGAATTAAAATAGTTGCATTACAATCAGTGTCTGGTGTATCTCCCCAAGGATTTGCAGATACATTCATTGATAACCAATTGTCAACTATATCACTTAAATCATCATCAATATTTAAATAATTTGACTGATTTTGACATGATGAACATATATTAGTATAGGTACCATCAGGAAAAAGAATATAAAAAGTTGGAGTACCTGAAATTTGTCCACCATAATAGGATGTTGAATTACCGTTAATGATTGGATATGATGCATTATAATCTTGTATATATTCTAAACAATCTTCATCGGTAGAACCTGATGAAATATCAAGACCTATAAAAGTAACTTCAGAACTTCCCTCAGGACCATAATTTTCGTAAAATGTTCCAACCTGAGGTGCATACATCTGGCATACTCCGCAATGAACATTTAAAAATTCTAGTACAACAATTTGACCATTATCTAAATAATCATCATATAAAGTATGTGTAACACCATCTAAATCATCAGCAAACCAATCAGGAGGACTACCAGTTGCTGAAAAATTTAAACTTTGCGAATATGTAAAAAAAGACAATAGAAAAGTTAAAAGTATAAATACTTGTTTCATAATATATAGGGGTTTAAATTTTAAAAACTACAATTAAATTTACGAAAAAAAATTCATTTTTTTTAATCAAACATCTAACATCAATTTATTTAATTATACAACATAAAATAGAGTAGTAGTTATACTTATTAACATTGTTCATAAATAATGTTTATATAATCTTAATAACTAAAAATTTAAAAAATTAGGAAATTATTTAATTTTTGTATGTTTGAGTAACCGATGATTAACAAGTTTAAAAGAATAGTTTCTTTTACCCTTTCATCGGACATTAAACGTAATACTTGTTTAAATTAAGTTTTTACTTGTAAAAATGTCAAGTATTTCCACATAAATTTGAAAAAATATATGTAAGGGTTTAATTGTCCTAATTAAATAATTAGTAATAATAATTTATAAATGAATGTTAAATAGGTACCCAATAGTTCAATTTATTTTGTGCTATTTATGACAAACAATTTTTTGAATGTCATACTTCTAAAAACCCGAATGGGTTTTTGCTAAGTAATAGATTTTAAGCTCTATTTATTAGAATTTAAAATCTAATTACTTGAAAAGAAGAATTTGAAATATTTTTATTTCACTAGAGTAGCGATGCTCAGTTAGGGTACCATGAAGCTAATTAACGGATTAGTAAGTGTTTACACTTACTTTTAGAGATATTAGCAAATCATTGGAAAAATAAAAAAAGCAGGAAACTGTCAATTTTTAAAAGCGAAGAGAAATCTTCGCTTTTTTTTTTAAAAAAATTAAACTATAACAAAATACATATATAAGATGTACAAAATTAAAAGAATTAATCCTTCGAATTTATATATCATCATAGTGATGTTTTCTTGTTTTAAAATTAGATTTCTTAAATAGAAGCATGGAAAAAGTAATAAGGTAAATGCAAGCATAATCAATACATCTAAATGTAGATTAGGGCCAATATTAATGGGATTAATACAGCTTGTAATTCCTAACACAGCTAACATATTAAATATATTAGAACCTAATAAATTACCAATAGCTAATTTCGTCTCTTTCTTACATGCAGCATATACACTTGCAAAAAGTTCAGGAATACTTGTACCAATAGCAACTAAGCTAATTGAAATCACTCTATCACTTAAGCCAACTAAGGATGCAATATCTTTTGAAGACTTTATAAGTATTTCACTACCAAACCAGAGTAAAATTGCACCCATTAAAAGAAACAAAAACAAATATAATAGTCTAGAAATAAAAAATTCTTTCCCTAAGAATATTAAAATATTAGGATTATTTAAATGGTCTGTAGATATGATATCTTTACCTTTTTGTAATAAATATATATTATAACTAAATAAACTAAAAATTGCAATTAAACCATATAAAGTTCCTATAAAACCAAATATGATTAAAATTGCTACAAATAAAGTAGATAATAATACTAGAGGAAAATAATTTAATTTAATTTCATTTTTTGAAAAAATAACAGGACTAATTAAAGCAGTAAGACCTAAAACTAAAGATATATTTGAAATATTTGAACCTATTATATTTCCAATAGCAAAATCATTAAAACCTTTAGTTGATGCACCTAATGTTACAAATAGTTCTGGTAAAGATGTTGCAAGAGATATAATTGTAAAACCTATTATGAATCTATTAATATTTAACTTGTTAGATAATGTAATTGAGCTATTAACTAATAGCTGAGTTCCAAGAAATAAAAAAACAAGTGATATTAGAAAATTAAAAAAGAGTATATACATAAATTATTTTATTAAGCTTAAATTAATCATATAATTTAAATTTCTTTATTAAATTCGCATAAAATTTAAATGGTCGCGTAGCTCAGCTGGATAGAGCATCTGCCTTCTAAGCAGACGGTCACAGGTTCGAATCCTGTCGCGATCACTAAAAAATCAACAATGAATAAAGCTACGGAGTGGAGATATAAAAAAACATATTCTTTTTTATCTAAACACTGTACTAAATCTGACAATATTTTAGATCTTGGCACTTCTAATCATCTATCTCAATTAATTCAAGAGAAAGGATATAATATCACTAATACTAAAGGAGAAAACCTAGATATTGAATTTGAATCTGTTTTAAATGATAATATTGATATTGTAACGGCATTTGAAATATTTGAACATATGCTTGCTCCGTTTAATATTTTAAATAAAATTAGAGCAAATAGACTCATTGCATCAGTTCCTTTAAAATTATGGTTTGCAGAATCATATTGGAATAATGACAATGATTGGGATAAGCATTATCATGAATTTGAAAAAAAACAATTTAACTTTCTGTTAAAAAATACTGGCTGGAACATAATTGATACTGAAACATGGAAACCTTATCCACAATTTAAATTTGGAATAAGACCATTTTTAAGAATGATTACACCAAGATATTATGTAGTTTATTGCGAAAGAATTTGAATTATTTTTTAATATTTTCCAAATGAAGTAAAAATGCATACTCTAATGCTACTTCTTTGTATCTTTTAAATCTTCCAGATGCACCTCCATGACCAACCTCCATATTACAATCCATAATCAGTAAATTTGAATCCGTTTTGTAATCTCTTAATTTTGCAACCCACTTTGCAGGTTCCCAGTATTGAACTTGACTATCCCAGTAACCAGTAGTAACAAGTAAGTTAGGATAATTCTGCCTTTTAATATTATCGTAGGGAGAATATGATTTAATATAATTATAAAAATTCTTATCTTTTGGATTACCCCATTCATCAAATTCGCCCGTAGTTAATGGAATACTCTCATCAAGCATAGTATTAACAACATCAACAAATGGAACCGCAGCAATAACTCCATTCCATAACTCAGGTCTCATGTTAATAATTGCCCCCATCAACAAACCTCCTGCACTACCGCCTGAAGCATATAATTGTTTTTGATTTGTATATTTATTTGCAAGCAAAAATTCAGCACAATCTATAAAATCATTAAAGGTATTTTTTTTATTTAAAAGCTTACCGTCTTCATACCACGATCTTCCTAATTCTTCACCTCCTCTAACGTGAGCAATAGCAAATATAAATCCACGATTAAGTAAGCTCAGTCTAACAGAACTAAAATATGGATCAATACTAGACCCATAACTACCATAACCATAAAGTAAAAGAGGATTTTTTCCATTTTTTTCAACTCCCTTTTTATATACAAGTGAAATTGGTATTTGTTTTCCATCTCTAGATTTTGCATAATATCTTTTTGATTCATAATTCTTTATTGAAAAATTATCATCAAGAATTTCATCTTGTTTTAATAATAATTTTTCATTAGTAATCATATTATAATCATACACTGAAACTGGAGTTGTCATTGATGTATATACAAATCTTAGTGTAGAGGTGTTAAATTCAACATTAGATGAAGTAAAAACCGAGTATGTAGGGTCATTAAATTTGATATAATATGAATCAAAATTTTCCCAGTTAATTACTTTTATATTTGATAAGCCATTTTGTCGCTCTTCAACTACTAAAAAGTTTTCAAAAATATCAATTCCTTCAATTAAAACATCACTTCTATGAGGTATTACTTCTTGCCAATTTTCTATACTAGGTTTAGAAACTAAAGTTTTCATTAACCTGAAATTTTTAGCTTTATAATTAGTTAAAATATAAAAATGATCTTTATAATGATATAAACTATACTCTAAATTTTTTTGCCTTTTTTGTACAAGTTTAAATTCAGAATTAGGGTAATTTGCATTTATATATCTATATTCTGATGATAAAGTTTGATAACTTCCAATTATAATATATTCTTTAGATTTTGACTTTGTAACATAGCAACCAAATGTATCATCACTTTCTTCATAAATTAAAACATCTTGATCTTGTTTGGTACCTAAAATATGCTTATATATCTGATAGGATCTTAAAGTAATTGAATCTTGTTTAGAATAAAAGAGTGTTTTATTATCATTTGCCCAAACAACAGAACCAGTAGTATTATTAAGTTTATCAGTTAACAATTTACCCGTCTTTAAATCTTTTATGTAAATGGTATATTCTCTTCTAGAAACAGTATCTACACTGAATGCAATTAAATTATGATTAGGGCTAATTGATTTACCACCTAATGCATAATAAGAATAACCAGAGGCCATTTTAGAAACATCTAACATAACTTCTTCTTGGGCTTCTTTAGTAGTTAATTTTCGACAATGAAAGGGATATTCTTTATCTTTTTCATATCTAGAATAGTATGAATAATTGTCAATTTTAACAGGTACAGATTAATCATCTTTTTTTATTCTTTTTTTTATTTCATTAAATAAATTATTTTGTAATTCCTCAGTGTGGTTCATTTGATCTTTTAAATACTTATTTTCACTATTTAAATAATCAATAACACTTTTTGTTTGGCTATCAGGTTCTTTAGACTCTTTTTGTTCATCTGATAATCTCATCCAAAAATAATTATCTATAAATTCATCATTATGAATTGAAATGCTTTTAGGTATTTTTTTAGCAATTGGTTCAGGATATTTATTCATATTATTAAAATAAGAGCAGCTAGTAAATAAAATGAAAATTATTATTAATAATCTCACAACTAATTTATCTTGACCTTAACTTAGATAGTAACCTAAGTATTTCTAAATACAACCATACCAATGTAACTAAAAGTCCAAAAGCTCCATACCATTCCATGTATTTCGGCATTCCTTTTTCTGAACCTTCTTCAATAAAATCAAAATCTAAAACAAGATTTAGAGAGGCAATAATAACTACAAACAAACTAAAACCTATACTAAATAAACTGCTATTTGTAGGGTCAAGAACTGGAAGTCCAGTTCCAAAAAAACTCATAACAAAACTAATCAAATACACAATGAAAATACCGCCAGTTGCTGCAAAAATACCTAGTTTAAAGTTTTCAGTTGGTGCTATAATTTTACTTTTATATGCAAATAAAAGAGAAAATAATATACCTAATGTTAGTAAGATAGCTTGAGAAACAATTCCTTCAAATTGAATATTGTAAATATAAGAGATACTTCCTAAAGCTAAGCCTTTTAAAACAGCATATAAAGGAACAGTAAACGGTGCCCATTCTTTTTTAAATGAGGTAATTATCGCAACAATAAATCCACCAATAAAACCTGGCAACATAAGCCAAGTATAATTAGGAGAAAAAGAAAAAGAACCTGCTAGTAATAGTAAAAATAAACTAAAAGCTGTTTTGTTAACAGTTCCATTAATAGTCATTACGTTTTCAGAATTAATTGAACTAATGCCTTGAAAAGTTTCTGTTGATAACACTGGATTACCAGATCGTAAAGTAAGATGATTTGCCATTATAATTTAATTTTTCACCAAATCTAATAAATGTTTTTTTATTATTGTTTGTGTTTATAAAATATTTTGTATAATAATTTAATTATAAAATTATACAAAAAAACCTTAAAGTCAAGTATGTTTTTTATATATTAGCTGACCAAAAAAAGAAATTATGATCAATAAAAAACGAACAATTATAATAATAGGAGTTTTTCTTCTAATTATAATATCAGTGTTGATTTTATCTAACCAAATCAAAACTGAAGATGTCGTAATTAAAAATACAAAAACTGAAAAATCACATATTAATTGTTTTTCTTTAATAGAGAGAGAAATTAATCCTTTTATTGACTTCTCAGGAAGGATAAAGTCATCAAATAAAATAAATATAATTTCCGAAGTAAATGGAAAAACTGAAATGTTTAAATCTAAATTTGAAGTTGGGGAAACATTTAAAAAAGGAGAAATTTTAATCAGTGTTAAAGATGATGATATTGAACTTGAATTAAAATCAATTAAAAGTCAATTTTTAACAATACTTGTACAAACATTACCAGCTATAAATATGGATTTTCCTTCGTTAGGAATAAAATTTCAAAAATATATAGACAGTTTTGAATTAGATGGTGAAATTTCTAAACTACCTGAACCTAGTAATTCAAAAGAAAGAAATTTTTTAGCCTCAAGACAAATTTTTGCAAACTACTACACTATAAAATCTCTTGAAAATAAAATCGATAAATTTAAAATTAGAGCACCTTTTGATGGTGTTGTTACTAAAGCATTAATAGATATTGGTTCAAATGTTATTATTGGTCAACCAATTGGTGAATTTATTAATCCTTTAAATTATGAAATAATTGCGGCAGTTAGCGTCAATGAATCTAAATTAATTTCTATTGGTAATAAAGTAATTATTACATCTGAAGATTTAAACAAAGAAATTATTGGTAAAGTGACAAGAGTAGGTCAACATATTAATGAATTAACTCAGAGTATTGATGTATATATTACCATGGATGATAATGATATAAAAGATGGTATGTATGGGTCAGGAAAAATTATTTGCAATAGTATTTCTGATGTATTTAAAATAGAAAGATCCAAAATTATTGATAATAATAGTATTTATATTATAGAAGAAAATAAATTAAAACTTAAATTAATTGATATTATTGCATTTCAGGATGACTCAGTAATTATAAAGGGTTTAATTAAAAACGACTGTATTGCAAATCAATATCGTCATTATTATTATGATGGTATGTCTGTTAATTAATTGATATGAAAAATATTATTTCTTATTTTATAAAATATCCTATTACAGCAAATTTATTAATGTTTTTAATCTTTGTTTTTGGGATTGTTGGATTAAATAGTTTACGATCTACATTTTTCCCAGAAATGACTAGCAGAATTATTTCTATTCAAGCAATTTCTGCAGGTTTATCACCACTTGAAATTGAAGAAGCTATCACTAAAAAAATAGAGTATAAACTTGAGTCTGTTTCTGGTGTTAAAGATGTTAATTCAAGTTCACTAGAAAATATTTCTAACATTTATGTGGAAATGGAAAGAGGTGCAAATATGTATGTAGGACTTCAAAATGTAAATAATGCCGTTGATCAAGTTAATTTTGGTGTAGATATTGATGAAATGTTCATTAGAAAAGTTGAATTTGTTATGCCTACCATAAGTTTTTCAATATATACTGATAACGATTTAGACTATTTAAAAAATCAAATTGACAAGATAGAAGATGAATTAAAATCTGTTGACGGTATTTCTGAAATATCTATTACTGGTTTACCTGAAAAAGAAATTGAAATATCAATTAATGAAAATAAATTACTTGCCTATAATGTATCTATTGAAGAAATACATAGTGCAGTATTAAGAAACAATATTAATCTTACTGGGGGAAAAATAGAAGTTAATGGAACCCAATACCTACTTAGAGCTAATAACAAATCAAATAACAGTCAAGATATTAGTAAAGTTATTATTAGAGTAGATGAAAATGGAAGTCCACTCTATTTAAATGATGTAGCTAGTATTATTGACACATGGTCAGAATCCTCAATTGAACGATATAGAGATAATAAAAGATCAATAAATATTGTTGTAAGCAATACAGAAACCCAAGATATATTATTTATCTCTGACTATATTAAAAATTATGTACAAAAATTAAACAATACAGATTTAAATTTAAAAGCTAAAATTTTATTTGATGCATCTAATCCTTTGAAACAACGAATTGAACTGTTGTCAAAAAATGGAATTATTGGTTTCTTTCTAGTCTTATTGTTTTTAACAATGTTTTTACATCCAAGAGTATCATTTTGGGTCGCATTAAGTATACCAATTTCTTTTCTAGGGATGTTTTTTTTAGCTCCTTCAGCTCCTATAACTATAAATATGATGACAATGTATGCAATGATTCTTGTTATTGGAATATTAGTTGATGACGGTATTATTATTGGAGAAAATATAATTAGAAAATTTGAAAGTGGGTTAAATAGATATAATGCTGCAGTCGAAGGTACTATGGAAGTTTTTCCTGCAGTTTTTGCTGGTGTCTCAACAACTGGTGTAGCTTTTTTATCATTTTTCTTTTTTGAGGGTATGATGGGTGAATTTGGTTGGCAAATGGGATTTGTTGTAATTGCAACACTATTCTTCTCATTAATTGAAGGAGCATTTATTTTACCTGCTCACATTGCTTACTCAAAAGCACTAGATAAAAAACAGAAAAAAAATAAAATTTCTGAATATTTTAATAAAATTATTAATACACTAAGAGATGAATACTATAAGCCATTATTAGCTTATTTTTTGAAAAAAATCTATGTTTCATATTTATTTTTTATTGGTTTATTTATAATTTTTATATTTGGAAGTGGTGTAGCATTTACATTTTTTCCATCAGTAGAACTCGATGATTTATATATTGAATTTAAAACAAAACCTGGTACAACTACTCAAGAAACAAAAATGTATGCTGATAAATTGTTAGAAATTATCAATTTTGTTAATGTTGAACTTGAAGACTCTTTAGGTACTGAAATAATTAATGCTACTGAAATTAAAATTGGTCCAAGTTCTCATAAAGGAACAATTGATATGTTTTTAACACCACCTGAAAATAGAGGTATAAAGGCATATGATATTGTTGAGAAAATCAGATCTGAAATCGGAGATTTTCCTGGTATAGATAATTTAATAATTGGAGTAGGAGATCCATTTGGAAGACCACTTGCTTTTTCATTATTAAGTAATAATACAAAAGAATTGGAGGAAGCAAGTGAAATATTTGCTAAAAAATTGAAAGAATTAGATGGAGTAGCTGCCTCATCAACTGACTATGAATATGGACCTAATGAAATTAATTTTACATTAAAAGATAAAGCTAAAAGTTTAGGCTTAACTAATTATGAAGTATTTTATCAAGTAAGACAAGTCTTTTTTGGAAAACAAGTTCAGGACTTACAAACTAATCAAGATGAAATGAAACTATGGTTAAGATATGAGGAAAATGAAAAAAACTCATTTGCAACTTTAGAAAATATGAAAATTATTACTTCAAAAGGTTTATTTCCTTTAAAAGAATTAGTGCACTTTAATATTGATAATAAAATAATCAGTATAAATAGAAAAAATGGAAGTAAAATCATAGAAATTGAAGGTGAGTTAGCAAGTGCAACATCTTATAGTTCAGATATTATCTCTGAGGTAGAATCAAGTATTTTTCCTGAAATAAGTAAACAATTTCCTTCAGTAAGATTAGAATTATCTGGTTCATCAGATGAGGGAACTGTCACAGCCAACTCTATGAAAAAAATTATGCCAGTATTTGCATTATTAATATTATGTATAGTACTAATAACTTTTAGATCAAAAGCACAAACATTAATTGTATTCATATTGATGCCATTTACATTAATAGGAGTTGTATTTGGTCATCTATTACATGGCATGCCAATTAGTGTACTATCTGGATTTGGTGTTGTTGCTCTCATTGGAGTTCTTGTAAATGATGCATTAGTTTTTATAACTGCATTTAATTTACGAATGAGAAATGGTGAAAAATTTATGAAAGCAGTAGAAGATACTGCATTAACTAGATTCAGACCAATTATGCTCACTACAATTACAACTGTTTTTGGATTATTACCTCTAATTTTTGAAAAAAGTATGCAAGCACAATTCTTAATTCCAATGGCTATCTCACTAAGCTATGGTATTATAATGGCTACACTATTAACTCTTCTATTATTACCAGTTATGTTATTAACAATTAATAATATGAGATTATTTATTTCTAAATCAAAGAGTAGGGAAGATGTAGAACCTGCAGTTAAAGAATTAAAAAAGATATTATGAAAAAAAATATAGTATTATTTATATTTATATCAATTACTGCTTTTTCTCAAGAAACTCTAACATTAGAAAAAGCTATTCAGTATAGTCTTTCTAATAGTAAAGAAATATTAATTGCTAAAAATGATGTAAAAATTATTAAGAACTTAAATCATCTTGGAGCTGCTGGTATGTTACCAAATATTATAATTTCTTCAGGTTATAATGGGTCAATTAATGATGCAGAATTAGAATTTAATTCTTTTTTAGATTTTGGAGGTAACATGGAATCAGATATTGAAGCAACACAAGCAAAATCATCTAATCTTTCAACTTCTATTGGACTGAATTACAGACTTTTCAATGGATTTAATGGAATATATACTTTAAGTAAGTTTAAAAATCAAAATTTAGCTGCTAAAGAAAATATTAAATACAAAATAGAAAATACAATTATAGAAATCACGCAGCAATATTTTGATCTTCTTAATAAAAAGAACATCTATCAAACATTTAACAAAAGCTACTTAATATCTCTTGATAGATATAATCAAACGTTAGAAAGATACAATTTAGGCTCTGCCTCAAAAATTAATCTGCTTAATGCAGAAGTTAATTTAAATCAAGATAAGATTAATAAAGAAGAGGCTAGAATTGCAATGAAATCTAGCAAATTAAACATGTCACTGTTGTTAGGATTACCTATTGACTCTTTTACTGTTGAGTATGAATTCAAATTTAATCAAAACTTGTCAATTGATGACTTATTAAATAAAATGAATAATAATAATAGTAGCTTAATTATTGCTAAATTAAATTATAAAATTGCAAATGATGAATTAAAAATTGCTAAATCAAATTTTACTCCTAGTATCGATTTATTTTCATCATATTCATATAATAATCGTCAAAGTGAAACTAGCTTTATTAGTAGACAAAAAGACTATGGTATAGTTGTTGGTTTTAATGTTGAAATACCAATATTTTCTGCTAATATGAGAAGAAAAAACTTTCAAAATGCTAAAATATCTTTGGAATCAAAGAACTTATCTTTGCAACAAATTAAAGAAACAATCGAAGTTGCTTTAAAAAATTCTTATTACTCATATATTTATGGCTTAAGTAATCTTAATTTATTAAAAAAAAATTTAGAAACAATTAAGACAACTGCTAACATAAATAAAGAATTATATGACTTAGGACAAATTACTAATTTAGAATATCGTGATTCACAATTATTGTTAGATCAAGCTACAATTAATTATTATTCTAAATTATCAAGTATTAAAATTCAAGAATATATAATCTATCAACTTTCTGGTCAATTACAATCTCAATAATTATTTATTATGTCACTAAGAAAAATTGGAGAAACTGGTCTAGCATTATCAAGTATAGGATTAGGTTGTTGGCAATTCAGTAAAAACACTGGAATTGCTGGCAGTTTTTGGCCAGAATTATCTAATGAGACTACTTTAAACATAATTAACACCTCAATAAAAGGAAACATCAATTGGTTTGACACAGCTGAACTATATGGCTGGGGAAAATCAGAAGAGTCATTAACTCAATCACTAATTAAATTAAACACTAACTCAACAAAACATTTTATAGCAACAAAATGGTGGCCATTATTTAGATTTTCTAGCTCAATCAGAAAAACTATTAAAAAAAGATTAAATTATTTAAATGGATTTCCGATAACATTACATCAAATTCATATGCCATATGGTTTTTCAAGCATAGAAAAAGAAATGAATGTCATGGCTGATTTAGTTGATGAAGGTTTAATAAAACATATAGGAGTAAGTAATTTTAATCAAAAACAAATGATTAGGGCTTACAATGCTTTAGAAAAAAGAGGAATACACTTAACTTCTAATCAAATGGAATACAGTATTTTAAATAGAGATATTGAAAAAAATGGTATAATGGAAACAGCTAAAAAACTAAATATTTCAATTATTGCTTATTCTCCACTTGCTCAAGGTATTGCTACCGGAAAATTTCACGATAATCCAGATTTAATTAAAAATATGCATACATGGAGAAGAAAAAAATTAAAAAGAAAAGGATTAAGTCTTACTAAATCATTACCTGTAATTAATGAATTAAAAAAAATCGCTAAAATTCACAATTCAACCACTGCTCAAATTGCATTGAGTTGGTTAATTGGATTCAATAAAAACACTTTTGCTATCCCTGGAGCAAGCAATGAAAATCAATGTAAAGATAATGCTGATGCAATGAAGATTTTTTTATCAAATGAAGAATTAGAAAGATTAGATTATATTTCAAGGAGTATATAGTTTATGTAAGAACAATCATTCTAGTTAGAAGACTATTTTTATCTTATATTTAAATTATAATACAACCACTTAATTGATATGAAAAATTTAATTTACTATATATCACCTATATTTGCTATATCTGCTATAATATTTTTATCTGAACCAAATAAACCAAAAATAAAAACATATATACATGGAGTAATAACAAATCCTAAGTCTGATAGCATAAAAATATATAATGATGAATTAAATTATGGAGCAAGAATAAATTATAAAAATGAATTTAAATTAGCTCTTGAAATTGATTCTGCAGATTATTTTACCTTTTATGACGGAAATGAAACCACAGTTATATATCTTAAACCTGGTGAATGCATATCATTAACTCTTGATACTCAAGAATTTGATGAAACAATAACTTATATTAACTCTGAAGAATCTAACTTTTTAGCAAAAAAATATTTAATTGAAGAAAATTATTTTGACTTAGACATTGATAGTATATATGCATTAAATGATAGTCTTTATTTTAATTTTTTTAAGATTTTAAAAGAAAAATTAATAACTGAACTACATAATCTTTCTAACAATGACTTCATTGATAAAGAAACATACAATATTAATCAAATAATGGTTGATGCGGGTGAATGGAAAAAAAATTGGGAAAAAAGACAATTAGCTTTATCAGTATTACCTCAACCCGGCGAGTCAGCAATTGATTTTACATATCCAGATATTAACAAAAATAATGTTTCTTTATCTGATTTTAAAGGTAAATATGTTTATGTTGACATATGGGCAACTTGGTGTGGCCCATGCATATATGAAATTCCACATCTAATTGAATTAGAAAAAAAATATCATGATAAAAATATTGTGTTTATGAGTGTTTCTGTTGATAATTACACAAACTTAGAAAAATGGGAGGAAATGATTAAAGAAAAAGGAATGGGTGGTGAGCAATTATTTGCTTCAGGTTGGAATTCTCAGATTGGTAATGATTATGCAATTTCCGCAACTGGAATACCAAGATTCCTGTTAATTGATAAAGATGGTAATATTTTAGATGTAAATGCACCTAGACCTTCGTCAGATAGAATAAAAGAAATATTGAATAATATACTATATTAACAATCTAACTATGAAAAAACTAGTGTTCTTAATATTAATAATTTTTTCTATTTTTTACAGTAAAAAGATTCAAGCTCAAACATATCCAATTACACTGTGTTTATATGATGATTATGGTGATGGTTGGAATGGGGCATCAATGCAAATTCAAGGAGGTGGGCAAGCATGGGGTGGAACCTTCACTCTGAGTTCAGGATCAAGTTCATGTTGGACAGTTTATTTACCTGCTGGTAGTTATTCAGCAGCATTGGTTAATACAGGTTCTTGGCCTTATGAAGTTAGTTGGGCATTGTTTAATACAGATGGATCACAGTTTGGATGGGGGAGTTATTCTTACAGTCCAACATATTTTACAATTAGTGGACCTTCACCACCACCGGACCCACCAGACCCACCAGACCCACCAGACCCACCGGATGTTTATGGTTGTATCGATTCAAATGCTCTTAATTATAATTCATCAGCTAACATTGACGACGGATCTTGTATTTATAATATTTATGGATGCACTGATTCAACAGCTAATAATTATAATTCCAGTGCTAATATAAATGATGATTCCTGTACTTATGATATTTATGGATGTACTGACTCTTTAGCTAACAACTATAATCCAAATGCTAATATTGATAATGAATCTTGTACTTATTTTATATTCGGCTGCACTGATTCAGCAGCTAATAATTATAACCCAGATTCTAATATTGATAATGGATCTTGTATTTATAATATTTATGGATGCACTGACTCTTTAGCTAATAATTATAATTCCAGTGCTAATATAGATGATGATTCTTGTACTTATAATATTTATGGATGTACTGACTCTTTAGCTATTAACTATAATCCAAATGCAAATATGGATAATGGATTATGTACATATTTATATGGATGTACTGATGCAACAGCCAATAATTATAACCAAGATGCAAATATGGACAATGGATCTTGCACTTATAATGTATATGGATGTACTAATATATTTTCTTGTAACTATAATCTAAATGCAAATATAGATAATGGAACATGTGTATATCCTGAATTATATTATGATTGTAATGGCATGTGTGTAAATGACTTAGATAACGACGAGATTTGTGATGAACTTGAACTAGATGGATGTACCAATATTAATGCTTGTAATTATAATAGTGAAGCAGAATTAGATAATAATTTGTGTGAATTTACATCATGTGTATGCCAAGGGTCTACTATTCATGTTAATGGTGGCTCATCACAAAGTGAAGTTTATTGGTCAATAACAGACTGTGGGGGTATTATTATTGCTCAAGGTAATGCACCATATGAGGAATGTATAGAACAATTACCAGAAAATTATATAATAAATATGAATGACTCTTGGGGTGATGGATGGAATGGTGATATATTAATTGTTGATGGAATTAATTATTATACCTTAATAAATGGTTATGAAGATATGGTGGTAATTGGAGAGTGTAATGAAATTGGATGTACAGATGCATCATCATTTAATTATAATGTGAATGCAAATACAGACGATGGTTCTTGTATGCCATTTATTTTTGGTTGTACTGATTCAATAGCTTGTAATTTTAATCCGAGTGCAAATACAGATGATGGATGCACTTATCCTGAGGATACATATATGGATTGTTATGGAAGTTGTTTATTAGATATTTCAGCAACTTGGTCTGATTATTCAGGATATGGAGTTTCGTGTTATGGTGCTAATGATGGTTCAATTGATTTAACAGTAAATGGGGGTTCTGGAAATTATATATACTCTTGGTCAAATGGAGCAAATTCACAGGATATAAATAATTTGACTTCAGGAATATACTCTGTTACGGTAATGGATGAGAATAATTGTTCAGGTTCTATAGTAATAGAAATTACTCAAACTGATGAAATAATAATTTCATCTGAATTATCTAATTATTCTGTAGGATATGGTTTATCATGTAATGGAGCAAATGATGGTTTAATTGATATAAGTGTATTTGGTGGAACTGGAAATTACACATTTTCTTGGTCAAATGGAGCAAACAATGAAGACCTATCAAACATTGGAGCGGGAATATATTCAGTTACGGTAACAGATGAAAATGGCTGCTCTGTTTCTATACAAGAAGAAATTACAGACGGCCCATTATGTTTATTTGATGTTTTAGGTTGTACAAATGAAAATGCAGCTAATTATAATCCATATGCAATAACTGATGACAATTCTTGTATAGAATATTCTTTTGGATGTACATATCCAAATTCTATAAACTATAATATGAATGCAAATATGGATGATGGCTCTTGTGTCACTATCGTCTATGGATGCGATGACCAAAATGCATTAAACTATAATTATGAAGCAAATGTTAATGATGGTTCATGCATAGAAATTCCAGTAAATCCTTGGGGAGAAATAGAACCTAATGAATGCCCAATGACTATTGTATTATCGGATGATGCATCTATTATTGTTAATAACCAAACTGTTTCAGGTGCTTGGATTGGTGTCACCAACTCTAATAATAATATAGTTGGTTCTGCTTACTGGAATGGTGAATCTACAGCAATTACTGTATGGGGAGGTAATTATGGGGATAATGTTATGAATGATGGAGAAAGTTTAAATTTCATTATTTCTACTAACAATGGTGATTTACCTGGCAATGCAATATTTAATTTTGGATTAAATACATATTCATGTAATGCTATATCTGGAATTAGTTCAATAGAATTCGCATCATTCTATTCTCAAGCAATTGAACTTTCGTTAGGCTGGGGAATCTGGTCTTCATATATTAACCCTATAAACCCCAACTTAACTGATGTTTTTGCTAATATTGTTAATGATGTAGAAATTATTAAAGATCAAACTGGAGGAGTTTATTGGCCACAATTTGGTATAAACTCAATAAATGAAATAATTCCTGGTCAAGGATACCAAGCAAAAATGCACTCCGATAATACATTAATTCTTGAAGGTACATTAGTTCCTCATAATTTAGATATACAATTAAATAATGGATGGGGAATTATAGGATACCTTCATACAAATTGTTTTAATGTAGATGATATGATGCAACCAATAATTAATAATCTTGTTATTATGAAAGATGAAAATGGGTCTGTTTATTGGCCTATGTTTGGATTAAATTCAATAGAAATTTTGTGTCCAGGAAAAGGTTATCAGATTAAAATGGAAAATGCCTCTTTATTTAACTTCCCATCAAACGGTAGGTTTGGATATTACGAAGAACATATAAATGAAAAAATTAATTATTATAAAAAACCCAAAAACACGGGAAATAATATGATAATTGGATTACCAATTTCATCTTGGCAAATTACACCATTTATTGGAGATGAAATTGCTGCTTTTGATAGATCAGGAAGATTAATCGGAAAGACTACATTTAATGGTGAGAATATTGCTTTAACAATTTGGGGAGATGATTTAACAACTAATCATAAGGATGGATTAAATGTTGGAGAAAAAATTACATTTAAATTATGGAACACTGAAACTAATACTGAATCTAAATTATTAATTACCAAATGGGAGGAGGGAACTAACACATATACTATAGATGGTATTAGTATTGCATCAAGTATAATTGTAGATAATCAAGTATTTGAAAAAGAACTTGTTAGAACTATTGATATCCTTGGGAGAGAAACATACAAGCATGGAATACAGTTAGAAATATATAATGATGGATCTGTGAAAAAAAAATATAATCAATTAAAATGAAAAAGATATTAGTACTTATTATAGTAGGATTGACATTTATTTTATATAATCAACAACAAGAAATTAATCAAATAAAAGCAACAAAAACTAATACTAATTATCTAAATAATAAAAATCACAACTCAAATCAAGATATACAAAAGAAAACTTGCAAATCTGATGTAAGTGGATGTAGACATGAAGCCTTCTCCTATGTTAAAAAACTATGTAGAGAATCAGGCACATGGGATCCACTATCAATAGATTTATGGAGTAGATCAGCTAAAAAAATTAATAGCAAAGAATATTCAGTAGAGATATTTTACCCTAATAAAAAAGGTGGACCACATACTGCAATAGAAGTAGTTAAAGTTGACTGTGATTGTAATATTATAAGTTCAAGAAGAAAAAAATGGTAATATTTATTATTATAGAATAATAAGAAAATCTATTCTATATTAAAAAGGGTATAATTGCCTTTCTATTTACAGGGTAATCTGGAAATTTTTTTTTATACCAATCATGATGTTGAATAGACCTAGGCAATAAATTTGCAATTGTCAATATAGCAAAAGAAAAAGCTGGTACACTACATGTTAAAATTGCAAAACCTATCCATTCAATAATTTCACCAAAGTGATTAGGACATGAAACATATTTAAATAATCCTCCGAAAGGCACTTTATAGCCCGTTTCAGAACCCTTTCTTAAATTAATAAGTATTTTATCAGATTGGTAATTTATATATGCTCCTACTAAAAATAATAAAAAACCAATTATAAAGCATGGAGAATAAAACCATTCCAAATCATATAATCGACTTAAATTTCCAAAGTAATAACCAATAAAAAAAGTATTAAATGTATTAAATATCATTGCTGACAAAACAATTAAAAGAGGTATTTTTTTCCCTTTAGTATTAATCTTAAAAGGAAACACAAATACTCTATTTATATAATGCATTAGATATAGCATTATAAAGGTGAAAGTAACTAAATTAAAATTTAATGACCCTGAAAAGTAAAAATATGGCATTAACAAAACTGTAGGGAGTTCCATAATAAACCACCCTAATCGATTATTAATACAAATTGAATTATAATTGAAATGACGACCGTAAGTAGATGGCTTGAATATCAATATAATAATAAATACACATAAAGCAAAAAAAATCCAGATCATTAATGCTTTAAAATAAAAATCATTTTTTAAAATTAAATTCATAAATAATAGATTTACAAACATATAAATTTTATAACTTATTGTTATATATAAATAAATAATAATGAATTTTATCTGGAATCATAAAATAAAGATATTTTTATCAATAATTATATTATTTATATTCTCATTATTTTCTCTTATTAATACACAAGTTTTTTTTGATACTGAGAGAATAATTAAGGAAATTTCAAATGAAGAATATCTATCTAAACTAATCGATGATGAGAATCTTATTTTTCTAGGAATAAGTACCGACAGATTATTAAGCTATAATGAATTTCAAAAATTAAAGAATATTCATAATAAAATTAGAGATTTAGAGACAGTAAAAAGAGTTAACAGTATCATCAATGAACGAAATATTATTAATGCTCCATTAATTCCTATTACATCAAAAGTTTTAGACTTAACTGATATTGAAAGTTTTAATAAATCAATTAACAAAAGTGCACTCTTAGAAAGTAATTTTATAGACTCAAGTAAAACAAAGTTTTTTTTTCTTATTGAAGCTAAAAATAATCTATCAGTAGATAATCGAAATTATTTGATTGATCAATTATATGAAATAAAACTTAATAATATACAAACTGATTTATATATCTCTGGGAGAATTCCTAGTGAGGTTTATTTTCAAAAGAAAGTAATAAGAGAATTTGTTACCTTAACTACCATAAGTGCAATTTTATGTTTTATTCTACTATATTTTTTAACGACTAACTTAAAATTGATACTATTAACAATATCAAGTGTTATAATTAGTATTATTGTTACTCTTTCTTTATCTACCGTGATATTTTCTGGTCTAGAAATGATTATGATTATATCACCAGCAATATTATTTATTGTTTGCATTTCAGATGTAATGCATTATACATCTAATCAACATTATTGTAGTAATAGATTATTATTTTTCAAAGAAAGAATAGATAGAATTGGTAAAGCAATACTTTTAACATCTATTACTACATCATTAAGTTTTTTAACATTTTTATTTAATGATATTACTCCAATTGCTCGATTTGGTATTATTACTTCTTTTGGTATTTTATTTACATTAATTTTAGTAACAATTATTTATGCTATTTCTATTGATTATAACTTTAACCAAGTTAAACAACATAAATTTTTTCAAAATATAATCGATAATATAATTGCTTTTAGTTTATCTAATAAAAAAAATGTTTTTCATATAATTATGTTTTTCTTTTTTATACTAGGAATATATAGCATTTCACAAATTCAAATAAATAACTTTTTAACTGACGAGGTTAATAAAAAATCTGAAATGTATAAAGAAGTTTCTTTTTTTGATAGATATTTTGGGGGTATAAAACCTATTCATTTTTACATTCATAATTTAACTTCAGATAATAAGGATTTATTAAAATTTGAAGATGATTTAAATAATAATGGTATTAAAGTAGATATATCAAATATTAAAATATCAAATAATATTTTATCCAAAAGACTACCTATATATTCAAAATTAGATAATCAATATTTATTAATGTGTAGAATGAAAGACATTGGAGCATTAAAAACAAATGAAATCATTAATAACTTAATTAAAAAATATGATTCTAAATTAATTATTAAAGCTGGTGGAGTGGGGTATGTTTTTGATAATATATCTTTTAATTTAACTAAAAAACTAATTCTAGGTCTAGTTTTAGCTATCTCTTCCATAGGTCTAATCTTCTTCTTTTTAACAAAATTTAACTATAAATTTTTAATAATATCAATAATTCCAAATCTAGTACCTATTATTTTAACATTAGGAATTATTCAATTTTTTAATTTCTATTTTAGTTTATCTAATGCATTTATTTTTACTATTGTTTTCGGTCTAATTGTTGATGATTCCATTCATATAATCAGTGCTTATTTAAGAAGATTAAAAAATGATGAAAATGAAATAATTACCAATGTTGTGACAACAACTGGAAAAGCTGTTATTAAAACAACTATAGTCATAATTTTTTGCTTATTACCACTAATTTTTTCAGAATTTAAGTCAGTTTCACAGTTAGGATTAATTACAATTATTTCTGCAGTTATAGCTGTGTTATTTGATTTAATATACTTACCAAAAATGATATCATACACACAAACATAAAATATTTAAGCGAGTGGAAGTTCTTATATCTTCTCTTTATCATTTAATTCTATTTAACATAATAATAATTATAGGACAAATTAAGGAAAAGTATTATATTAGTATTAATAATAAAAAATAATACCTATGAAAGAAAATAACATAAATAAAGAAATCGAAATCTTAAAATCTATTCAACTACCTAAAAAAACAAATAGTTATTCCCCAATTGCTCATTTTGATATTTTAAATAAAATAAAAAATTATAGTCCAATTCATTGGAAACTAATGAATTATAATATAAAGTTAACTAATAATGGAAAACAACTATTTGGTACAGTAGATTTTTGTACATCTGGATATAATAATCTAATCAGTATAGGTTTTAGAAATTCATACGACAAATCTGTTTCTGCAGGTTTTTGTGCAGGATCTCGAGTTCTAGTTTGTAGTAATTTAATGTTTACCGGAGATATTGTTAAATTAAGAAGACATACGATTAATATTGTAAAAGATCTAGATATAATAATTAAAGAGATAATTTCATATGGAGAAAAAAATGCAAAACAATTAAAAAATGATATGAGATTATTTCAATCTATAAAAATTAATAATAAAGAAGCAGCTGAAATTATAGGTGATGCTTTTTTTAATATTAATATATTCAACAGCTCTCAAGTAAATGTGATTAAAAAAGGATGGATTTTTGGGGATTATTCTAAAAATAATGGATTAAATGAAGTATGTAAGCAAAGAACTTTATATTCATTATACCAAGCATGCACACATGCTTTAAAATCTTCAAGACCAAATACTATATTAAATAATTATACAAAGCTCCATAAGTACTTTATAAACTTAAATTAATTATAAATTTTAAATAAATAATAATAAGTAATTTGATATAATTCAATTAAAGTTTTACTTTAATTAAAAATGTATTATAGTTAAGTAGCAAAATAAAATCTATCTAGGATTATAATCTTTTCTTGATAAAGCATCTTGATGAAGCATTATAGAAATAGTATTGAGCATAAAATAATTTTCAGAAGCTAAAACATATCCCTTGTAACCATCTAAACCTCTATTATCTCCCCATGAGTTTTTTACAAGAAAATATGTTTCACCATCACTACCTTCAACTAAACCAGTAATATGCATCAAATGATCATCTGTTACGGTATAGTTATCAAATTTAGCTTGTCTTAAATCTTGAGTTATCTTAATCTCTTCAACTGCAATACCTTTTTTTGAATCAAAACCCTCATTACTAACATCAGTATCCCATGCTACTGTAAAACCCTTCTCTAATGCCTTTTTAGTAATATTAAGAAGTTTTTCAATAGGTATATTGTAAAATGTACCATTTGACCAATTATCAGGGACCTCAAGAATAAATTCTTGATAAAATTTATGATGAGTAAAAGAAGTTAAATTAATGTAATCATTTGGTTCTAAACCAAGTTCTTGAGCAAATGACACCGGTGTATAATTTTTTCCATTATAAGTAAAAGATTTAGGTACTTCACCTAAATACACATCTAAAATAGCACTATAACCGTCTTTCCAGAAATTAGAAGGTTTTTTTTGTTTTACAATAACAGTTAAGTATGCTTCCAACAAGCTAGATAGTTCTGAATGGTCATGTTTAGCAACATTATTTACTAACCCATTAAACACACTGTTTGGAACTAGCCCATATTTATCAATCGTATTGATTAAGTCATGACTTAAACTACCCTCTCCAAAATTGGTTTTCCCATGCCTTCTTACAAAATTATTTGCCTTTTCAAGATATACATTTCTTGCAACAAACATTTCAGATAAATTATACTCCCCTTTTCCCATTCTAATTAATTCAGACTCAAGAAATGAACCAGTAGCATAACTCCAACAAGTACCTGTCTTGCCTTGACTTTTAACATTATTTACAGATAAGGAAATAATATTGGTAAAAGTCAATGAGTCTTGAGCATTTGCAAAAGAGAGAAAAAATATAATGATTAAAATAATAATTGATTTCATGTTTTTTAAAAAAATAAATAGCAAAATTGCTATAGTTTATATATTTATTCGCTAATTAAATCTTGAAGACAATTTATATATTCTTCTCTATATTTATCCATCCATTCAAAATCTGATTTATACTCACTCTTCATTTGAGTAACTAAAGCATTACAGTCACTAAAAGCTTGAAGATCTTGAAGTAATGTTTGACACTCGCATGCTTTTTGTGCAACTTCTTTTGGTGATATACTAGAACTGTTACATGAAAAAAACAAAAAAAATGTAATGATTGAGATTTTAAATAAATTCATAATAATAAAATTAATTAATAGGTTCAAAAATAATTAATAAAACAACTTTATTACCAATTAATCACACCTTTTTTATGTAGCTCTAAATAATTATTACACCTGCTAAACTGTTTTGAGCCTAAAAAACTTTTTTTAGCTGAAAAAGGAGAAGGATGTGAAGACTCAATTAATAAATGATTCTTTCTATTTATTTTTAAACCTTTATCACGAGCATAATTTCCCCAAAGCATAAAAACAAGATTTTTCTTATCATTTGATAATAATTCAATTACCTTGTCTGTAAAAATTTCCCAACCTTTAAATTGATGTGAAGCTGGTTTTCCATTTTGAACGGTTAATATAGAATTTAATAATAAAACTCCTTGCTCAGCCCAGATTTGAAGATTGCCAGATTTTGGTGAAATAACTCCTAAATCATTTTGAATCTCTTTAAAAATATTTCTTAATGAAGGTGGTATTTTTTCTCCTACTGGAACACTAAAAGAAAGTCCATCAGCTTGATTTTTATTGTGATATGGATCTTGTCCTAAAATGACAACTTTAACATTATCAAATGAACACAGGTTAAATGCATTAAAAATTAATGACTTATCGGGAAAAATTTGGAGATTCTTATATTCTAGATTTAGAAAAGAACTTAAAGCATGAAAATAAGGTTTATTAAATTCATTAAATAACTTTTTTTTCCAAGATTTTTCAATTATTAAATCCATAATAATTTTCAGTATACATCAAGAATATCTCTATATTTACCTTATCAGTTAATACTTTGCAAATTTAACAAAATATTATCTCTTAATTTTTTTAAAATAATACAATCTTCATACCTCTCAAGTTCTTCAAATAATCTAATATAATTCAACAATCCTTCAATTACAGAATATTTATTTTTTGTTTTTATATGCTTTATACAAAAAGTAACAAACTCTTCTATTAATAAATTACTAGAACAAATTTTTCTTATTTGAACAAAAATATCATCGATAGAAATATCCTCAAATGGCCAGCTTGCTAGTTGAGAATATTTCTTTCCCTCTAAAATACATAATGCTTTTAATAAAAATAAATTTACTGATTCTGTATTTAAGCTATCTACATGATAATTATTCATATTATCATTATTTAATATTTATAGTTTTAAAATTAGACTCCTCTTTATCTTTTTGAATTTTAATAGATAAAATACCATTTTTTAATTCAGCTTCAATGTTATCTGAATTAATATTTTTTGGCAGTCTATATCTCTGTTTAAATGATTTATTCCAAAATTTATTTGTCTTTTTATTCTCTGATTCAAAATTTAAATAAAGAAAGTCACCATTTATATTAAGATTAATTTCTTTTTTATCAAATCCTGGTAATGCTAGGTCAATATAATAATAAGATTCATCATCTGAGTAATAGTAATTTAGATAATTATTATTATGAACAGTATCATTAATCAATGAATCAAGTAATGAATCTATATTGCTTAATCTTGTATTATTTTTAATTAATTCAAACATATTTTTTAGTTTTATAGTTAATAACAACTTCAATAGAACACAAATTGTGCCAATATATTAAATATGACTTTATGTCATTTATTTAAAATATTAAGTGTCATTTTGACAATTTAACTGTGAAGAAGACAAATTTTATTAAAAAATCAAACTATTCAGGTAGACATGAAGAATTAAAAAAATTTATCAAATTAAATTTAAAGTATCCAAAAGAAGAATTATTAAATAAAATTGAAGGCAATGTTATATTAAAATTTAAAGTGAATTCAATTTGAAATATTTTAAATATTAAAATTTTAAAAAGTATTGGATATGGCTGTAATCAAGAAGCAATAAGAATTATAAGAAAATTAAAATACCCAAAACAGCTAAACAGAAAATTAAAAGTTACCACTAATAAGTAAATTGTAGTAAAATTTAGACTACCTACAAACAAGAATAAAGTAAGAATAAAATACAATATAACTTAACAAAATATTTATTCATTAGAGTAATATAACTCTTCTTTTTGTATTTGAGAATCTGGCTGATGACCTTTTATATCTCGTTTAATTGCTGGCACATAACCTTCAGTATCACTCCATTTAGATCTTTTTTCTTCATTAAAGTGGTCTGCAGGTAAAAATCCTAAAATTTTCTTTTCCTTTTTTTCACTGAAACCAAGATCATTCATCACTTCTAAATATGAATTAGTAATTTCAGCGGCTTTAGACTGAATCTCCTTGTCGTCAGGATTTCGTTTAATATTATACTCTCTCATCAATCTCTTGTATAGCCGCTGCATGTTTCTAATAGTCTTTTTCAATGTCCTTGCATCCATATTTTCAATGTCTTCAATTTTATCAATACCTAGAATTGCATAATGGTCAATAAAAGGCGTATAATAAAGACTGCCTATCTTATAGATTCCCGTATGATCATAAATAGATATATTCCCCCTACTGTAATCAATTCCTTCCCAAAAATCATTAATATTCTTTTGTGAATATCTTCCTCCAAACAACTTACCTATTTCAACCATATCACTATTATATATGGTCGAATTAAGAACAAATACGATTACATTATTATTTACAATAATTTCAACAGATTCAGTAGTTGGATTTTTTTCAATAGACAAACCTACCTGATCACCATCTTCATTAAATGACTTAATTAAAAAAATCTCTTTTCCATTTTCATCAAAATAACGATATCTATGATTAGTATTATCATACACAGTTACATAGTCTTTTCCCTTAATTCGTTTACTACCCTTAACTTTATCAGTTTCCTGAATAAATAATTCCTGAGCAGATAAGAAACTAACTGACATAATAATTATTAAATAATATGCTATATTTTTATTCATAATGTTGGTATAAATTTTAAACTTAAACTATTTACACAATATCTTGTATTTTTTTCTGTATAATTTTCTCCTTCAAACACATGACCCAAATGACCTTCACATTGGACACAAATTATTTCAGTTCTAATCCGTCCTAAGCTTGTATCTCTTCTTTTAATAACAGAACCTTTAATTGCATCATCAAAAGAGGGCCAACCACAATGAGAATCAAATTTAAAATTTGACTCAAATAATTGTGCTTCACAAGCTTTACATACATATGTTCCTTTATCAAAAAATTTATTATACTTACCACTAAAAGGTGATTCAGTACCTGAATCAACTAAAATAGATTTTTCAGATTCACTTAAGTTAGTAATATATTTTTTTTTCATAATTTATAATTTTATGAACCAGAACCTCTCCTGTCATTATTTTTATTATTCCGTTGAAAAGGATTAAGAAGCATTCTTCTACTTTTAAATCTACTTACTAATCTTACATTTTCAAATCTTGCAAAGATATTTAAATTTAATCCTAAAGCTAATTCATGAGTTCATCCACTATAATTATTAATTCCTTCAACTGCAGTATCATAACTATAACCAAAAAACATATCACCTGACTCAACACCAAACAAGAACCCAAAAGCAGTTTCTGATGCTCTATAAGAAAATCCTCCATAGACACTATTTTGATAAATAAATCTTAGACCTAAATCAATTTGTGTTTTAGACCAATTTGTTGTTTTAGTTAAAACTGATGGCTCAATAGCTAATGACTTATCAGAAGAAAAAGGAATATATGCTCCTGCTAAAAAATTATATTCAGCTGTTAATCTATTCTCATAATTTAAATCAGATTTAATTTTTAATGGACGAGCAAATAAATTTTGTGCAGCAAAACCAGCATATATATATTCAGTGTAAAAATAAGATGCAACTGTATGACTAATTAAAAAATCTGTTTCAATTGTATTGGGTAGAACTGGATCATCTGCTAACCCAAAATACTCATTCCAACTTGTAGTCTGAGTATCATCATATGCAAATTGCAATATTCTTGTACCATAAGCTAATGACATAAATTTCTTTTTTTCCCAAAAACAAGCTGGCTTTGATAAACATGTTCTCCAACTATAACTCAGTTGAGCAGATGTTTGACTAATCGGTCCTGTCACATCATTATATAAAAACCCTCCAATACCGATCCGGTCACTTACTGGAGTATGTGCACTAAGTGCAAATGTTTTAGGAGCTACATTATTTCCTTGAAGATCAGTAAACCCGCTCCATTGATTCCGATAACTTAAACGAAGAGGAATTCTATCCACTGTACCGGCAATTGCAGGATTCATTATATACTCATTAAACACATATTGAGTATATACAGGAAACTGCTGGGATTTTAAATTTGCTATTATTAAAAATAATGCTATTGTTAATGTAATTTTTAATTTAGTCATATCTTATCTTTTAATTGTAACACTACCATTGTAATTTTTATCATCAATATTTAATGTAATAACATAATAATATGTAGCGATTTCTTGATTTTTTATCATTGTTTGTCCTACACCATCCCATGGAGTATAATCACCCTCAGAATTGAATACTATTTGACCCCATCTGTTAAATACAGTTATTCGAGCATCAGGATATAAATCAATCCCGTCTATTTGCCATGTATCATTTATACCATCCCCATTAGGGGTAAATACTGATGGAATAAATAGACAATTGCTATCATCTGAACCAACATATAAAGTATAAACCAGTTCTGAGTTTAAGCATGAATAGTCATCATTAATAATATTAATAGTATTATATGTATTTCCATTTAAACCTGTAACTAAAATATCTGATTCAGTAAGTTGAATACCATCAACTAGATTACCTAAATGATAATTATCTTCATAAATCAACAACAAGCTATCGCTAGTCACATAAATACTGTCAGATGAATTAATTGTATAGTAAAAAGGAGGGTTTGAACCAGAGGTTCTAATTATAACCATTCCATCACTTTCCTCATCACATGAAGCATTAACAACATATTCAATTCCACTTGAAAATGGTTGTGGCTCAAATAATTCAATATTAGTTTCATAAGAACAATTATTCAGATCTGAAACAATGAAATTATAAGTACCTGCTGACAAATTATCAATCAATTGTATATCATTAGCATTTACATCTAAAACAGTATTTAATAAAACATTATTATTATTATAAATATTAATATTAAATGGACCTGTTCCTGAAAATTCAGGTACAAAAAACTCAATAGTTCCGTCAGATTCACCAAAACATGAAATATGGAAATCATTATACTGAAGCAAGCCCTCAGAGTTAAGGGTGAGTAAATTTGGTGAAGTATCAATAATAAATGTACTAGATGTCTCACAACCCATCATGTCAGAGACAAAAACAGTATATGTTCCTGAGGATAACATTTCTTGTGTTAAATCATATTCAACACCAAATGAACTAAAGCATGAAATATCATACAATTCATCTTCTACAAAAGAACCTCCAAAAGGAGCTACAACAACCGCAATAGAATCTCCATAACATAAAATAGGTACTTCTCCATCAATTGGAATAATATCACCTTCCCCATTATAATCATAGAACAAATCAATACCTAAAATATCAGGATCATAAATAGTAAATTCTTCAATATTACTTGAACACCCATTACTATCAATTGCATATACGGTATATGTACCTGCACTTAACGAGTTTTCATCTACTTCATCACCAATGGAATTTAAAAAAACCAATCTATTAGTGAAAGATGGATGACTATTTGTAGAGAGATTATTATAAACCGTTCCACCTATATAATTATCATCATCTTCATTTCCTGGAATACCATCAAATCCATCATTTGGAATTCCATCATTATCTATATCATCATCATATAGAGGACTGGTGGGGTCATTACTATTACAATTTGACAAACACTGGTTGTCAGCATCATAAACTCCATCATTATCTATGTCAGGATCAATCCAATTACCAAAATCATCATACTCATTTACAAGAGTGTCATTATCAATATCATCATCACTACCGCCAGTTACAATTGCATTAACAGCAGTAATATCACCAAAACAATTAACAGTAACATCTTCAACATTAATTTCAAAAAAATCTGGACTTTCAACTTGAAAAAATACTGTACCCGACTCACATCCTTCATTAATTGACTCAACATAAACATAATAATAAGCAGGGTCCAAATATACTTCAGATGAATAACCCACATCATCACTAATTAAAACTGCATTATCAATAGAGAAATCGACTGAATTTAAATTCCCATCATTATCAATATCTTCTGGTGAAGAATCTACAGGAAATTGATACCAATAATAATTATAATCTAAATTATTTCCGTTGGAAACATCTATGGAAATCAACTCATTTTCACCATAACATAAAACAGAAGATACAAAATCAACTTCCCAGATACCAAAATCATATTCATCAATAACATCGAAGAGAATCTCTTGGTTAACTGAGCTAATTTCTTCTGAAATTGAAATTTGACAACCCTGACCATCTTGCACCACTAATGTATAAATACCAGAGTATAATGAAGTTAAATTATCACTTGATCCAGATCCAGTTAAAATTATTTCAGTCATAGGACTAGGTCCATAAATAGAATATGAATAATTTGAATTATCTCCACCTGAAATTTCAAAAAACAATGAACCAGAATTATCTCCATAACACACATTGTTATTAACTGTGAAATCAACATTAATACCCGTTGCATTTTCAATAATATAGGGTTGGATATGTTGACATCCATTAGAATCAGTTATAATAAATTCGTGCGAACCTACTGGAGTATTTTCAGTAGATAAACCTTGCCAATCTATATCATATGGCGGATTACCTCCATCTAAAACAGTAATCCAAATACTTCCTACTCCATCATTACATTCCGCTCCCTCAGTAACAAATTCAACCTCAATTAAATCAGCAGCACTAATAAAAATCTCATCTTGAAAATAAAAACACTCACCATTTTCATTGGATATTGAAATATCATAAACTCCATTTATTTCACTATTTGAAATATTCGAAAATAAATGACAATCTTCTCCAAATTGATTAAAAATTGTAAATTCTTGACTAGAGTTTGTACTATTATAAGAATATGTTATATCCCCTGTCCAATTAACACAAATTTCTATTGAACCATCATCTCCACAAATCTCATCAGAGATAAAAATATCAGGCTGAGGAGTATCAACCTCAACAGTAAAAATATCTACTAGGATACAATCATTATCATCAAATATAATCAAACTATATTCTCCGGTTTCTAAATTTGATATAGTATTAGATTCACCAAACCCAATTTCAGCAAATCCATTAGGACCTGTCCAAACAAATGAGTAACCATTTATTGCAGTACCACCAAATGCATTTACAGTAATAGAGCCAAGACTTTCACTATCACAAGTTGGATTAGTTATTGTACTTGTATAATAATATTCTTCAATATTACTTATTTCGATTAATTCACTCCAATAGCAATCATTACCATCATATACTTCTATAAAATAATTTCCACTTTCAATTGGTCCACTAGAAAAACTTGGTCCTTCTATATACTCATCCCCTAGAGCAATCTCAGTTATTGCTGAGGTTGCATTTGGAACATAGTTAAATGGAGAATCAACTAAATAATCAAGAATTTCTAATTCATATACTACTCCGCCAGAGTTTAACAAAATAATTATTTCTTCACCAACTTGGAATCCATTATCTAAACCTGATTCTGAACCCCATGCTGCAACTGAAAAAACTGGATCACCATTATATGTTATAGAGCCTGCACAACTTAATCCTTCATCAATATCATTGTAAAAAACACCTATTATATCATTTTCATTAAATATTGAGACATCATTAAATAATAATGTTGCATTTGCGTCTGTAACTGTATAAGAAAAATCTAAATCAGAAGATCCACCTATATTAATAGTTGTTGTTTCACCCTCAAAGATAAAATCATAGAAACCTGGATTACCATTAATTAATTCTAAAGATATTGAACCAAATCCCTCATAACATTCAATTTGTTCTACTATTGATTCAAATTCTATAGGTTCAGGTGGAGAAATCTCAAAAATCAATTCACCTACACATCCATTTGAATCTTCTACATTAAATGAATATGTACCAAATATCAATGTAGTAGCAGTTGTTGTTTCTGGATAACCAAGATCATTATAATTTTCAAATACTCCATCATTATCTAAATCTTCCAATAATGACCATGAATAAGTAAAAGGTCCATTTCCATTTGCTATACATGAACCATCACTAGTTAAACACTCTGAAAAACTTACATATGCATCTACTCCATCACAGGTCAAATCAATTAATGGATTAAAAATTGCAATTTGTCCAGAAGGATCTACATCAATTATAATATTTTGCTCAATGGAACAACCCGAAGAATCAGTTAGAATAGCAGTGTAAGTTCCTTCATTATTATCATTAATATCAATATTACCTGTAAAATTATCTGATTCAAATAAGATATCACCTGATGCATTAAGCCATGTCAAAGAATACATATCATTTACATCAGTTTCAAATTGAACATTAACATCTGTAGTTCCACCTGCACATGCAATTGGGTTAAAATTAAATTCAATATCATTTAATTGAAGATCTGAACCTAAGACATCGACTTCAGTAATAAATTCACAACCATTATCATCAACAACATTTAAAGTATATAAACCTGTTCCAACAAAATCTAAATCATCGTAAACTCCATCTTGATCAAAATCTTCGAGTGACAAAACACCAGGAGTAAATCCAACCTCAACAACATCCGATGATGAATCAAACCAAGTATATGTATAAGGTGGTGTTCCACCAGTAAAATTATCTAGCTCAATATAACCACCTGGTGTTGATTGATAATTATTATTTTCATCTAAATAATTACATATCGTACCTCCAATTAAAATATCAACATCAAGAGGGTCAGGTTCTACTACACTAATTGTAGTATTAACAACTGAACACTCATAAATTTCATCTAGTATTCCATCACCATTTGAGTCATAACTATCAGTTCTAATTATTTCAATATTATAATCTCCAGCAGTTGCAATTAATGTGAAATCAGGAACACTACCTGAGATACCTATAATAGATAATGATGATATCCAAATACCATCAAAAGCCGGATCCACTGTAAAAACATCAGAAAAGTTACCTGCTACACCATCAGGGTTAGATTCATAAACAACATCAACTTCATAAATTACATTATCACTAATATCATAAACTAAAAAAATAACCTCTTCTCCATTATTATATCCATTCTCATCTCCTTCACATATAAGAATTGTAACCAGACTACTTCCTCCAGATGTAGAAGTATAAGTATTGTATCCAAAAGATTGCAAGGTTCCATCACCTGCTGTGAAAAATGCACCAATTAAATCGCCATCATCGATATTATTATTATTCTCAATATTTACATAGATAGTATTTGTTACACCATCACATTCATTATATAAATCTGGCCAAAAGTTTTCATTAAAATAAAAACTTGTACTTAACTGAGTAAAATCATCTGGAATACCATCAATATCGTTATCAGTGGTTGAAACAGTTACTGTACCTCCTTCAACACTCTCTTCAAAAAGATTATCATCGACATAGAGATCAAATTGACCAACAGACCCTTCAATTGTAAAATTAATCTCTGTTTCTCCATCAGGACAATCTATCGGGTCATAATCAGGAATAAAAAGGCTATTTTCACCTGGCTGATCCATAGATATTAATGTTTGACCACAGCAACCATTAACATCATAAGATATTAAAACATAATCTCCTGCCGACAGTGAATCAAATTCAGAACTGTCCTCAGTTAGAGTTCCAATAAAAATATCTTCAATAATACCATCATTATCTTCATCTACTTGTTGATATACTTGAATTGAATATGGACCTTCACCAGTAGAAATTAAATTCATTGTACTAAAATCTATTGACAGGACACCATCGTTACCATTAAAACAGCTAATTTCATAAGCACCATAAGATGAAGTTATCGGGATAGATATTATTTCAACTCCTTCACATGCATCATTCCCAAAATTGCATCCATCTGGAATATTAAAACAATCTATCAATTCATCTCCGGGACAAGAACAGCTTGGGTCATAGTTAGTATAGCCTGGTATATCACAGCAAGTATCATAATTACAACTACTTGAAAGTTCAATAGTGCACTCTGAACAATAATTACATGCTAATGGATCTAAGCAACCGACACAAGAGAAGGATTCACAAGAGCCATCATCACAGGAAGCATTTTCATCATAATTACATGCATTAGGATTCGTACAACCATCTGGTAAAATACAAGAACCATCATCACAGATAGCGTTTTCATTAAAGTTACATGCTAAAGAATCAGTACAACCGTCCGGTAATTCACAGGAACCATCGTCTGTGTTTGCATTTGGATTATAATTACAAGCTGATGCATCTGTACAACCAATTATCTCCTCACAATCCCATATGCCATTATCATTTGTGTCATTATCTGAATCTTCAGGACAAGGATCATCATCATTACATAGGCCATCGCCATCATTGTCATTATTTATAATAGTTCCTGTTCCATCTGTTTCACCAGAACAAAAACTACATAAATCATTTTCATTGATATAAATACAATTTAAATCTTCAGTAGCAGATGTATCATAATTACAAGCTTCTGGATCTGTACAACCTTGTAATTCATCACTATCACAAACACCATCGTCATCACTATCATTATCAATAATAATACCATTTTCGCATGTATCACAAACACCGTCAACAAATGTGCATTCACCTAAAATAGTAGCATTTTCATTATAATTACATGCACTTGGATCCGTACATCCAACACATGATTGATATTCACATGATCCATCATCATCAATTGCTAATGGATTATAATTACATGCACTTGAATCTGTGCACCCAATACATGAATCATATTCACAAGTACCATTATCAACTGTTGCTTCAAAGTTAAAATTACATGCATTGACATCTGTACATCCAAAACAAGAATAATCACATGTTCCATCATCAATAGTAAAAGATGGATTGTAATTACATGCTTCAAAATCAGTACACCCTAAACATGAATCATATTCACAAGTACCATTATCAATTGTGATTGAAGATCCGCCGTAATTACATGCATTTACATCTGTGCAACCAAGACATTCTGTACCATTACCACCGCATACTCCACAAGCATCATCATATTCGCAAGAACCATCGTCCTCTGTCGCTAATGGATTATAATTTGCACAAGCAAGACTATCAGTACAACCAAATATTTCATCATCATTACATATACCATCATTGTCTTCATCTAAAATTACAATATTACCATTATCACATACTTCACATAACGCAATATTAGGATATTCACAAGAACCATCATTCTCTGAAGCTAATTCATTATAGTTGCAGGCTAAAGGATCAGTACAGCCATTGACAATCTCCTGGTCTGAAACAACATCTAATATTGATCCAGATGGTATAATTTCAAGCCCATTACAAGAATAAAGAATATCATCAATATTTAAGGTAGCGACTCCTATGACTCCATTATATTCAGCTATCCAATTAAGGGATTCACCTGCTCCCATCCCATTATCATTACCTGATTCAGCTCCCCAAACTGGTATTGCTGATGCTTCACCAGGAGTGAATAAAGTCATACCGGAAACATAACCACTTGAATTTGTTACACCAATCCATATAGGATCAGTGACTAGAATACCATTAAAAATAATTTCTAAATCTTGTAATAATGCAACGGACATATTACATTCAGTATTTGAAACTTCCCACGGTGGATATTCACAAGAACCATCATCATTAATTGCATTTTCATCAAAATTCAATGCAGCTGAGTCAGTACAACCATCATTTAAGCCCTGAATCCATGCAACAACAACATCAACTTCTTGACTAGTTAAATTAGAATTACCTGACCACGATGGTGGCATAGAACCATTATTTAATTCATTATATAAAACACTATTTAAATAATCACCATATACAACAACAGGTCCAGATGAAGAACCAAGTAAAATATTTGCCTCAGATGTTAAATTTAATCCAGCATTAAACGACCCACCATCAAATCCATGACAACCTGCACAATTAATTTCAAATATTGGTAACACATCTGTTTCATAATCAACTTGGGAAAATGAAAACATTATTCCAAATAAACTAAATAATAATATAATATAATTTATTCTCATTTAATTATCTTTTAACAACAACGTAACCGGTGTAATTTTTATCAAATTCATCTATTTCAATAACATAATAATAAGTTGCAATCTCAACACCTACTCCATTCATGTTCTTACCAGTCCATAATTTGTCACTATATGTACCATTTAATTCATTACTTTCTATATTTTGATATACAATTTGACCCCATCTATTGAAGACAGTAACTCTTACTCCCGACTCTTCATATAATTCAATATTATATATATCCCATAAATCATTTATTCCATCACCATTAGGAGTAAATACAGAAGGTATAAATAAGCAGTTTTCCCATTGTTGTGAACCAAATTCATTATTACAATTTTCGTCTGATATGTCAATCTCTTGAGTAAATTGACATCCATATTCATCAATAATAGTTATATCATATGTACCATATGATAGACCCGCTATCATATAATCACTGTTATTATCAACTATATTTAGATAATCTTGATGGTAATCTACTAGTACATTAGGGTCTGGAATGTTATCCCACCACATATTGTCAATAAAATAAAAATCATCCTCTAAATTTTCTAATTGAATTATGTTTAATCCATCATAATTATAGCTCATACTATAATCATCATCATTTAAAATACCATCACCATCTATATCTGGATCATCATCTCCTAGTCCATCATCTACGCCTTGAATTCCATCATCACCATAATTAAGCCATCCATCACCATCAATATCATCATCCATATTATTCAAAATACCATCATTGTCAATATCAACATCATCTAAACATTCAAAAGTAGTATTTAAATTAGTATTAGTGTATAAAATATCTATTTCACTATTTGTTAAAGGTCCAAAAGTTTGGATTTGAACATCAGGATTAAGTCCACTTAATATTTCATCTTGAATTTCAAAAAATGTGTAAGCAAAACCACCACTACTTGACTCTTGACACTCTGGACAAAAACCTTGAATTTCCACATTAAGAGCAGATAAGAATGGGATTTCAAAATAAGTACTATTATTAGAATAACCACAACCGTTAGCATCATATATTTCCACAGAGTAAGCAGTACCAGCCTCTAATAAAGGAATAACATAATTTTCATCTTCCCAACCTGGATCGGCCATAACAATATCATATAACTCTCCATCAATATAGATTTCATAAGGATATAAAGTGTTAACAGATAGTGAAGTACTATTAATGATAAGAGATCCATTATTACTTAAACTATCACAACTATTTAAAACATCCCAATAACAGTTACCAGCTTGAGTGGAAGCTGAAAAAGAAGGTGTATTATCAATTATATCAACATAAATAGATTGACTCCCAGTGCAACCCTGAGAATCAGTTATTAAAATCTCATATTCGCCCGGTGGTACTTGATGCCATCCAAATTCAGAATTATTGAAATCAGGGTCAATACCATTGTCACCATAAGGTGTTAAATCATCATTGTTATATATTTCATCACCATCAATATCCCAATCTTCATCATTTATAATTCCATCACCATCTATATCAATACTAGAAATATCATCAATGTCATTACCATTCCAATCACTAGAGGCAAAATTAAAACCATAATTAGAATTAGATAAAATATATGGAGAAGAAGAATCAAAACCATCTGCTTCAAACCACTGATTTATACCATCACTTAGAAAATTATAAGATACAGATGGATTATTAATACTATTAATTATGATATCAAATGGGGGGACTCCATTTGTACTAATAGAAGATATATATATAGATCCATTTTCACCACAAGTAGCATTGATTAATTCATAACCAACATCAACAGATAAATCATTAACAATTGGTATAGATACATTATATGACTGATAACATCCATTAGCATCATCAACACAAATTGTATAGATACCACCAGATAAATTATCAAATATTATACTATCATTATTGTTACTTAAATATCCTTCAATTGTATTACTACAATCACCTAACACCAATGCTATTTCAGGGTCGCTATATGGACCTGTACCACCCTGAAGTTGAGACCATAAATTCTCCGTATGAATTGCAATTTGTCCAGAATTAGTGTTTCCATAAAAACAATTAGCAGGAACAACCACTGTTTCATCATCTGGGTTGTAAGTTAATGGATTAGGGTCAAATAATTCAACACTTATAAATACTGGACCACAGTTATTAGCATCGTTAACAGACACTGTATAGAAGCCAGCACCAAGATTATTTATATCTTGAGAAATTTGACCACTAGACCACTGGTAAACATATGGAGGAGTACCACCAGATACAATTAAATTAATTGAACCATCTTCATAACCGTCACATGAAATTGGATTTTCTATTGTTGATAATTCAAGTAATGGTTGTTCTGTAACTGGAATCTCAATAGTATATTCACATGAATTTATAAAAGATTCATCATCTGGGTTATTCACAGAAATATAACATGAATAGTTACCAGCTATTAAATTTTCTAAATTCTGATTATTAACTTGGGTAGACAAATCAATATTATCACCACTTAGGCTAGTACCTGTCCAAAAATATAAATATTCATATTCATCAGTATTCAATGAGCCACCAGAGGGATTTAATGAAATAGCACCATTTGATTCACCATAACAATCATTATTAATAGTAGAATAACTTGCTGACAAAGGACTGTCAGGTTCAATAATTTCAATTGAAGGCAAAAGAATTGGACCACAATCATTACTATTGTTTATACTAACATCATAAATACCAGCTGGAAGAGAATCAATGATATTTAGATTATCATACTCTGGAACATATTGACCATTATAACTCCACAAATAAGTAATTGGATCATTCGCTTCTATGAATTCACCATTAGAACCAGAGTAATAAGTATTAATTGCAATAATTCCAGTATTATCACCATGGCAATAGATTGATGTTTCAGAATCGTATATATTAAAATCTGATTGTAATTCAGGTGTATAAGGAATTGTAATTGGGCCGTGCACAGTTTCACATCCAGCAGCATCAATACTTAATATATTATATGTCCCAGGACCTATATTATTATTATCAACAGCATTATTCATATTACCCATTGATGAACCTTGTGGAAACCAATAAATATCTGCAGGACCAACACCTCCAGTATAATTATAAAAATTTCCATCTAAACCATCTATATCAGACCACACAATAACATCTCCATAGCAAGGAAGTGGATCAGTAACAATTGTCCAATCAATACATTCAGGTACAGTAATGACAAAATTAGCAGTATCAGGTAGGCAAATATCTAAATTTTCACTATCAGAATCATGAACAATAATTTCATATTCACCAGGATATACATCTGATAAAATATAAGTATCATTAACCCCTGGTTCAATTAATAAAGGATTATTAAAAGAGTTAACAAAATTAATAGGTACAGATACAGCAAATGAATTGCTATAGTTTACATCAACTATATAGAAATCTCCAACACCACCATATGGTTGAATAACTATTTCACCATCATTACTATCACAACATGTTGTAAAAGGACTTGATGATGAAACACCTGCAATTAAAGCAGTTGGGGGTTCTGTAATTGAACAAGTTGCTATAGATTGACAATCATTAGAATCAGTGATTATCACATAATAATCACCTGCAGAAAGTGATGTAGCTACCAATGCATCTGGACTAACTGTAGTTACAGTAAGATCATCCGAATTAAAAGGTATTCCATCAACACCAAAATCAAACCATTCTATTTCATATGGAGGTGTACCACCAACATCTAAAGGATCACTACTTACAGTTGCACTTCCAGATTCTTCAAAGCAAGTGTTTGGACCAGAGCATGACAAATAAACTTCAGGTGTAAATTCTGGTATTGAAATAATAGAAACACAAGATTGAACCAAGCATCCTGTAAAATCTTCAATGATGAAGATATAATCACCACCCGAAAGGTTATTTATAGATGTACTTATGGTAGTATTTGTTGAGCCTTCAATAATGATTTCATCAAGGATAATTTCATTATCATTTAAAAAACAATCAGAATTTAAATCTTGCACAATAGATATAGATCCAAAAAGATCTTCTCCACTTAATGAGTTAGTAAATTCAATATTAACACTTCCAAAATCATTTGGACAAGTTGGATTAACTGCTTCAATATCAACTATATCTATATCGTTAACTAAAGTTTCTATTGAAAAGCTATAGGTAGTTGCACAATCTAAATCATCTTCTATAGTCAACTCATAATCACCGGGAACTAAATCTGAAAAATCAAGAGTATTTAAATCAAAATTAATTTCTTCAAAAAATAAAGAATTATTTAAACTAAACATAATATCATAAGGAGGAAGACCATCACTAAAAGTAAAAGTTGCAGAACCAGTAGGATTACAACCAGCAGGTACAATATCAGCATTAATAAATGGACTATTTTCTAAAATACAAAATTCATACTGTGCATAGCAGCCATCTGGAAAATCTGCATTCCAATTTGAATCATATATATCAACATAATAGCACCCTTCACATAAACCATTAAATACCCCACTGTTACTATCTTGAATAAAATCACCGTCTATATTGTATAATTCAAAATTGTATGGTGACACTCCCCCACCAATCGTAAAATTTATTTGACCACTACATTCATTTGAACAAACGTATTCAGTATATTCAGTATAAGAATTAATAAATCCATCATTATCAATATCTAAGTCAAATTCTATTGGAGCAGGTTCAGTAATTTCAATTTGCTCACCATAAGTATATACACAACCATCAACAATATCTAAAACAGAAATTGTATAAAGACCTGCTGATAAATCGTTAACATCATCCTCAAAAAATGAAATTTGAGAAAAACCATTATTTCCAGTCCATGTATATTGAAACAATCCAGAACCACCAACAACTGAAATATCAATAGAGCCATTATTAAAATTAAAGCTAAAACAGCTTGAATTTTCAATATTATCAATTTGTATTTCAACATTATTATTTAGACCTACTACTTCAAAACTGTCACTTTCCTCACAACCGTTCGAATCAATAATAGTAACAGAATAGGTTCCTGGTTCCAAATTAGAAATATCTTCTGTATCTTGACCATTTGACCATATATATGTATAATCTCCTGAACCACCACTCGGAATTAAATCAATCGAGCCTGTATCATTTCCATCGCAGGACAATGAAGTAACATTACCATTTAGCAAGATATCATCAGGTTGACTCACAATAATTTCTAAAAAATTTGAACATCCATCTGAATCAGTCACTGTAACAGTATATTCTCCTTCATCTAAATTTGAAATATCTTCACTTACTTCTCCATTAGACCATTCATAAGAAAATCCACCAGATCCACCACTCACAGAAATATCAATAAAACCATCTGAATCTCCAAAGCACAATAAATCTAGAAATGATTCCGAATCAGTTGAAATCAGGATTTCATTAGGCTCAGTAATAATGTACTCTTCAGAAACAATACAAAAATTTTCATCGAATACATTTATTGAATATGTACCCGAAGATAATCCATTAATATCTTGGGTTATTTCTCCATTAGACCACTCATAAGTATAATTACCAGTACCTCCACTTACAAGTATATCAATTACACCATTATTATCTCCGTAACAACCTAAATCTTCAGTTGCAAACTCTGTCTCAAGAATTAATTCAACAGGTTCATTAATGTCATATGATTCTGAATTCTGACAACCATTTTCATCAAAAACAGTAACAGTATAAGTACCAAAGGTAAGGTTTTCAATATCTTCACTAACCTCTCCGTTAGACCACTCATAGATGTATTCTCCAGTTCCACCATTAACAGAAATATCAATATTTCCATCAGTATCACCGTAACAACCTAAATTTGTACTTTCTAACACTAAATTTATAGAAATTTCTTCGGTTTCAGCAACAGTCCATTCATCAGATACAACACAACCATTTACATCTGTAATTGTTATAGAATATAAATCACTCGAAAGATTATCTATATTTTGTGTAGTAGCACCATTGGACCAATCAAAAGAATAAGGGGGAGTACCACCATTAACAGAAAGATTAATATTTCCATTATTATCTCCATAACATAATAAATCTATAAATGAATTATCTTCATTAAACGATATAATTAATTCATCAGGCTCTTCAATTAAAAAATCTGCAATTATTGGAGAACAATTATTTGAATCTGTTATTGTTACTGTATAGAACCCGGCATCTAATTCACTAATACTTTGTGTGGTAGCACCATTTGACCAGATAAAAGAGTATGGTGGAACACCACCTCCAACAATTAAATCAATAAATCCATCAGTATCATTATAACAATCTAATGAGTCTGTCAAACTTACTGATTCTAAAATTAATTCATCAGGTTGAATAATAGCAAATGTCTCAGTGACTGTTTCACAGTTGTTTACGTCAGTAATAGAAACAGAATATTCACCAGCTTCTAATCCACTTATATTTTGTGTGATTTCACCAGTAGACCAAGAAAAAGAATATGGCGGAGTACCTCCTTCTAATAGAATATCAATATTTCCATTATTATCTCCATAACACAAAAGATCAACTAATGAATTATTTTCATCAAGTAAGATATTGATTTGGTTAGGTTCTGTTACAGACCATTCTTCAGAAACTACACAATTGTTCAAATCAGTTACAGTTACTGAATATGATCCAGCTACTAAATCGCCTATGTTTTGTGTTGTTGCACCATTTGACCAAATAAATGAATAAGGAGGGGAACCACCGGTAATAAATATATCTATATTACCATTATTATCTCCATTACATAATAAATCAATAAATGTATTATCTTCATCAAGAGTTATAACTAACTCCTCAGGCTCATTTAAAATAAATGATTCTATTGCTTCACAATCAGAATCTGAATCATCAGTAACAGTAACAGTGTATGTTCCTGCTGAAATATCAATCAAATCTTGTGTTGTTTCACCATTGGTCCAACTGTATATATAATTTCCACTACCTCCTGTAACAGTTAAATCAATACTACCTGTTAAATCTCCATAGCATTGTATTTCATCTCCACTAGAAGATGTTGAAACAACAGCTTCGATTATAATTTCCTCATATTCCGTAACATCAAAGTATATTAAATATGACTCACAAATTGGATCTTCAAATGGGTCATCATCAGAGTAACCTTGCACAGCAATTGCATAATAAGAACCAGGACATAAGTTGTCAATTTGAAACAATCCCTCATTATTTAATGGAATCTCAACATAATCACTGTATATCGCAGCGGTAGGAAATATATCACTGTCTTCAAATAAAGATGGATTATCATTACAATTTGCAATACAATCTCCATTTTCATCATAATCACCATCTCCATCAATATCTACATCATCATCATTATTATCTCCATCCCCATCAATATCATCATCATTTACTGAGATAATAAAAGGTGTAAGGGGATTAGGTGGAGTTAATGATAATTCTCCATCTTGATCAAGATCATTAGAAGAATAAAAAATAGTCCAATCCTCCTGATCAAAAGCACCATTTGGCTCAATAATCACTACACCATTACATTCATCTGGGCAAGCAGGTGAAGAAAGTTCGTAATCTAAAACAACTTGTTGGCTATCAAACTCAATGACTGATAATGTTTCACAACCAACAGCATCTTCAGCTAATATAGTATACACACCATCTTGGTATACATCTACAAACCACGCATCCTCGCCAGATGCTATTTCTAATGGATAATCATCCTCGAATCCTGCAGGTATTTCAAATGGACTGAATGTCCAGGTATAAATATAAGGAGGTGTTCCTCCAAATGCAGAACCAAACTCTATAAATAAAGAACTTGAATTAGGTGGACAATCTATAGATTGAGCAGTTGATAATTCAATAGCACTTATTTCAACAATATTAAATTCAATAGTTAATTCACAATTATTAGCATCAATAAGTGTTTCTTGATATGTACCTGCTGACAATTCAGTTATAGAATAACCTGAAAGAACATTGACTCCATTAATAGTATAAGGAGATGTACCACCACTAAAAGTAAGTATTGCAGAACCACTAGAGGAACCATTACATTCAACATCAACAGTTTCTACTGACATTTCTAATACAGTTGGCTCATCTATTGCGAAAGTTACTTCAGCTTGACAGCCATTTGAATCTGTAACAGTAGTAGTGTATGTTCCTGATGTTAAATCAAATTGATCTTCTACATCATACGGAGAAGTTCCACCTGTAACCGTATAAATTACACTTCCATCGCTGCCTCCATTACAACTAACATCTGTTGTTTCTACTGATATTTCTAGTAATGCTGGCTCATCTATTGTGAAAGTTACTTCAGCTTGACAGTCATTTGAATCTGTAACAGTGGTAGTGTATGTTCCTAATGATAAATCAAATTGATCTTCTACAATGGAATATGGTTCGGATCCACCTGTTATCGTATAAATTGCACTTCCATCGCTGCCTCCATTGCAACTAGCATCAGTAGTTTCTACTGATATTTCTAGTAATGCTGGCTCATCTATTGTGAAAGTTACTTCAGCTTGACAGCCATTATCGTCAGTTACTGTAGTTGTGTAATCTCCAGCAGTAAGAGCAAGATCATCTTG
>PAWM01000018.1 GCA_002714185.1 Flavobacteriales bacterium | reverse complement strand
TGCAAAGAAAACAACTGTAAAGAAAACAACTGCAAAGAAAACAACTGCAAAGAAAACAACTGCAAAGAAAACAACTGCAAAGAAAACAACTAAATAATAAATTGTTATGGCACATAAAAAAGGAGCTGGTAGTTCAAAAAACGGAAGAGAATCGCATTCTAAACGACTTGGAGTAAAAATTTTTGGTGGACAACAAGTCACTGCCGGGAATATAATTATTAGACAAAGAGGAACTGTCCATAATGCTGGGGAAAATGTTGGGATGGGTAGAGACCACACATTATTTGCTCTAATTGATGGAGTAGTTCAATTCAAGAAAAAAAGAAATAATAAATCTTTTGTTTCTGTCATACAGGAATAAAATCTAATTTAATTACTAATAAATAAAAAGGCCTAGCGGCCTTTTTTTATTTTCAGTTAGATTAAAAATATAATAAAAATATTATCTTAAATTTGGTTCAATAATGTACAGATAAAACATGTTAGAAATTAATAAAATAAAAAATAATCCTGATTTAATTATTGAAAGTCTTAAAAAAAGGGGTATCAATTTAAAAGACAAAATTGATTTAATTCTAAATTTAAATCAACGGAGAGTTTTTAATCAAAAAGATTTAGACAATTCTCTTAGACAGGGCAATCAAATTGCACAAAAAATAGGCAAGTTGGCCCAAGAGGGTAATATCGATAATCTTACAGAATTAAAAAAAAATGCATCTACATTAAAAAATAAAGCAAGAGACTTAAGTGATAAGGCAAAAGAGATTGAACTGGAAATAAAAAAAACATTAGTTGATATTCCTAACACCCCACACACCAAAGTACCATTAGGCAACAATGAGAAGGATAATGTAATTGAATTTGAATGGGGTGAAATAAATGACAATGAAAAATTACTACCTCACTGGGAATTAGCAGAAAAATATAATATTATAGATTTTAAAAAAGGAGCTAAAATTACCGGCTCTGGATTTCCATTGTACATAGGAATGGGGGCAAAGCTACAAAGAGCCTTAATTAATTTTTTTTTAGATTATAACACTAATTCTGGATACACAGAATATATTCCCCCATACTTTGTAAATTCTGAATCTGCATATAATACCGGACAACTACCCGACAAAGAAGGAATGATGTACCATATCCAAAATGATGACTTGTATGTAATTCCAACAGCAGAAGTGCCAATCACAAACATCTTTAGTAATAGTAAATTTAAAGAAGAGGAACTACCAATTAAATGTACAGCATACTCTCCATGTTTTAGGCGGGAAGCGGGGTCATATGGTAAAGAAGTAAGAGGACTTAACAGGTTGCATCAATTTGACAAAGTCGAAATTGTACAAATTTGCACACAAAAAAATTCGTATAACACACTCGATAATATGGTTGAACACATAAGTAATTTATTAAAACAATTAGGATTAACTTTCAGAATCATTAAATTATGTGGCGGAGATTTAGGTTTTACATCTGCATTAACATACGATTTTGAAATTTATGCTCCTGCACAAAAAAAATGGCTTGAAGTAAGCTCTGTATCTAATTTCGAAACATATCAAGCCAATCGATTAAATTTAAAATACACAAATAAAGAAGGTGAAAAACTATTTTGTCATACACTAAATGGAAGTTCGCTAGCACTACCTCGTATTGTAGTAGGCATTTTAGAAAAATATCAAACAAATGATGGTATTATAATCCCAAAAGCTTTATTAAAATACCTAAATTTTGATAAAATAACTATAGATAATAATGTATAAAATCATTACTAGTTCTATATCATTACTCTTATTTTCTATAATATTAATGTCATGTTCTAATTCTAATAATAGAGAGAAAATAATGAATATTTCTAAACTCGAAACAATCACTCAAACAGATTTACATAATTTACAAGAAATACAACTTTATGACATTATTAGCACACTTAAAATAGCAAAACATAATCTATCAAAACTTGAAAAAAAAAAAAATGGATAGTATTAATATTGAAATAATCTATTTTGAATATAAAAATTACTTGCATTGTGTCAATTCAATCTATGAGGCAAATCAAGAAATTGATGAGCTAAATAATACTTTATTAATTAACTTAAATCAACTACAAGATCTGAAAAATGATTATATCAACTCTAAATTAAAAAGAATCGATCTTAACAATTATTTTTTTGAGGAAATGAAAATTGTACAAGCAACTTCTAAAAAAGTGAATCTAACTTTAGATGCTATAAGAAAAGAAATAAATCAATTTAATTACTTGAACAAAAAAATAGAACAATTTGTTAACTAGCATATGAGAATTTATTTATCAATAATATTATTATTTTTTAGTGGAATATTATATCCTCAAAACGAACAAAATGAAAAATTAGCTCAAGAATACTATCGCCAAGGAGAATTTGAGAAAGCTATACAGTTTTTTGAAAAAATATATAAAAAAAGGAAAGTGCAAAATATATATACAAAATATCTTGATTGCCTAATAAATATACAAGACTACAAAAAAGCCGAAAAAATAATCAAATCATATTATAGACAACAAAATAATCCAATTATTTTAGTTGACTTAGGGAATATATATATTTTACAAGGAGAGAAAAATCTAGCTGATGAATCATTTGAAGAAGCAATAAGTCAAGCAAAAGAAAATTTGAGATTTTTACCAAGTTTGGGTGCAAAATTCTTTAAATCAAAGAACTACGAATTTGCTCTAGAAGCATATTTACTAGCTAAAAAAAAATCTAACAAAGCAAGCTATGATATTCAAATAGCAAATATCTATTCATACTTGGGTGATTTAGATAAAATGTATGAGCAGTTAATTGATTTACTACACAATCACCCCAATTATTTTCAGACATGTAAAAATAAGATGAGAATTACCATCAGTGAGGATAGTAATAATCCAAATAATAAAAAATTGAAAAAATTGCTTATAAAAAGTATTCAAAAGAACAATTCATTTGAAATTTCTAAAATACTTGTCTGGTTATTTATACAAGAAAGAAAATTTCAAGATGCATTAGATTATGAAATCAGTATTGATAAAAGATTGGATGATAATAAATTAGACATTATCACATTATCTGACGTAGCACTCTCTAATCAGGATTACACCACTGCCCAAAATGGGTTTCAATATATTTTAAATAAATCTAGTAGAAATTCATATTATTATGAATACAGTATGATTAGACTGCTCGATATTAAATATGAAATTATATTAAATAGTAAAGTTGATAAACTTAATGATCTAAAAAAATTGAAAGAAGAATATAAGATAGCTATTGAAGAGATTGGAATAAAATCTGAAACTATTTACACATTAAAAAATTATTGTGAAATTCTTGCATTTCATTTAAATGAAAAACAAGAAGCTTTACAAATACTGCAAACTACAATTGATAACCCTAACTTATCTCAGTATGACAAAGCTATGTGCAAAATGGAACTTGCAAAAATATATGTACTTGAAAATAAAATGTGGGAAGCAATTTTAATATATGCCCAAGTATAGAAGGAATTTAATGAAGAGGTAATTGGACAAAATGCAAAATTTGAGAAAACAAAAATCAATTATTATAAAGGAGATTTTGAATGGGCACAAAATCAATTAAAAGTATTAAAATTATCTACATCGAAATTAATTGCTAATAATGCTATGAAATTATCTCTTCTGATTTCTGATAATTTAAATTTAGATACTACCAATACAGCATTATTATTGTATGCAAAAACTGAATTATTATTTAAGCAAAAACAATATAGTGACTGCTTAAAAAAAGCAGAATTATTAGAAAATAATTTTCCTAATCACAGTTTATTAGATGAGGTTATTTTTAAGAAAGCGAAAGTATATATTGAAATGCAAGATTTTAATAATGCATTAAATTGTCTAAATAAAATCTGTGAACATTACAGTAATGATATTTTATATGATGATGCTCTTTTTTATCAAGCACAAATCTACGAACAGATAATTAAAGATTATGCAAAAGCAAAACAATCCTACGAAGATATTTTATTAAAAACTCCTAATAGTATTTTTATTAATCAAGCTCGAAAACGTTATAATGTGCTTCGTGAAAATAATTTCATAGAAATTCGGTAATTATAAATTTAATCCTAGAGAAAAAATACATTATGAAAATGAAAGCAAAGAAATATCTTGGTCAACATTTTTTAGTCAATAATTTAATATCTGAGAAAATTGTTAATAGTCTTATTTTAAAAAAAAAAAATAATATTGTTGAAATTGGACCTGGATTAGGGGCATTAACACAATACTTAATAAATAAAACTGAATTTCTTAAATTAATTGAGATTGATATAGAATGTATTGAATACTTAAGGAAAAAATTTGATAAAATTGAAATTATTCATAAAGATTTTTTACAAATTAACTCTAGAGAATTGAATTTTGACAATTACTCCATTATTGGAAATTTTCCCTATAATATATCTAGTCAAATTTTATTTAAAATTCTTGACCAACGTGACAATGTTACACAGGTTGTAGGCATGTTTCAACAAGAAGTAGCCGAAAGAATCTGTAGTGGACCGAAATCTAAAAAATATGGTATACTAAGTGTCCTGATACAAGCTTATTTTAATTGTGAAAAATTATTTAATGTTCCATCAAATAATTTTGATCCTCCTCCAAAAGTTAATTCAGCTGTAATTAGATTAACTAGAAATAAAAATACACAATTAGGCTGTGACCATAATAAATTTGTTCAAATTGTTAAACTTGGCTTTTCTCAAAGAAGAAAGAAATTAAAAAATCCATTAAAAAAAATTACTAACTTGAAAAATCTAGATATAGAAATAACTTTAAATAAAAGAGCAGAAGAATTAACTGTTTCTGACTTTATTAATTTGACAAATAATATTTTCCCCAAGAGTAAATAATGAATTTTAAATTAACTAAAATACTTCTTGAAAAATTTGATTTATTAATTCTTCAAAAGAATAATGATAAATTATTGTCACTATGCAATAATCTTCTAGCACCTGATGTTGCAGAAATATTAAAATCATTAGATTTTGAAAAAACACAATACTTATTTAATATTCTTGATGATGAACTACGAGCAGATATTTTAATTGAACTAGAAGAGGATTTAAGAGAAAAATTATTATTTCAATTAAGTTCAAAAGAAATTGTCAAAGACGTAATTGATAATTTAGAATCTGATGATGCTGTAGATGTAATACAGAGATTACCTGCTCAAAAACAAAAGGAAGTACTATTAAATATTATTAATCCAAAACAGGCAAGCGACATTGCTGATTTATTAACATATGATAATCAATCAGCCGGAGCTCTTATGGCAAAAGAATTAATTAAAGTTTATGAAGAATGGAGTGTCCTAAGATGTGTTTCAGAAATGAGAAAACAGGCTCAATATGTAAATCAAGTATATACAATATATGTAGTAGATAAATCTGATAATTTAATAGGGACTGTATCACTAAAAAAACTTTTATTAACTCCCGAAAAAACATTTATCAGGGATATTTACAATAAGCAAATTATCTCGGTAAACACTTTAACAAGTGCAGAAGAAGTTGCATTAATTATGAATAAATACAACCTGATTGTCTTACCTGTAATTAATAATACCAATAAATTAATTGGCCGAATCACTATTGATGATGTTGTAGATTTTATAAAAGAAGAAGCCGAAAAAGACTATCAATTAGCTTCAGGAATAAGTGACAATGTGGAAGATCAAGATAGTATTTTTACATTAACAAAGGCTAGAATTCCGTGGCTAATAATTGGGATGCTAGGTGGTTTGCTTGGAGCACAAATTATAGGTCTTTTTAATATCGAACAAAATCCCTTATTAGCATTTTTTATTCCATTAATTGCAGCTATGGGAGGTAATGTTGGTGTACAATCATCTGCCATTATTGTACAAGCCTTAGCAGCTAAAAATCTGGGCATAGATTCTTGGGCTAAACGTTTTATTAAAGAATTAAGTATTTCACTACTTAATGGATTAATATGTTCAATATTATTATTTTTAATATCATCAGTAATTTATTCCCAACCACATATTCCATTAACTATAAGTATATCTTTACTAACTGTAATGATTTTTGCTGCACTATTTGGAACATTTGTACCACTAATACTAAATAAATATAAAATTGATCCAGCTCTAGCAACTGGTCCATTTATTACTACTATGAATGATGTAATTGGTTTATTTATTTATTTTTCAATTGCTAAATTAATTTTATGAAAGTCATTATTACAGACCAAGTGCATCCAGAATTATTGAATTTACTTGTTGAAAATGGTATCTCATATGAAATAGATCTTAAGAAAGATGAAACAGAATTATTAAAAAACATTATTGATTTTGATGGCATGATTGTTAGGAATAGAATAAAAATTGACAAATATTTCTTGTCAAATTCTAAAAATTTAAAATTTATTGCAAGATATGGTTCTGGAATGGAATCTATAGATTTAAAAACAGCTGAGCAATTTAATATTAAATGTTTTAATTCTGCACAGGGTAATGCTAATTCAGTAGCCGAACATATAACTGGTATGTTATTATCTCTTTTTCACAATATATCTAAAAGTAATAACAATTTGAAAAAATTAATTTGGGAAAGAGAACAATATAGAGGTATCGAATTGGAAAATAAAAAAATAGGAATAATTGGATATGGTAATACCGGTAAATCATTTACAGAAAAATTAAAAGGATTTAATTGCAGCATAATGGTCTATGATAAATATAAAAATGGATTTGGAAATAGCATTATTAAAGAATCCACTATGATTGATATCCTCGCCCAAGCAGATATATTAAGCCTTCACATTCCATTAAATTCCGAAACAGAATATTTCATTAATGATTCTATAATTGACAATATGAAAAATCCATTTTATTTAATTAATTCATCTAGAGGAAAGATAGTTTCAAATAATTCATTAGTTAAGGGACTAAAATCAAAAAAAATACTAGGTGCTTGCTTAGATGTGCTGGAAAATGAAAACCCAGAATTTAGTAACATTAAAACAGATGATAATCTAAATTATTTATTAAATTGTAATAATGTATTAATTACACCACATATTGCTGGGCTTTCAGCAGAGAGCAACCTTAAGTTATCAAAAATACTAATTGAAAAAATTTTAAAATTAAAATGAAAAATATAATCTACATATTTATAATTTATTTAAACTTTTCCTATACAACTAAAGCACAAGATTTAATAACAGATTTTTTAACAGGGCCTATAAATGATAGTCGATTATTAATAGAAGGCTATATGGCTCCCCTTGGAGAGTGGTTGGGAACTGGCTTAAATACAGGCTGGTATAATACCGCTAAACCTCACCAATTTCCTGGATTCGATGTGACTGGTGGAATTCATTTTATTACACCTCCTAATCAAGCAAAACAATTTGAACCTAATCTAGAAAAATTGATAGTTAATTCAGCTGACGGATTACTTCCAACATTTATTGGTCAAACTGAAAATACCGAAATTTCATATTTAAACCCATTGACTAATGAAGAGGAAGTTCTTTTTAATGCACCTGGAGGAATCAATTGGGACAATGCTATCCCAATGCCATATGTTCAGGGGAGCATCGGCTTAATAAAAAAAACTGAAATTTTATTTAGGATAGCACCCAGAGTAAAAGTACAGGATTTAAAAATGGGATATTTTGGAATTGGATTTAAACACAATATTAAACAATGGATTCCAGTCATAAAAGCTTTACCCTTCGATTTATCATACACTGGAGGATTTTCTAAATTAAATAGCAACTTATTATTTAATCCTGGTCAAGAGTTACAATTTAATATTAAAGCATTTAATTCAAATATTATTTTGAGTAAAAAAATTTTAGGATTTACACCTTATGTAGGTGTAGGTTACGAATATTCTCAATCTAAATTGTCTTTAAACGGAGAATATACAATTCTAGACTGGAATGGTTATGAAATTACAGAGGGTCAATCCTTTACAATCTCTGATCCAATAAATACTTCTTTTGGAGGAGTCAACGGCTTTAAAGCAAATTTTGGAGCAAGATTAAAATTATTTCTATTTACTTTTCATGTAGAATGGACAAAAGCTGAATATAATATATTTACAATTGGGATAGGACTTAATTCTGATATTGGATCGAAAATCATTGGAGGAACAATTGATAAAACAATTTCTAACTAATAATTGTCCCCGGCAGATCTAAATTGTTGAAATTTTTAATTAATAACGGTATTTCACTCTTCTTTAGCTGTTTAATTGTTTTAGGATGAACAACAGTATGTGGATGATTACATATAGTGTAAGCTTGATCATATGATAGATGTGTAAATAATTTTGCCTGATGATTGTGCTTAGGATCTTTATTATATAAACCATTAACATCTTTAAATAATATTATTTGTTCTGCAGCTAAGACTGAGCCAAAAATAGATGCACTATAATCAGAACCTTCTCTGCCTAAACATGTTATTTCATTAGAATTATTATCGCTATATCCGGCAATAAATCCTTGAGTTAAAATAGGTAAGTTTGCAGTATCTAATAATTTATTACAATGTGAAATTGTACTGCTTTGAGTTAAGTGCCAATTTACCTCTGCATTAACACCACTTTCCTTGGTTTTAATAACTTTAGATGCATCCAAAAAATGATGATTAAATTCTAACATTTTAAGATAAGTACTTAAAATATTTGATGAAACAATTTCACCAATTGCTAATATACTTGCCTCTGAATCAGCACTTTCACAATAAGGATTTAAATACTTAATAATGATATTATCAATCATTGTGTCATTAAAACCAATGTCTGACATAATTTTGATATAAAATTCTACAACAGAACTGAAATTTTTTGTATCAGAGGAATAAATATCTTGTAAGATATTTGTAAGCTTACCAAATGCTGATACTACAATAACAATGTTATTTCCGTATCTTTCCACGACACTTAATAGATTTTTTATTGATTCTGCATCTTTTAAACAACCTCCACCAAATTTTAATACCTTCATTTAAATTTTAAACTTTATTTTTGCAACTAAATATATTATTCTTTTTTCACTATTATGACTCTTTCTAATTTTTTAAGCTTAAAAAAATATAATTCTAATTTAAACACGATTCTTTTGGATTTAGCAAAAGGGTCAACTCAATTATATGAAATTCTAAATGAGAAAAATACTGATGTCTACGGGGCAAGTGGTGGTAAAAATATTCAAAATGAAGAAGTTCAAAAATTAGACTTAATTGCAAATGATATTTTCATTAAAATATTTCAACAAAATACAGCTATAAGTCGAATTTTATCAGAGGAGAACAAGGATGTAATAGAGCTCAATCAAACAGGTGAATTCATTATTGCTATGGACCCACTAGATGGATCTTCAAATATTGATGTAAATATACCTGTAGGTAGTATTTTTTCCGTTTTAGAAAATAATGAAAAAGGATTTTTACAAAAAGGTAATGCACAAAAACTTGCTTGCTACATAATATATGGAACTACCAATATAATGGTATTTACCATTAATAATCATGTATTTGGATTTACATTAAATACAAAATCTAAAGAATATAATTTAACACATTCAAATGTAAAAACTCCTATAAATGGGTCAATTTTTTCTATTAATGAAGGTAATTACAATTCAATGGATAAAGAAATAATTCTATTTATAAAGTTATGTAAAGAACTTAATTCAAAAGGTAAAAGAACACATACTGGTAGATTCATAGGGTCCTTAGTTGCTGATTTTCATCGTAATATGTTGAAGGGGGGGATATTCATCTATCCTAAAACTGCCGATCGACCAAATGGACAATTAAGACTCATCTATGAATGTAATCCTATTGCATTAATTGCACAAAATGCAAACGGCAAATCAACAAATTTAACAAATCCAATATTAGATATTACACCTAAAAAATTACATGAAAGGACACCCTTTATTGTTGGATCTAAAAATATGGTAAATAAATTATTATCATTTTATAATTAGTGGAAAAATTAGATTTTTTAAAATTATTTGAAAATGATCAACAGACAAGATCATTGTCCACTCAACTAAATAGAGGGGAAACAGCTAAGAAAATTGTTGTAAACAATATACACGGTTCGCACAAATCAATTCTAGCTTATAATTTAATAAAGAACACCCGCTATAATTTTTTATTTATACTTGATAACTTAGAAGATGCATTATATTTTTTAGATGACTTGAATAATTTAAATACACCAAATTCAAACTATTTATTTCAGTCAGCTGAAAGAATAAAATCAGGAGATAAAAATGTTATTCTTGAAAGAATTGATGTATTAAATAAATTAACAAACAAAAACAGAGTAAATATAATAACGTATCCTGATGCAATTAAAGAAAGGATTATCAATAAAAGAGAATTTAGTACTAAAAAAATCTCTTTTAAAGTTAATGAGGAGATTAATCAAGAAAAAATTATTGATAAGTTAAATAAATTAAATTTTACTATTAATAATTTTGTCTCAGCACCAGGAGAATTTGCAATCCGAGGATTAATAATTGATATTTTTCCATTTTCAAGTGAAGAGCCTTACAGATTAATATTAGACAATAATATAATTGAAGAAATAAGATGTTTCAATGCAATCGATCAAACTTCAACATATAATGTAAGTTCCGTTGATATAATTGCTAATGTTGAAGAAGATTTTAAATCACTAAAAAACACAAATTTATTTTCATATTTAACTAATAATACTGTTTTATGGATTAGCAGTCATAATTTATTATTTCGTGATAAAACAGATAGAAAAAAATATATAAGTAATGATGAACTAATAACTCAACTTAACAAATATCAATGTATATACACAGGTGATTACCCAACGAATGAAAAAAAACTTTCAAAATTTTTTTATAACTCAGCCCCTCAATTTTCTTTTAATAAAAATTTTGAAATTTTAATTGATCATCTTGATGAGTATCGAAAGAAAAATTATCAAAATTTCATACTCATATCCTCTGAAAATCAAATGAAAATGGTGTCAAATATTTTTAAAAACTATTTACACTTAGTAACATTATTAAAAACTGACAATTCTTTACGAGAAGGATTTATTGATCATAATAATAAAATTTTACTATATACAGATCATCATATTTTTGAAAGACATCACCAGTACAAATCAAAGAGAGTTTATAAATTAAATAATACAATTAGTATAGATAATTTAACTAATTTAAAAAAAGGAGATTATGTTGTTCATTTTGATTACGGTATAGGTGTATATGATGGCTTAAGAATTCAAAATATTAATAATAAAAAGCAAGAATCTATACGAATTATATATAAGAATAATGACATACTATATTTAAGTATTCATGCTCTTCATAAAATCGCTAAACATAAAGACGAAGAATTTGATTTAAAATTAGATAAATTAGGATCACCAAGATGGAAGAAACTTAAAGAAAAAGTAAAAAATAAAATTAAAGTTGTTGCATTTGATTTAATTAAATTATATGCAAAAAGGAAAATATCAAAAGGATTTTCATTTTCAAAAGACACATATTTACAATCTGAATTAGAGGCTTCATTTATTTTTCAAGATACTGAAGATCAAATAAAAATAACAAAAGCTATAAAGAAAGATATGGAGAAACCAAACCCTATGGATAGATTAATTTGTGGAGATGTAGGTTTTGGAAAAACAGAGTTAGCTATAAGAGCAGCATTTAAAGCTGTCGCTGACAATAAACAAGTTGTTGTGCTTGTCCCAACTACTATTCTTGCACTACAACATCACAAAACATTTAAAAATAGATTAACTAAATTTCCATGTACAGTAAAATACTTAAATAGATTCGTGACACGAAAAGAAACTTTAACTGTATTAGAAGAATTAAAAGAAGGCTTAATAGATATCATTATTGGCACCCATAGACTACTTAGCAAAGATGTTGAAATTCCAAATCTTGGATTATTAATTATTGATGAAGAACAAAAATTCGGAGTCTCTGCAAAAGATAAATTAAAAACACTAAAAGAAAATGTAGACACATTAACTTTAACAGCTACACCTATACCAAGGACATTACAGTTTTCCTTAATGGGCTCGAGGGATCTTTCAATTATGACTACTTATCCCAAAAATAGAAACCCAATAGAAACTAGGGTAACAGTATTTAATTATGAACTGATAAAAGAAATAATAACATATGAAATAAGTAGAGGGGGGCAAGTTTTTTTTGTACATAATAGGATAGCAAATATTATTGATCTTCAAATGATGCTAGCAAAAATGTGTCCAAACTTAAATATCCAAATTGCTCATGGAAAAATGGAATCCAAAAAATTAGAAAAAACTATTTTAGATTTTATTAACGGAAGCTTTGATGTTCTAATCACTACAACCATAATTGAAAATGGCTTAGATATTCCAAATGCGAATACTATTATTATTAATAATGCACAAAATTTTGGATTATCAGATTTACATCAAATGAGAGGAAGAGTTGGTAGATCAAATAAAAAAGCATTTTGTTATTTAATGACACCTCCGTTTGATAAAATTAAAGATATTGCAGTTCAGAGATTAAATGCAATTTCTAATCTTGCTCGCTTAGGTGATGGTTTTAATATTGCTATGAAAGATCTTGAAATAAGAGGAGCGGGAGATATGTTGGGAGCGGAACAATCAGGATTTATTGAAGAAATGGGTTTTACACATTATCAAAAAATTTTAGATGAAGCTATTGTTGAATTAAAAGAAAGTTATTTTAAAAAGGAATCATTTGAAGATACAGATTCACTAAATGCATTTCTTTGTTCAATAGAAACTGACCTGGAGTTATTAATACCAAATAACTATGTCTCAGATATGTCAGAAAGAATGAAGTTATATAAAAAATTAAGTTTTATGAAAACTAAGTCAGAACTTGAATTATTTCAAAAAGAAATTAATGATAGATTTGGTACAGTTCCACAGGAAACAAATGAATTAATTAAATCAATTATGTTAAGATCTTTAGGTGAGAAAATAAATTGTGAAAAAATGATTTTAAAAAATCAAAAAATGATTTTAATATTTGACTCGAAAAATCAAGTTCGAATAATTGCTGAAAAAACATTAAATAACCTAATGTTTATTATACAAAAAGATAAGGAGAAAAGATATTCTATTAAAAATGAAAATGATAAAATAAAAATATATATAAATAATATCAAAAACATTGATGATGGAATTAAAATTATTACTGAAATTTACCACTAATTAAAAATAAAATATTAAAATTGCCTTCGTGAAAAATTTATTCTACATATTCTTGTTTATTTCTCTATCAGTATACACTCAAGAGACAATAACTATTTCAGGCGAAATAACGGATAATCAAACTGGCGAAGCATTAATTGGGGCCACAATCTATATTCCTGAATTAAAAGCTGGAACTAGCACAAATAACTATGGCTGGTTTTCAGTTACTATTCCCTCTGGGAAATACGAAGTAGCAATATCCTATATAGGATACCTAACACAAAATGTTACCATTAATAATAAGTCACTTAATATATCAATTAACTTAATTAAAAATGACAATAATATTCAAGAAGTGAAACTTACAGACGAAAGAAAGGATGTAAATATTAAGAGTGCAGATATTGGGAAAATTGAATTAGAAATTAAAAAAATAGATCAATTACCAGTACTAATGGGTGAAAAAGATATTTTAAAAACTATTCAATTATTACCAGGAATTCAATCAGGAGGAGAAGGCACTTCAGGATTTTATGTTAGAGGGGGTGGCCCTGATCAAAATTTAATTTTATTAGATGAAGCTGTTGTATATAATGCATCTCATTTATTTGGATTTTTTTCAGTATTTAATAGCGATGCAATTAATAATATTGATTTAATTAAAGGTTCTATGCCTGCTAACTATGGGGGTAGATTATCATCTGTATTGGATGTTAATATGAAAGAGGGAAATAATAAAAAATTTAGTGCTGAAGGAGGTGTGGGTCTCATATCATCTAGATTAACTATTGAAGGACCTATTAAAAAAGATACTAGCTCTTTCATTATTTCAGCAAGAAGAACTTACTTTGATATACTAACAAAACCATATGTTGATACTACAGCTTTTGCTGGGAGTGGATATTATTTTTATGATCTTACCACAAAAGCTAATTATAAAATATCTAAAAAAGATAAAATATTTCTAAGTGGATATTTTGGAAGAGATGTTTTTACTTTTAATAGTAATGATTGGGGATTTAATGTGAATATTCCCTGGGGAAATGCAACTGCTTCTCTAAGGTGGAACCATCTATTTAATAGCCAGTTATTTATGAATAGTTCTATTATTTTTACAGATTACACATTCGAATTAAATGGAACCCAAAAATTAGAAAATCTACCAGACAGTGAAAGCAAGATGTTTTCAGGAATTCGTGACTGGAACTTTAAAACAGACTTCGGTTATTTTCCCACTAAACATAAATTGAAATTTGGAGTAAATTACACCTACCACAGATTTAATCCAACTAGCTTCAGTGGCTCATATGATGATTTTGATTTAGAACAAATAATTAACCAATATGCCCATGAATATGCAATTTATATTAATGATGAGTATGAATTTTCTGATAGATTACTAATAAATAGTGGAATTAGATATTCTGGATTTATCCAAGTAGGTCCCTTCGAAAGATATATTCAAGATAATTCAGGACAAATTGGCCAAGTTTCTACTGATACAATTATAAATTATAAAAATGGTGAAATTGTTGAAAGTTACGGGGGGTTAGAACCTAGGTTATCAATTCGATATTTATTAAACTCATCTTCATCAATAAAATTAGGATTCACTCAAAATTACCAATATATTCATTTGACATCCCTTGCCAGCTCATCACTGCCGACTGATGTATGGCTTCCTAGTTCAGATATAGTAAGACCTCAATTTGGTAGACAATTTTCATTAGGTTACTATAAAAATTTTAATCAAAATCTTTACGAAACTTCTGCAGAATTATATTACAAATCTATGGAAAACCTCGTTGAATATGAGGATAATTATATTCCTGGGATTGCTGTTGGTATAGGAAATATTGATAATAATTTAACTTTTGGTAATGGTAGATCATATGGATTAGAACTTTTCTTTGCAAAAAGAAGAGGTAATTTAAATGGTTGGCTAGGCTACACATTATCGAAAACAACCCGTGAATTTGAAGAATTAAATGATGGTAATTGGTATTATTCGAAGTACGACAGAACACATGATTTATCTTTTGTAGCTAATTATCAAATTAGTAAAAGACTAAATTTTTCAACTGTCTTCATATATGCAACCGGCAATTCATTGACAGTTCCAAAATCAGTATATGTAATTAATGGGGAGTTATTAACTGAGTGGGATAATAGAAATAGTTACCGAATGTCACCATACCATCGTATGGATGTTTCAATTACATTGGATAATAAGCCTGAAAAAAAATATAATTCAAGTTGGAGTTTGTCAATTTATAATATTTATAATCGACAAAATCCATATTTTATTTACTTTGAACCTGATGGTTTACTAGGTAATGGAGAGGAAGTTGAAATTAAAGCTCAACAAGTCTCATTATTTCCTATAATTCCATCAATTTCATGGAATTTTAAATTTTAATTTATGAGCATTTATAAATACATATTCATTTGCTTTTTAGTTATAGTATCTTGTACAAAGGAAATTGAAATCACATTACCCAACAGTGGAGCGGATTTAGTAGTTAATGGTTACATTGAAAATGGTGAACCGGTGAAAATTTTATTAACACGAAGCTTACCCTATTTCGACCCTGTTAATGATGAACAAATAACTGGGTCATATATTAACGATGCAATAATTACAATTACAAATAGTTTAGGTGAAAGCGAAGTACTCTCCAACAATATTGGCCTGACTGATACATGGTATCATAATTACTCAGGTAGTGCTATCCTAGGTCAAGAAGAGATGACATATGTTGTAAACATTACTAAAGGTGATACAATTTTAACTGCACAAACTACTATTCCAAAGTTAGCCCCTGTTACAATTGATAGCTTAAGATTTCTTTACAGAGCAGATGATAGTGCATATTGCTATATGCTAGGCCACTTATTTGAACCAGATACTATTGGAAATTGTTACCGTATTTTTTCCAAAACAAAACCTATTTGGGGAAGTAGTTTTGATAATAACCAAGATGGATATGACGATTTATATATGAGTATGTTGGATCAAGATGGAAATTATAATGATGAATACACAAATGGTTGGGAGTTTAGTTTTCCAATGTACAAAGGTCGGGGGTTCTGGCAAGAATGGGGACAACAAGAAACAGATGATAATACAACTGATGATGTAGATGGGAGTAGTGGAGCTACAACAGGATTTTGGAATGTAGGTGATTCATTAATACTAAAATGGTCATCTGTAGATAGACAGTCTTGGGATTTTTGGGCATCAATTCAATACAATAATCCGGCAGGCCCTTTTGGGGCCCCTGCAGATGTTAATAGCAATGTAAATGGTGGACTAGGTGTTTTTTCTGGATCATCATCACAATATATATATTTATTAGCTGAACCTCAATAAAATCTATAATTCAAGGCTTTTCCTAATATTCTTAATACCACCAAATAAGTGTTCAGTAGGATTCTCTAATGCTTCTTTTATAGCAACTAAAAATCCAACTGATTCCTTTCCATCTATTATTCTATGATCATAAGAGAGAGCAACATACATAATAGGTCTAATCTTAATCTCATTATCAATTACAAAAGGCCTATCTACAATATTGTGCATACCTAAAATTGCTGATTGAGGGGGATTAATAATTGGTGTTGATAGCATAGAACCAAAAACACCTCCGTTTGTAATTGTAAAGGTTCCTCCCACCATATCATCTAATGAGATACTACCATTTCTTGCTTTATTTGCTAATCTTTGAATTTCAACTTCTACCTGTACGAAATTCATTAATTCTACATTTCTTAACACTGGTACCACTAAACCTTTTGGGGAACTGACAGCAATAGATATATCTACATATTCGAAACTTACTAAGTCATTTCCATCTATCATTGAATTAATTGTAGGAAACATTTTTAATGCTCTCGACACACTTTTAGAAAAGAATGACATATATCCTAATTTAGCAGAGTGTTTATTATTAAATTCTTCTTTAAATTCATTTCTTAATTTATTAACAGACGACATATCTATTTCGTTGAATGTCGTTAACATGGCTGTCTCATTTTTAACACTAACAAGACGAGCTCCAAGTTTTCTTCTTAATGTAGATAATCTAGTTCTTTTCTGTATCCGCTCAGCATTACCAATACCCATAGCAGGTTTACTTTTTAATACATCTTGCTTGGTTATTCTTCCCCCTTTACCTGTCCCAACTATATTAGACAAATTAGCTTCAAGCATTATTTTTTTTGCTGCTGGAGATGCAATAAAATCACTATTATTATTTTTATTTTCCAACATATTAGAATCTTGTTTTTTTGTAAGAGATTTCTTTTTAGGAACTTTAATTGTAGTATCAATTTGACATATCACTTCGCCCACAGGAATAGTTTCTTCTACTTTTTTAATTATTTTTATTTGTCCTGCATCCTCTGCACTAACTGTGAGTGTTGCTTTATCTGAATCAATTTCACATATTTCCTGATCTTTTTCAACTACATCGCCATCTTCCACAAGCCAGTTTGATATTTCCACTTCGGTTATTGATTCTCCTGGGCTAGGAACTTTAATGTCTAAAACCATAATCTATTTTTTAAATACTGTGTTTATAATTTGCTCTTGTCTTTCGAAATACTTTTTTGCAGATCCACTAGCTGGGGATGCACTTTCATCCCTAGATATTAATTCTATTTTTAACTTTACTAATCTAAATTGATCCATGACATGAAACCAAGCTCCCATATTTTTAGGTTCTTCCTGAACCCAAATATATTTATTTACATGTTTATATTTACTAATAATGGCTTCTAAATTTCGATTAGGAAAAGGATATAGTTGTTCTATCCTAATAATACTAATATCTTTATTTTTAATTTCAAGGCGTTTTGCATCTAACTCATAATAAATTTTACCGCTAGTAAAGACTAATGTTTTTACTTTATTTTTTTCAACTCTATCATCATCTATAACTTCTAAAAAAGATCCGTTGCATAAATCGTCCACAGTTGATATACATTTGGGGTGTCTCAATAAACTTTTTGGCGAAAACAATATTAAGGGTTTTCTAAATGCTCTTTTCATTTGCCTTCTAAGCATATGAAACAAATTAGCTGGTGTTGTACAATTTATTATCTGCATATTATTTTGAGCACATAATTGCAGAAATCTTTCCATTCTTGCACTAGAATGTTCAGCTCCCTGTCCTTCATATCCATGAGGCAAATAAACTACCAATCCATTTTGAAGATTCCACTTTTCCTCTGAAGAGGATATATACTGGTCAATAATAATTTGAGCACCGTTGCAAAAATCTCCAAATTGAGCTTCCCAAATAGTTAATCCATGAGGTTTTGCTGCTGCATAACCATATTCAAAACCTAAGACTGCATATTCAGATAAAAAAGAATTGAATATTTTCAAGTTTACTTCATTAGTTTTTAATGAATCAAAAATATTAATTTTTGTTTCACTATTTTCGCTTTTGATAATAGCATGTCGATGTGAAAAAGTTCCTCTCTCTACATCCTGACCAGAAATTCGAATAGGATTACCTTCCTTTAATAAGCTAGCATATGCTAATAATTCTGATACACCCCAATCAATATTTGTGCCTTTTTCAATCATACTTAATCTATCAGAAAATAATTTTTTTGTTTTCTTATAAAAGTTATGGTCTCCATGTAAGGTAAATATTTTTTTAGCTAAATCAAGAAGTTCTTTTTTTTCAAAAGTTGTATCCACAGGCAACAGGAAATCTTTAGGCTTAGCTTTATTTAATCCTAACCAATTTTCATCAACAATCGATTTAATTATAGTCTTCTTTTTATCTTTTGCTTTATCAAATTCAGAATTTAATAATTCTAAAAAATCATTCTCAATTTCTAAAATTTCATCTTTAATTAATATGTTATTATCAAGTAGTTTTTTTACATAAATTTCTTTTGGATTTTGATGTTTTTCAATTAATTTATACAGTTTAGGCTGTGTAAATTTTGGCTCATCTCCCTCATTGTGACCGTACTTTCTATAACATAATAAATCAATAAATACATCTTTATTAAACTTTTGTCTATATAGTAAGGCAAAATGAATAGTATGAACTACTGCCTCAACATCGTCACCATTAACATGTAAAACAGGACATAAGGTAGTTTTGGCCACATCAGTACAATAAGTACTTGATCGACCGTCTAAATAATTAGTAGTAAAACCCACCTGATTATTAATAATAATATGAACAGAACCGCCCGTGTTGTAACCATTTAATTGAGCCATCTGAATCACTTCATATACCACTCCTTGGCCAGCAATGGCGGCATCGCCATGAATTAATATGGGTAATAATTTAGAATTATCCCCACTGTATTTTTTATCAATTTTTGATCTTGATATGCCTTGTACTACTGGACTAACTGCTTCTAGATGTGAAGGGTTTGGTGCTAAACTAATTTCTATAGAATCACCATTTCCAACTTGTTTCTTACAATTGTATCCCAAATGATATTTAACATCTCCATCAAATTCATCATCTTCATAAATTACTCCATCAAATTCATTAAATATACGAGCATATGGCTTATTAAATATATTTGCTAACACACTAAGCCTTCCTCTATGGGCCATACCAAAAATAAACTCCTTTACACCTATAGAAGCACCGTGCTCAATTGCATGCTCTAGTGCAGGAATCAATGACTCCGCTCCCTCAATAGAAAATCTTTTTTGACCTACATATTTTTTATGTAAAAATTTTTCAAAACTAACTGTAGAATTAAGCTGTGTTAAAATTTTTACTTTCTTATTTTTATTAAAATCAGGTTGATTATTGTTCTTGTGAATAAATTTTTTAATCCACCCAAATTCATTTAAATCCCTAATGTATACATATTCTACACCTATTGACTGACAATAAACTGATTGTAAATGAATTAAAATATTAGATAATGTAGTAGGACCTAAACCCACTTCATTTCCTGCTTGGAAAACAATTTCTAAATCATCTAAATCTAAATTATAATTTTTAATATCTAGTTTAGGCAAATACTCCCGTCTATCTCTAACTGGGTTAGTATTAGTAAAAAGGTGTCCTCGTTTTCTATAATCATCGATTAATGAAATGACCTGAAATTCTTTTGCAATACCAACTGGTAAATCATTTTGCAATAAACTATATGGCTCTTGTGCAAACTCATAACCTTGAAAAAAACTACGCCATGATTCATCAATTGAGTCTGGATCTTTTAAATACTGATCGTATAATTTATCATAAAAGGAGATGTGTGTGCTGCCTAGAAATGAGTAATTATCCATTTATGATCTTTTTTTTCAAAATTACATTTTTATAAATTGGAAAATAAAAAATTTGCAAAGAAATTTTGGATATAATTTTTAATCAAAAATAGAAGTTTGGCACAAGATTTGTTTTATACCACACATATTGAAAATTATTGTTTAATCAAAATTTATATAGTATGAAAAATTTTAACCAAATCGT
>PAWM01000017.1 GCA_002714185.1 Flavobacteriales bacterium | reverse complement strand
CTTGAATATCATAAGGAGCAGTACCACCAGTTACAGTATAAATAGCAGTACCCGTGTTACCACCATTACAAAGAACATCAGTAGTAACGACTGAGATTTCAAGTTCTGTGTCAGGTCCGATAATTTCAATAATTGTAGATGCTGAACATGAGCTATTTAATGTTGGATCTTCAATAAAGTTAGCATCTGAAATAATTAATTGGTATTGGGTTCCTTGTGGGCCATCATTTAAATCATATAGTTCAGTAAAAACAGCTTGTATTCCGTCATTTAATGTAATTGTTTCATTATAGGTTCCTCCATTTGAAGAAATATCTATAAGCTGATATGTATAAGGAGCAACAAGTAAAAGCTCTTCTAAAGGATTAAATGTTATAGTTACGGTTGCCTCTGGTTGATTATAACAATCCACTTCTTCAGAAACAGTCCACGAGAAACCTGATGAGCTATCTAAGGCAAATGGATCAGGCTCAGTAATTAGAATTTCTTGAGGTGTACTTTCACATTGATTACTATCTTTTAGTGTCACATAATAAGTTCCCGCAGGAAGATTTGGATTTGTTATAACATCTAATTGATTAGAATCATAAATAGTGATTTCATAGAAACCATTATTTCCCTCTATAGAATTTATATTTTCAGGTTCTAAGATGTATGGTGTTCCGCCGTCAATATCGTTATCAAAATCAACAAATCCGTTTGATTGCCCATTACACACATTTAGAATTGAATTTCCATTAGCAACGAAATTAATTTCAGCAGGTTCTTCTAAAATAAACGGCCCGTATCTTATTGGAACACATTCATCAAATGATTGATTGATTTCATAAGAAACAACTGCACCTGGAAAAGAAATCACAGTTGTAATATCTATTGAGGGATATTCAATGTCAATATAATATATTCCTTCTTCTAGGTTTTCCCAGGTGATAAAATTATTATTATCTATATCACTTGATTGAAATGTTTGAATTGGAATTTCATTACCATTATCTTCTTCTAAATAAAGGACGAAATCCCAGTCATCTTCACCAAGGTTAATGCCAAATATATCATTTAAATTATCTCCACCACTAAGTCCATTAATTGGAAATTTAATTATACCGCCTGCATCATCATCAGAAGTGTCAAATGGATTACCCTCTGGTGATGGTGGTCCATTAGTTTCAGGACAGATGGGTTGTGTTAATTCAACAGTAGAAGTGTTAAGTTCAGGCTCTAATAATCGATACATTTCCAGTGGAGATGATTCAGTTATATTTACAATAGGACATAATATACCAGGAGCTTGATAATTTACTTCAACAATAAATTTTCTTCCATCTAATCCACCAATACCACTAAAATAGTTCTCAATCGAGAATGGGTCATAGTCTGTGCTTATGCCGTCAATGTAGTCAGGTTCCCAGTATATATAAGATTCTTCCCCTCCGTCATTCACATCTAATAATAAGTCATTAGGTGATCCATTATCTGTATCTTGATAACTTATTGCAGTATAATCGTTTTCAATAGGATTATATTCTTGCCAAAATGTTGTAACAGCAGCATCACCTATATCTCCAATAACATCAACTTCTAAATAAGCATCTTGTTCTTCAGTACAGCTTTGATGGTGTATTTTAATTTTACTTTCTATATAACCTGGATCTTCAAATGTATAATTTAATTCTCCTGAACAAGGACTATTATTATCCTGAGCAATAATTGTTACCATAAACTCATCTCCTGAAACATCTCCGTCACCATTACTATCTAAAAAACCAAAATCAGTACCGAAGAAAGGATTAAATATATTATCTGGATCAATTTCATTTACATAAAAAGTAAAATCATCTGGGCTAGTTGATTCAGTGCTACCACCTGATATTGTTGTAATTTGAAAAAAACCTTCGTCTGTATCACAGTAGGGTTGTTGTACATTTTGGGGGTCACCAATTACAATAGGCTGATTCCCAGATCCACTAAAATCAAATGGATTGTTTGGATATAATAAGTCATCAAACCCTCCAAAAGTCACAAATTTCAAATCATACAGTCCGCTATATGGAATACTGAATTGGTGTGAACCATTAGACTCATTGAAAAAAATCATTGGTGAAGGTGGGATGATGTTCGTACCATTGATATCAATTATTTCAAATCTCGCAAGACTGGTGGCATTACCAGTTCTTTCCCATTCTATGTACACTGAGGCAGCATCCTCTGGGCAGACAGGATATGTAATATCCACACATATTAAATTTATATCAAAAGAGGGAGGGTTAGTTCCATTAGGGTCATTTATCATTGATAAATTTTCAAAATCACAATTGCTTTGAGCATATATAAATGATTGTAGACAAAAGGAGCTTAATATTAATACTATTAATAATTGAGCTTTATTAAATAGAGTAGGGTTTAAAATATTTTTCATATTGATTATAATACAAGTATTATACCAAACCTAAATAGGTTTAATTTTGTTAAATCTTAATAAGAATAAAAATAATTAAAAATATTTAAATAACAGAGTGTCATTGTCAAATTCGAGGTACGAAAAATGACTAATCCAGTCACCAATATTTATATATTTTGATGATGAGTTTAATTCTATCTCTATTGGTTTGTGAATATGACCAAAAATAAAATAGTTAATATCTGTGTTGGTAAGTATTTTTTTAGAATAATTGACAAGATCATTTTTTAGCATTTCGTTGTCCACTTGACCTCCTTTTTTTCTACTTTTTCTTGACCATGAGTAGGCTAATTTAATACCACAATCAGGATGGATTTTACTAAATAGCCACTGAGAAATCTTATTTGTAAAGATTGATTTAAGAATTCGATATTTTGTGTTACTAGTTCCTAGGCCATCACCATGGGTAATATAAAATGTTTTATTTCCTATATTAGTTACAAGGGGTTTTTGATGAATAGTTAGTCCTAATTCGTTTTCAAGGTAGCCAAATGTCCATAAATCATGATTTCCAGGGAAGAAATGTATTTTTATTCCGCAATCAGTTAATTCTGCTAATTTTCCTTTGAATCTTTCAAAACCTTTTGGGATACTGTGTTTATATTCAAACCAAAAGTCAAAAATATCTCCAACTAAATAAATTTCCTTTGCATCCTCTTTAATAAAGTTTAGCCATTCACAAACTTTTCTTTCTCTAACAAAGCTTTCAGTTTGATTTGGACTGCCTAAGTGAAAGTCTGATGCAAAATAAATTTTATTTTTTTCACTCATTTTGTGAGTAGATTTTTAATTTTTATTTCAAGATCAGCTCCTCTTAGATTCTTAGCTATTATTTTCCCCTCTCTATCTATTAGTACAGTATATGGAATAGAATTTAGATTATACATTTCTCTTACATATGTTTGCCAACCTGTTAATTCACTTAAATGTTCCCATTGAGTTAAATTATCTGTTTCAATAGCTTTTTTCCAATCTTCCTCAGGGTTTTTTTGTCTAGGTGTTCCATCAAGAGAAATACTTATAATTTCAAAATCTAAATCTGAGTATTTGTTATATAGCTTTACAAGCTTAGGGTTTTCTATTCTACATGGTTTGCACCATGATGCCCAAAAGTCAACTAAGATTATTTTTCCTTTGTAATCTGAGAGTGAGATGGTTTCTCCATCTAAATTTGGAAGTGAAAAAATTGGTGCTGGTTGTCCATTCGCAAGGGGCTTGAATTTTAAAATTTGATTTTCTAATAATTCTATGTCTTTAGATTGTGGAAATTTCGCCTTTAAATTTTTTAATACTTTTTCAAAATCTTCTAAGTCTTCGTCAACAGTTAAGACAGAATTGGATTTTCCATATGTTTGAAAAAGTGCAGCTAGAGATACTTTAGAATCTTTATTTTCGTCTATAAATTTCTTCAAGTACTCTTTGTGTTCATTTAATCTATTAAAGAATAGTTCTCTATGCTCAAGCATTATATTTTCATAATCGTCATCTCTACTAAGACTTTGTAGTTTTTTTGTTATGGAATCTCTGAAAATAACTAATTCAATAAGTTTTTCATCTAATTCCATTAGTTTTTCAGTGCATGTAGATCCAGAAATACTTAGATTTTGCTCTTTAAAATTAACTTTAATTTTTTCTCCAGGAGTAGTTGCAATTTGAAAAGAAGAACCATCGTGAAACTGTAATCTAAATAGTTCCTCTTCTTTGATACTTTTTTTAAATGAAAATTGACCATTCTTTATACTAACTGTATCTATTATATTATTAGATGACGCTATTTTTGATAAAATTGCATCACCAACCCTATCTGTTTCTGCATTAATAATAAAATGTTTTGAATTATTTGTACATGCAAACAATAATAATAAGATAAATAATTGAAAATTTTTTTGTATCATTTTTTTAATTTCTTTTTTAAAGTTTCATTAATCAATTTTGGGTTTATTTTTCCTTTTGTTTCCCTCATAATTTCGCCCATAAATAAACCTATTAAATTGGTGTTTCCATTTTGATATTCTATGACCTTTTGAGGATATTTTTCCAATACTTTGATAATCTGCATTTCAATAGTTTTTGTATCATCTTCTTGAATCCAATTTTTTTCTTTTGCTATTATTTTGGGTGACGTATTATTAATCATCATTTCCGGAAATAATTTTTGTGAAACTATAATGTGGTTAATTTGATTTTTATCAAGCATTTCTGCTAATTCAGCAATATGTTTAGGAGGTATTTTAATATCATTGATTGATAGTGATTTTTCATTTAAATATGATTTAATAACTCCCATAATTATATTTACCACTGTTTTATAACTTGAAGTGTGTTCAGTGATAGTATCAAACAAATCGGAAAGAGATTTGTCATCAATTAGTAAATTCGCATCATAATCACTTAATTTATAAATTTTAGTGTATGTATGAAATCTTTCTTTAGGAAGAATTGGCATGTCTTTTTTGATGTCATTAATAAAAGTTTCATCAATAATTACTGGAGGAATATCAGGTTCAGTAAAGTATCGATAATCATGAGCATCTTCTTTACTTCTTAAGACAGTGGTTGTGTTATTGTGAGCATTATAATTTCGAGTTTCCTGATTTACATCCTCATTATTTTCATAGCAATTTATTTGTCTTTTGGCTTCTAAGTCAATTGCTTTCATTACATTTTTAAATGAATTAATATTTTTTACTTCTACTCTGTTTCTAAGCTCTTTAGATCCTTTGAGTCTCACTGAGATATTAGCATCACACCTTAAACTACCTTCTTCCATATTACCGTTTGAGATTCCTAAGTACCTAACTAGTTTACGTATTTCATATAGATATTGATATGCTTGTTCTGTAGATGATATTTCAGGTTCTGAAACAATTTCTAAAAGCGGAACACCCGCTCTGTTTAAATCAATTAATGAGTGAAAAGGATCTAAATCATGAATACTTTTTCCCGCATCCTCTTCCATATGAATTCGAGTTAAAGCAATCTTGAAAGATTTTTCTTTAGAATTAGCTATTTCTACATAACCACCAGTGCAAATAGGTGTTGTATCTTGTGTAATTTGGTATCCTTTTGGTAGGTCAGGATAAAAATAATTTTTACGAGCATAAAGATTATATTCTGTTATATTACAGTTTAATGCTAAGCCTAATTTTATTGCACTATTAATAACTTCTTTGTTTATTTTTGGTAATGTCCCAGGATATCCTGCTGAAATTGGACTAATACAGGTGTTGGGTGGTTCTCCAAAAAGATTTGAATCACTACAGTATGCTTTTGATACAGTATTTAGTTGAACATGTACTTCTAATCCAACTACAGTTTCATATTTTTCTTTGATGCTCACTAGTATTTGATTATTGTATATTTAGATTCAATATCAGGTCCATTTATACTTAACAAGTATACTCCTGATGATAAAAATTCTGTATTTATTTTTTTAAAGCTATTTTTAATTAATTTTTCAAAGACTAAATTGCCATAAACATCATATAGTTTTAATTCTTCCGCACTTTCTTGAAGATTATTAATATTTAAAATATCATTACAAGGATTTGGAAAAATTATTGCATTATTTTTTGCTTCATTGATGTTAATTGAATTTTGTGGTGGAGCAAAAACAAATAATCCATACTGCATATCAGAAACAAGTATATTTCCGGAGGGTAGCAATGGGTAGACCCCCCATGCTCCTTTATAACTATTTCCGCTTGATAAGGGATATGTGTCATAGCTTGCAACATAAGATGGAGATTCGGGGTTTGAAATATCCCAAATCCATAATCCATCGTAATAATGAGACACATACAATAAGTTATATTGGATAATTAAATTATGTGGAATTGAATTTTCTTGAACATCGCTCAGTAACATAGATACCACATTAATATCATTTGGATTTGACACATCACATACTTTCATTCTATAACCGTGATTTTCATCAGCAAACACATATGTGTTGCCGTCTTCAGAAAGCCATCCAGAGTGATTATAACCTTGAAATGGGTAGTCAGTTAGGGAACCTAGTGTTTGAGGAGAGCTAAAATCAGAAAAGTCTACAATATGGAATCCATTATTAGCAGCATTTAAATACCCTATGTTATTTTCAACATAAATATCATGAATATATCCATGTGTTTCGTAAGATGTAAGAAATAACGGATTCTCAGGGTCATCTAAAGATAATAGGCTTAAATAGTTGCTGCTTCCATTTACTCTGCCACCACACACATACATGATAGCATTTTCTTCATCAATAAAAATATTATGTGCTCTTGTAATAATTTCATTTGAATCATAAATTAATTCAACAGCACTTGGAAGATTTGACAAGTCTATAATTTGCAATGTGCTTGTACTCATTTCATCTGCTACTGCATAAAGATAACCGTTAAAGGTGTGAAAATCTCTATGCACAACATCTGGACTCGTTGACCCGCCATCAATAGTTCCTACTAAATAACTGTTTACTGGATCTGTTACATCAAAGATATGTGTTCCTTGTGTTGTTCCAATAACAGCAAATTCATGATCATTTTGTACAAATCCCCATATTTCATTATATATGTTACCTACCCAATTGTCTCCCGGATTATCAGCTGTTAAAACTGTACCATCATCAGCCCATTGATATAATAATTCTAAATTATTTTGTTGTCCAAAAATGAAAGAGCTTATCAGTATTGATACATTTAATAGGTGTATTTTTTTCATATTCCAATATTTTTAGATTTTTTCAAAGTTAATCAATTGATTATTAAAATTAGCTTTATCAGTAGCTATAAAATCAAATTCAATTTGAATACATATTAATTTAAATTTTTTTTCTAATTTTTCTTTTTGATTAACAGATAATCTGTAAAAATCTTTTTCGGTAATTAATAAATTAGAAGAAGTGTTTTTTAACCCTTTAAATGAAAGTATTTTATTAATATCATTTTTATTAAAATTATGATGGTCAGTAAATTGTAAATGGTGGTAGTTAATTTGTTTGTGCCTAAGATGTTCTGTTAAAGGTTGAGGGTTTTCAATCCCTGTTACAAGTAAATAAGATTGATTTTTGTTTAGATTTAATTTTTTTAAGCTTAACATTTCAATGTATAGATATTCTTTAATGTATGAAAAATATATTTTTTGATTATTACGTGGTTTAATTTTATTAATAATAAAATTTTGTTTCCTAATGGATAATGCTCTAGGCGATTTAGTAATTATAATAATATTTGCTCTTTTCACTTGTTTTCTAGACTCTCTTAGTCTCCCAGCAGGTAATAGCTGATCATATAAATAAAGATCACTGTATTCTGTTAATAATATATTTATATCCCTTTCTAATGATCTGTGTTGATATGCATCATCAAGAATCAGATAATCCAATGAGTGAAATTTTTCTTCTAATTTTTTTGCTCCATTTACTCTGTTTTCATCACAAGCAATTTTCACAGTTGGATATTTATTATAGAGTTGTCGATTTTCATCCCCTACATCATCTGCTTGATGTTTTTTATTAACTAAAATAAATCCTTTTGTCTTTCTTTTATAACCTCTGCTAAGTACAGCAATATTTTTTTTATTAAATAACCTAATTAAGTATTCTACAATCGGTGTTTTGCCAGTGCCACCAGTTTTTAAGTTACCAATTGAGATAGTTGTAATTTTTGATTTATATGATTTTATAAGTTTAAAATCATACAGCTTGTTTCTAGTAAATATTATTAGTGAATATATTATTTGACTAGGGTACAATAAGAGCTTTAAAAAAATCATTTTTATATAAAACTGTATTTTTGTGTAATAAATTAAATGTAATAAACATGAAATTATTTGAAATATCAAATTATTTAGACACAAGAGTACCATTAGCTTTCCAAGAAGAATATGATAATTGTGGTTTATTAATTGGTAATAAAAGTTCTAAAATTAACTCTGTTTTGATTAGTCTTGATTGTACAGAGTCTGTGGTTGATGAAGCAATTAGAAACAAACATAATTTAATTATTAGTCACCATCCACTTTTATTTAACGGAATAAAAAAAATTACTGGATCAAATTATGTTGAAAGAATTACTGAGAAAGCTATAAGAAATAATATTGCAATATATTCTATGCATACAAATTTAGATAATATTCAAGGCGGTGTTTCGTTTCAAATAGCAAAAAGAATATCATTACAGGATGTTAAAGTGTTAAAGCCTAAAACAAATTTACTGTCTTATTTAGTTGTCTATTGTCCAAAAACACATACACAGGATATCAAAAAAGCCTTACATAGTGTTGGAGCTGGACAATTAGGATCATTTTATGATAATTGTTCTTTTGTCTCATCCGGGATAGGTTCTTTTAGGCCACTGCCCGGATCAAATTCTTTCTCCGGTAAGATAGGTGAAAATTCTTATGAGGAAGAAGATAAGATAGAAGTGATTTATTATTCATATTTACAATCTAAAGTTTTAACTGCCTTAAAAGAGGCTCATCCTTATCAGGAAATTGCTTATTCATGTTGTAGTCTCATTAATGATTCTCAAGTGGGTTCTGGTGTAATTGGAACTTTAAGTAAAGAAATTACTTTAAAGAAATTTCTTAATTATGTGAAAAAACAAATGAATATTAGTGTTATAAAATATACATTGTCTCACAATCAAGATAAAATCAAAAAAATAGCAATTTGTGGAGGTTCGGGTAGTTTCTTGCTAGAGGATGCAATTAAAAATGATGCAGATGTCTACATAAGTTCTGATTTTAAATATCATGATTTTTTTAATGCAGATAATAAAATTTCTGTTTTTGATATTGGTCATTATGAGAGCGAATATTACACTCAACATTTAATTTATGATATTCTTAAAGAAAAATTTTCTAAATTAGCGATCCATTTAACAAGTGTATGTACTAACCCTGTGTTATATTATTAAATTATGGCTACAAAAAAAATAAAAGAAGAAGATCAGTTTTCTGCAACTGCAATCAGTAAAAAACTTGAAGGTTTATTCGAGTTGCAAAGTGTTGATTCTCAAATCGATAAATTGCAAATTTTAAGAGGAGAATTGCCATTAGAGGTCACTGATCTTGAATCAGAGATAGATAAATTAAATGAACATTTAAAGAGTCAAAGTGATATTGATGAACAGCTGAATAATTCTATTTCTTCTCAAGAGCAGAAAATTGAAGAAGCAAATGCATTAATTGAGAAATATAATAAGCAGCAAATGAAAGTTAGAAATAATAGAGAATTTGATGCTATTAATAAAGAATTAGAGTTTCAAGGATTAGAAATTGAATTATCAAACAAAAAAATTAAAGGAGTAGGGTCAGAGTTGGAAGAAAATGCCGAAAAAATTAAATTAATTAAGGCGAAAATCAGAACAAAGAAAAAACACTTAAAAAATAAAAAAAGTGAGTTAGATGTCATAATTAAATCAACTGAGAAAGAAGAAGATAAATTGACATCAAAAAAGAAGAAGCTTCAAAAGAATATCGAAGATAGATTAATGAGTGTCTACGATAATTTAAGAACCGTTTCTAAAAATGGACTTGCCGTTGTTAAAGTAGAAAGAAATGCATGTGGAGGATGTTTTAGTAGTATTACATCTCAGCATCATCTCAATATAAAATTGAGAAAAGATATTTTATTTTGTGAAAATTGTGGCAGGATTTTAGTACCTGATGATATAGATCAGAAGTAATTTCTTTGTCTAAAACTTATAGGTGCAAGTCCCAATTATTGTATTTCCCTCGTAACTATTTGTACTTAATTGATTTGGATTATTTAATGTAAAATCTTGATAAAGGATGTAATCTTCATTATACTGAGAATGTGTAAGAGATAAATCAAATGAGTATTGTCCTTTTTTAAATCCAATTCCTATCGATATATATTCTTTTTCATAATCATTTAAATTGTCTTTATAAGGGCTTCCAAAAATACTATATCCACCTTTTAGTGATATGTTTTCCGTCATTATTGCAACACCTATTTTTGTATTATTAGCTCGTTGGTAAAAATTTGATATATCTTCATTTTCTTCTGAAAAGCTGTAATATGTTGAATGTAAATTAGATGTTCCATAGTCTATAATTTCATAGTCAAGAGTTAATAGCATACGCAATTGATTATATTTTGCAGTTAAACCCATGGTTGAAATAGATTTTGCTGGTGTGTTAAGTTCGTAATTGAATAAATTTACAGGAGAAAAAGCTTCAAAGCGATCACCGTTAATAAAGTTTGTTTTCATAGATGTCTCATATACTTCTTCTAGTGATGTATATGTTTTTGAATGGTAAGCCCAACCTAAACGTAAAAAAGATGTTGGCTTAATAAAAGTTCCAAATTTAAAATTAATACCTTCGCCCTCAACATGTAGATGTTGATTGTATTCAAAGCTTTCTACCGTATGCGGGATAAAATTTGGGTCAGATGAATTAATACTCGAAGGTGAGTAGTTGTCTTCATTAAATGATGTATGTTGGTGAAATTTTATCTCAGTAATCCCCATACTTAATCCTAGAAATAGAAAATCGTTATAGGCAGTAGAAAATGCAAAATCAACTTCATTTATGTATCCATCTTGATTCATTGTCATTTTTTGATCTTGTCCATTTGAGTTTACATTTGAAATATAACTGTCGGTAACACCATTGTCTGCTATAGTGTCAATTAAATAAGTATACCATGCTAAATAATCGCTAAATGGATTTAAATCTTCAGGGTATAATCCTTGGGCATTTTGAAGGAATATATTAGACATAGAGCTTAATTCATTATATCCTTCTATTACCATATTTTGATTAAAATTCTGCTTTCTATTAGACGATATAGCAAAATTAAACCTATTCCATCCATTCTCTAATTGAATAGGTAAATTAGTAGCATAGCCAATATTTTGAATATAGGGAGCTATGTCATAGTGCTTTTCAGTTATGTTTATATCATTTAAATAATCAGTTTCAATAGATGCATTGTTATTTGCAATACTTAAAGAAAAAACTTGACCACTTGAAAAAAAGGCTAGACTAGCAGGATTATGATTGTGAGAAAGAAGTCCTCCAGCTCCACCTAATGCAGAAATTCCAGCTGTGTTATAATTATTAAATAAAGAGTATCTAAGTGCATCAACATGGTTTTGTGATTGTATTAATGAACACATCATTAGTAGAGATAGAGTGAGAATTTTTTGTAACATATTAATTGTTATTAGTTTCTTCTAGATCTATTGTTAGATGATCTATTTGGTGAAGAAGATCGATTATTTCTGTTAGAATTAAAGTTATTGTTTCTATTGTTAGAGTTATTTCTATTAGAATTAAAGTTATTGTTTCTATTGTTAGAGTTATTTCTGTTAGAATTAAACTTATTATTTCTATTATTAGAGTTGTTATTTTTATTATAGTCTGATTTATTCTTTTTATTATAGTCTGATTTATTCTTTTTATTATAGTCTGATTTATTCTTTTTATTATAATTAAAATTATTTTTCTCTTGAATTTTAGTTATGTCTTTAGTGTGATCTTTTAGTTGTTGCACAATACTTATGTTGTCACGATTATTATCTTTATTTATTGTGTTATTATTTAAATCTAACCTATTAGATGTGCTTGGTCTAGTATTTATATTAGTGTTATTAGAGTCTCTATGGCCGTAAGAGAAATTATTGTCAGAGTTATGCAAGATAGCATTGTATAATGCAAAGTCATAATTATTATAATGTGAGTGATAATGATGTCCAAATGGATAATTAAATCCGTAAATCCCATATGGATTATACCAATTATAACCCCATCCCCAGTTATAACTTATACTCCAGTTATGACCCCATCCCCAATTATGACCATAATGTAGGCCCAATCCCCATCCATAATTATGGTAATTTAAGCTCCACAAAGGATAGTTCCAGCCGTAATTCCAGTATGGGTCATACCAGCCGTAGTTAATTGAATATCTAAAATTTTCATTTGGATTATGAAATTTCTTTATTCTATCTTCGTAGTCAATATTGTCATAAGAATCATATATACTATCATTAATTATAAGTTCATCATCGTTTGAATTGTAGTAATTGTATGAATTATTTATTATGTATAAATCGTCAATAAAATCTTGTGAGTAAGATTTTTGAAATGATAAAATAACAGATAATAATAGTATGTGATATATAAAACTTCTCATATTAGTAGGTATTTATTCTAGTTAACTATAAAATTACAAGTTTATTTTTTAATTTTAAAAAAAACTTTTATTACTTAAATAATAATCAATAATTGCGCCAAACTACAATAATTTATGTCAAAAAAAATAGCAAATAAGTTAGAAAATTTTTCACAATGGTACAATGATATCATTTTAAATGCAGATTTAGCTGAAAACTCGGGTGTGCGTGGTTGTATGGTTATAAAGCCCTATGGTTTTGCTATATGGGAAGAAATGAAACAAGTCTTAGATAAAAAATTTAAAGAAACAGGACATGTAAATGCATATTTCCCAATTTTTATACCAAAATCATTCTTTACTAAAGAGGCTAGCCATGTTGATGGATTTGCTAAAGAATGTGCTGTTGTTACTCACTATAGGTTGAAAAATAATGATTCTGGCGAAGTTATTGTTGATGAAAATGCAAAATTAGAGGAGGAATTAATTGTTAGACCAACTTCTGAGACAATTATTTGGGATACATATAAAAAATGGATTAAGTCATATAGAGATTTACCTTTGTTGATTAATCAGTGGGCAAATGTTGTAAGATGGGAAATGAGAACAAGATTATTTTTAAGAACATCTGAATTTTTATGGCAAGAAGGTCACACAGCACATGAAACTAAATCCGAAGCTATTGAAGAAGCAGAAAAAATTTTGTTTTTATATAAAGATTTCATTGAGAATACGTTAGCTGTACCGTTAATTTATGGTTTAAAAAGTGAGAGAGAAAAATTTGCTGGTGCGATTGACACATATTGTGTTGAAGCGCTTATGCAAGACGGTAAAGCATTACAAGCTGGTACATCTCATTTTTTGGGTCAAAACTTCGCAAAAGCCTTTGATGTGAAATTTGCTAGCAGGAGTGGTAATTTAGAGTATGTGTGGGCAAGTTCTTGGGGTGTTTCCACAAGATTAATAGGAGCATTAGTTATGACCCATTCTGATGAAAAAGGTTTAGTTTTACCTCCTAAGCTTGCTCCTTATCAAGTTGTATTAATTCCTATATATCATAGTCAGGAAGAATATGATGCTATTATAGAAAAAATGAAGTTAATCTCTTGTGAGCTTTCAAGTTTAGGTATTAGAGTAAAAGAAGACTTTAGAGACACATATAAGCCAGGTTGGAAGTTTTCTGAATATGAGCTAAAGGGGGTGCCAGTTAGAATAGCAATGGGTCCCAGAGATCTTAAAAATAATACTGTTGAATTTGTAAGGCGTGATAAATGTGAAAAACAGATTATTAGTTTTTCTGAGATTACATCCACCACTCAATCAATTTTGAATCAAATGCAGCATGATTTGTTTTTAAAAGCTAAATTATTTCAAGAAAATAATACTTTCAGTGTTGATAATTTTGATGATTTTTCATATAGAATTAATAATGGAGGCTTTGTATTAGCACATTGGGATGGTAGTCCTGAAACTGAAGATGAAATTAAGAAGTTGACCAAAGCCACTATACGGTGCATTCCTATGGATGCAAAAAAAGAAAATGGTTTGTGTATTTTAACCGGTAAACCATCTTTACAGCGCGTTATTTTTGCTAAATCCTATTAGATTTTTTTTTTTTTGATGATAAAAGTTGTTAATTTTGCTCACTCTTTATTTTATAAAGAGCTAATTGGTCCGTTCGTCTAGGGGTTAGGACGCCAGGTTTTCATCCTGGTAACAGGGGTTCGATTCCCCTACGGACTACTAAATTTAAATGATTAAATTAAAATTAATGGCAAATCATAAATCAACCAAAAAAAGAATTCGTTCTAACAAGACAAAAAATGAGGGTAATAAATATCTTCATAAAACTGTTAGAAATGCAATTAAGTCAGTTATTCAAGAAACTTCAACAGATAGTAAAAAGGATATTCCTAATATTATTTCAATGATTGATAAGTTAGAAAAACGTAATGTAATTCATAAGAATAAAGCAGGTCGTTTAAAATCAAAATTAATGAAAAAAAGTAGTTAATACTTTTTTTTAAATTTATGGATATCCTTATTTACCTGGATCAACAGAATACAAGAACTACTTATATTTTCAATCATATTTTTAATCATATTTTAGGTTTAAATATAGAATTTACAAGTGATTCAATTTTTTTTACTAATTCACAACTCCCAAAAATAAATTATTCAAAGAAAGCATTTTCAGATGAATTATTTTTTTATTCCTCATCACTACTGTTTGAAGATGATATTAGTCCTCAAAATTTAACTATATCACTTTATCGACAAGTGCAAATATTATTTTTATGTAATAAATCAGTTTTACCTTTTGACCCTTTTGCAGCTTCTTTTTACATGCTTACTCGTTACGAAGAATACTTACCACATAAAAAAGATAAAATAGGTCGTTTTAGTTTTGATCAAAGTGTTGCATATAAAAATAACTTTTTAACTACACCTGTTGTAGATAAATGGATATTATTTATTAAAGAAAAATTATTAGATAAGTTTCCAAAAATCATTTTTAAAAAACAAAAATTTAATTTTATTAATACAGTTGATATTGACAATGCATATTCTTATTTAGAGAAAGGTTTTTTTAGAACTTTAGGGAGTACTATAAAGGATATATTATGTTTAAATTCACAAAATATAATTGAAAGATTTAAAGTCATTTTTTTGAACAAAAAAGATCCATATGATACTTATGATGAACTATTAAGAATACATAAAAGTTATGGTTTAAATACTATTTTCTTTTTTTTATTAGGTGATTATGATAAATACGATAAGAATATCCATTATTTAAATCAAAAGTTGAGAGAAAAAATAAAATTTATTTCTGAGTACTGTGATGTAGGTATCCATTTGTCGTTTTCATCTATAAATAACAATTCTAGTATTTTTGTTGAGATTGATCGATTAAGAAAAATTTTAAATACAGAAATCACTAAAAACAGACAGCATTATCTATATTTAAATATTCCTCATAATTATAGAAATTTAATTCAAGCTGGTATTAAATCCGATTACAGTATGGGTTACCCTGCTCACCCTGGATTTAGAGCAGGTACTTCTTATAATTTTTATTTTTATGATTTAGAAAAAAACATATCTACGAATTTATTATTATATCCTTTGAGTGTGATGGATGTTTCTCTAAATTCTTATTTAAAATTAAATCCAGAAAAATCAAATGAATTAATACAACAAATTATTAATAACATCAAATCTGTTAATGGTACTTTTATGTCCCTATGGCATAATGAATCCTTAAATTATAATAATAAATGGAAAGGGTGGGATTCGGTATATGAAAATATGATTAGATATATTTACGATGAATAAAATTCAATATATAAGTAAATCTCAAATTGATTCATCAAAGTGGGATGAATGTATTATTAATTCAATAAATTCTAGGATTTATGCACATTCATGGTATTTAGATTTAGTATCTAAAAATTGGGGTGCTTTCATTTATGGAAACTATGAGTTGGTTTTTCCAGTTGTATATGCAAATAGATTTTTTTATAAAAAAATTTATCACCCTAATTTTTGTCAACAACTTGGTCCTTTTTCTCCTGATGCAAATTTGCTATTTGATGACAATATCATTTATGATTTATTCAATGTTATAAATAATAAGTATTCACAATTTTTTTTTTCAATTAATTTTGACTGTGTTAAAGTTGTTAAAAATATAATTATTAATAGGGGTTTGAATATTAATTATGTGACTCGCATTAATCTAGAATTAAATTTAAAGTTAAATTATAAGCAATTATATTCTCATTATAGTGAGAATATTTCAAGAAATTTAAAAGCTTGTAATGAGTTAAATTTTTATATAAAGTCTATAGATGATGTTAGTGCTTTTATATTTTTTTATAAAAAGTATATTTCACAAAAAGCTAATTTAAAATCATCAGATTTGAAATTGATTAAATCTATCATTCAATCATCTATGAAAAAAAAATATGGTTCAATGTATGCTTTATTTGATAATTCAAATAATATCGTAGCTGCTGCTTTTTTCATTTCTTACTTAGATAGAGAAGTATTATTATTCAATTTTTCTACTAAAAAGTTTAAATTCAATGCCATGGTTAAATTAATAGATTATTATATTCAATTAAATGCTTCACAAAATAAGTGGTTAGATTTTGAAGGTTCTACTATCCCTGGTTTAATGAGATTTTATAAAGGATTTGGAGCTTCAGAAAAAAATTATTTACTAATAAGTAAATAAAAAATCAAAGTTGACAAAAAAAGGCTATCTAATCTGTCTAGAAATCCTCCGTGTCCAGGAAGAAAAAATCCACTTTCTTTTTTTTGATTGATTCTTTTAATTTTGGACATAATTAAATCGCCCACAATGCAAGCTGTGCATATTATTATTGATGTAGATGCCCAATTTATTTCAATATTTTGATTAATTATGTTTTTTGTCAATAAACCTGTTATTAAACAAGAAATAACACTACCATATAATCCCTCCCATGTTTTTTTAGGCGATAATTTTGTTAATTTTTTTTTTCCCAAAATTGACCCTATTACATAACCTCCTACATCACTAGACCATGTGTATATTAAAAGTAATAATATTATTGAAGCTCCATTAATGCTATTTTTCATTTTAATTAAAATAAAAAATGATAATAAAATATAAAGAATTGTAAAGACTAAAATGACTTTATTTTTTCTTGTGTGGTTGGTTATTTTTACTATTTCATATATTGATCCAATTGTCAAGAAGTAAATGAAAATATTGAAAAAAAATTGATGTGTTTCTAATGTTAAATAAACAAATAAAGTAGCATAAATAAAGCCGGCTATTGCTCTATGTAGTATTTTTTTTTTTTTTAAATCTTTAATTTTATTAATGTTTAAAATCTTCAATTAATAATACACTGAGTTTTTTAATATTCCCTTCATTTTGTGGGTTTTCTATAGAATTATTTTTACTTGTAATTGTGGTTATTGTGGAGGGTAGCCCTTCGTTAATATATCTAGTGTTTACTCCTGACATAGCTTCATTAAGATTTTTAACAATTTGAGATGTGTATGCAATGACTATATGTTCTTTTGGAAGATTTTTAATACCATGTGGTCCTAATTGTTTAGATGATAGCATAATTTTTCCGTGATGAGCTATTAAATATTCACATGATGATAATATAGCATCGCAGATTGTATAGTCTGTATTATTGTATTTTAGGTTTGAATTAGATAGTAATTCTTGTAATATATTTTCAGTACAGTAAATTAAATTTGCATTTAATTTTTTTGTTAAAGCTTTTAAAGTTTTAATTAAATCATCTTTTTTATCACAGTAAAAGAAATTTGCATTATTTTTCAATAATGTTTTAGCAAAAATAACATCAATAGAATCGTTTTTTGATATTTCAAAATCATTATCTAGATCTGTATTCTTTGTGTGATCCGTTTGGAATCCTGCAACTTGTTTTAGTTTGTTAATTAGATTCNTTATTTACGAAGATTATTGATATTAATTTTTTCAATTTTTTTCCATTGTCTTTCACCAAGTATTTTTTCTAAGTCTTCTTGAAATATTACTTCTTTCTTAAGAAGAAGCATAGATAATTCTGTTAAAGATTTTTTATACTTTTTAAGTATTTTTTTAGCACGAATATACTGTTCTTCAATCATTTTTTTTATTTCTTCGTCAATGGTTTTAGCAGTTTCTTCACTATATGGCTTGCTGAAGTAAGATTCTTGGCCACTTGAATCATAATAAGTAATATTACCAATTTTTTTATTAAAGCCATAAATTAGCACCATTGCTTTAGCTTGTTTAGAGACCTTTTCTAAGTCACTTAGAGCTCCAGTAGATATTTTATTGTACATTATTTCTTCAGCAGCCCTGCCGCCAAGAGTAGCACACATTTCATCAAGCATTTGTTCAGTTCTAGTAATTTGTCTTTCATCTGGCAAGTACCAGGCTGCACCTAATGATTTACCTCTTGGAACTATGGTTACTTTGACTAGAGGAGATGCATGTTCTAACATCCAGCTAACAATTGCATGGCCAGATTCATGGTATGCAATAATTTCTCTTTCTTCTTTAGTCATTAATTTATTTTTTCTTTCAACACCACCAACAATTCGATCTACTGCATCTAGAAAATCTTCTTTAGAAATTGATTTTTTATTTTTTCGTGCAGCAATGAGAGCGGATTCATTACATAGATTAGCAATATCAGCTCCACTAAATCCAGGTGTTTGTTTAGCAAGAAAATCCAGATCTAATTTTTTATTTGTTCTTAAATTTTTAGTATGTACTAGAAAGATATCTTTTCTTTCATTTAATTCGGGTAAATCAATATATATTTGTCTATCAAAACGACCTGCACGAACAAGTGCTTTATCCAGGACATCAGCTCTATTTGTAGCTGCAATTACAATAACATGATGATTTGTTCCAAAGCCATCCATTTCAGTAAGTAGTTGATTAAGTGTATTTTCTCTTTCGTCATTGGCTCCAGTTATTTGATTTTTTCCTCTACTTCTTCCAATTGCATCTATTTCATCAATAAAAATAATTGCAGGTGATTTACTTTTTGCAGTTTTAAATAANTCTCNNACTCTNGATGCACCTACTCCNACAAACATTTCAACAAAATCAGATCCACTTAANGAGAANAANGGAACTTTNGCTTCNCCNGCNACAGCTTTTGCNANTAATGTTTTNCCNGTTCCTGGAGGNCCAACNANTAGNNCNCCTTTNGGNATTTTNCCNCCTANNGANGTATATTTTTTNGGATTTTTNANAAAATCNACAATTTCTTNNACNTCTTCNTTNGCNCCNTCNANNCCNGCNACATCTTTAAAANTNGTTTTTTGNTTTGTATTTTTATCGAATAATTCTGCTCTAGATTTTCCTATATTAAAAATTCCGCCTCCTGGAGCTCCACCTGAGCTCATCCTCCGCATTAAGTATAGCCAAATAAAAAGCATAATTCCTATTGGGACAATCCAGGAGAGCATTTCGCCAAAAACATCTTTTCTTTTTTCTATATCTGGAAATATTTGATCTTCGGTGTTGATATATTCATTTTTAGAATAAAATTCATCTAGGTCTTTTTCAAATTTTTCGCCACTTGTTACATTAAAATAATAATGAGGTCCAATATTACTGCTTGTTTTTATTGCTTTGTGTTTATCTTTTTCTAGTTTAAATTTTTTAATGAAGACTTCTACAAATTCATTATTTACTATTGTAACTTTTTCAACATCTCCTTCAATTAAAAAATCAGTAAAGAATTCTTTTTTTGTAATTTTTGTAATTGGATTTGAAAATAAATTTATGATTTGAATTGTTATAAAGAATAATGCAATAGCACCATATATCCAATAAAAATTAAAATCTTTGTTTTTTTTGTTTTTTGTTTTCAATTTAATTTATTTTTTTTATTAAACTATCTCCCCATAGTTCTTCTAATTTATAGTATTCTCGAGTTTCTTCCTTGAAAATATGTACCACAATATCCATATAATCAATTAATCTCCAATTTGATAAGCGCCCTTCTTGATGCCATGGTTTGATATTTAATTTTTCTAATAATACTTTTTCAATACTGTTTCCTATAGCATTAACTTGTTTTTTTGATTTTGCACTACAAATTACAAATAAAGAACAAGGTGGATTTTTTATGTTATTAAAATCAATTATTACAATATTATCCCCTTTTTTTTCTTTAATACCTTCGGTAATCAAAGTTATATTTTTATTTTTTTCAATTGAACTAATTATTGTATTATTTTAAAATTAATTATAAGGTTTACAAAAATATAATTTAATTTAATCTTTAGTTTAATAATAAATAAACTTTTATTTAAAAGATTTATAAATGTCTAAATTATTTAATAAAGTAATTTATTTTGAATCTCTAGATTCAACAAATAATTATATTAAGAGATTATATAAAAGGTTTTCATTAAAATCTAATTTAATGGTAGTTGCTAATTATCAAAGTAATGGAAGGGGAACAATGGGTAAAAAATGGTTTTCAGACAGAAATAGTCTTTCATTCAGCTTTTCAGTACTGACTAATTCGCAAATTAATCCTTGGAAAATAAATATGCTTGTGAGTGTAGTTTTAATTAAAGTTTTAAGTGATTTAGGTTTACAAGCGATGATTAAGTATCCAAATGATATTATTATTAATAATAAAAAAATTGCAGGTATTTTAACAGAGGTAATTTCAGTTAATATGTTGAAATACTGTATTACAGGTGTTGGATTAAATATTAATAATACTTGTTTTCCATTTGAATTAAAAAAAGCAATTTCAATTAAACAATTAACATCAAATGATATTGATAAAGATGATTTAATTAATATTATTAATCGTGAGTTAGAATTATATTATTCCAAAATAAATGAGATAAAAAAAATATATTTTTCACATTTACACGGTTCAAGTAGTTATGTCCCGTCTTTTCTCAAAGGTAAATTGACTAATATGAAAATATTAGATTTAAATAGTAAGGGTTATTTGACCGTATCAACTAGCGAGAAAAATAAAGAAGTTGTTAAGTATTCAGATGTCAGTTTTATATTAAATTAAATTTTTACTGTGCCAGTTTTGAAGAATGGTAATTTCTTCTTTTTTAATTATTTTTTTTTCAACAGCAACATTAATCAAAGTTGAAAAGTTACATAAAGGTATGTACGGCATAGTAAGATCGTTAGTGTCAAAAAAATTATATGTAAATACTGACATTAAACCACATACTTTAGATCCTTTTTTTTCTATTGCATCAATTGCATTCATACTGCTTTTTCCGGTACTAATTAAATCTTCTATGACTATAACTTGGCTTTTTTGTTTCAGGTGGCCCTCTATCTGATTCTGTCTTCCATAATTTTTTGCTTTATCTCTTACATATATAAATGGAAGTTCAAGGTTTGATGCTATCAACATACCGTAAGGAATAGCACCTGTCGCAACTCCGGCGATGTAATCAATTGAAGTAAATTTTTTCTTTATATAGTAGCAAAATAAATCAATTATGATTTTTCTTTCTCTAACATATGATAGAACAACTCTATTATCACAATATATAGGAGATTTTTTGCCAGAAGTCCATGTAAAAAAATTAGAAGGTTGTAAATTTACAGCATTTATTTTAAGCAGGATGTTTGCAACTTTTTGAGCATCATTTTTATTAACTATCATGTCACAAATTTATAAAGTTTTTATTAATAATTTTTTTTTATCGTTTATTCCTGATTCTAATCCCAAAAATTATTTACTGAAGAGTATAAAATTTGATTATAAATTGATATCATCGTATAGAGACTTAATGACTTATTTGAATTCAAAAAATTATTTTTTAGATAAAAATATTATTTATATTACTGATAGTCCTTTAAGTTGTTTTAAAAAATTCAAGTCACAATTTAATTTTATTGTTGCAGCCGGCGGGGTTGTGCAAAATAAACATAAAGATGTTTTGATGATTTATAAAAATCAAATATGGGATTTGCCAAAAGGAAAAATAGAAAACAATGAGAATTCTGAAAAAACTGCAATTAGAGAATTGAAAGAGGAAACTAATGTTGAAATTAAATATATTAATTCCCAATCTTTTTCGACTTATCACATGTATTGTATTAAATCAAAAATATATCTGAAAGAAACAAAATGGTTTTTAATGTCTTCCAATTGTAAGAATGAATTAATTCCGCAGATTTCTGAGGGTATAAAAAAGGTAAAGTGGGTCAGGTCACATAATTTAAATCAAATTAAAACATATACTTTAATAAAAGATGTATTTACTTTTTTTTTGAATTATTAAGTTATTTGATTTATTGTCTGAGGGTGTAGGAAAGATGTTAAGTCACCTTTATGTGTGATGATTTCTCTAACAATAGTAGAGGATATAAATATGTGTTCTTTTTTTGCTGGAATGAAAATAGTTTTGATATTGCTATCTAATTCTTCATTAGCAAGTGCGATATCTCTTTCGTATTTGAAGTCTTGGGTATTTCTTACTCCCCGTATTATGTGATTAGCATTGTTTTTTTTACAAAAATCTACTGTCAATATTTGATATTCTTTAATTAATATTCTTTGTTCATTTTGAAAAACAGACTCAATTAATTCTTTTCTTTTTGTCAAACTATACATATTGTTTTTATTATTATTGACACCAATAGCTACTATGATAGTTGGGAATATTTTTAAGCTGTTATGTATAATACTTATGTGACCTAATGTTATAGGGTCAAAGCTTCCAGGAAATATTGCATAATTATTTTTCATTTTTTAAAAAACTAAAATGTACTCGTCCATATTTTTTTGTTTTTAAATAAAGTGGATGAGAATCAAAATTAATAAATTTTCCGTGTTCAATGATAATCATAGTATTTTCATTTAACAGTTTATTATTGATAATAATTCGGATTATTTCATCATATTGATTTTGTGTATAATTAAATGGAGGGTCTAGAAAAATTACATCATAAGATTGTGTTTCTTTTTTTAAATAACTTATAACATCTGAACAGTAAATCGTTAAGTTGTCAAGTGTCAATTTGCATTTTATTTTATTTATAAAATTTATACATTTTTTATTTTTTTCAACAGCAACTATTTTTTTGCAACCTCTAGAAATAAATTCATAGCTAATATTTCCAGAACCTGCGAACAGGTCCAGTGCTGATATTTTTTCAAAATCAAAGTAATTATTTAAAATATTAAATAAACTTTCTTTTGCAAAATTTGTAGTTGGTCTAATATTAAGATTTTTAAAATCTAGTCGTCTATTTTTGTGGATACCTGCAATTATTCGCATATTAATTGACTAAATAATTTATGATTTTTATATGTTTCATATTCTAAAATTTGATTTTTGTACAAAAAGTTTGAGGGTTTTTCAAGAAATAAAATTTGTAAATACTTACTTAATTTTTGAAATAATTCTAGTTTATTGTCAAGTTCAGTAATTACAAATGTGTTAGTTTTTTTACCGTCAATTTCTAATATATGTAAACAATTCATGAAATAATATAAGAAGTCGTCAGTGCTTTCAAAATTAAACTTATTATAAAAAATAAATTGTCCATTATTTACAAATGTAATATGAAAATTATTTTTATTAACTTGAGTTAGTATTTGGCTATCATTTTTGTTGTGTATATGCATCGCATAATCTACAATTATTGATGCGAAAGGCTTGATGTGGATATTATTATATTTAGTTTCTAATATTTCTAATATATTTTTCGGGATAGTGAACAATGTATAACAGTCTATAAACTGTTGTTTTATATATTCAATTTTATTTTCTTGATTGTTGTCATTTATATAATGATTGATGTTATTTTTATTAAATAATTCTATTGGGATGAATGTTGATGTTTCAAAATCAACTGCGCATAGTATTTTACTATAATTTTTTGATAAAATTGAATTTGATTCAATTGTTTTTAATATTTCTTCTGATAGATTTTTCTGATTTCTTAATAGATTATATTGATTGATTTCTTCAAAACAATTTTTATTGGTATTGAAAATTGTGTACGAAAAAATATCTTGATTTATATATATAATTAATTTTAAATCAGTAGTCACTTTTATTTTAAATTACTGCCAATTTCCATTTAAATTCGCTTCTATCATTGATCCAATAATTAAAGGTTTTTGTGCATCATATGGACTAGGATCTTTAGCTTCGAAAACAGGTACATCTATTTTAGATTTATTAATTGTACCAGCATTCAAATCAAATTGTAATTGATTTAAAGGTGGCACATATGATAGTGAATCAATAGGGTAGTTAGAGCCAAATAGAGAGTCTAAAACACTTACTCTACCTAAAGTGTCAATAATAGTAATGTCTCTTACCATATTTTCTTTATATATGTCGTTGTAATAAGTTTCAAGTGTATCGGTTTTTTGTACTAATATAAATGAATCTAGTTTAACAAATTGTACTAATTCTTCAAAACTGTTAGTGAATCGGCCTGTTCGTTCTTTATATGCTAATTGTGCACTTCTTATGTCTATTAATTTTTCTTTTATAAAATCATATCTATATTCTCGTTCTTTTTCAAATTTTATCGGCTGAAGTATAATATTAGTGAGCCAAATTCCAAGAAGTAAAACTGTTGTAGGTAAAATAATTTGAAGATATTTTTTATAATCATCATAAAATGATAATAAAAACATTATTAATCTATTTTTTTGTTCATTGATTTTTGATAGAAATTTGAAATTCATAATAGATAAAGCATTTAATAGCTCCAAATCTACAATTTTTTAAATTAATAATTAAAAAAGTATTATTACTTTAATTAATGTTTTTAAAATTAGACATCGGAATAAATATAAGTTTTGTGTGTTTATTATTTTTATTAAATTCGCGAGTTAGTAGATTTAAAATATTATTAAAATGAGTAAAGGTAAGATTAAAGTACAAGCAGAAAATATTTTTCCAATTATTAAAAAGTTTTTATATACTGATCAGGAGATTTTTCTTAGGGAACTTGTGTCAAATGCTGTGGATGCAACGACTAAATTAAAAAAATTATCATCAATTGGATCTTTTAAAGGTGACTTGAATGACTTGACAATTGAAATTGTTGTAAATAAAAAAGATAAAACAATCTCAATTATTGATAAGGGTATTGGTATGAGTAGAGATGAAGTGAAACAATATATTAATCAAGTAGCATTTTCAGGTGCTGAGGATTTTTTAAAAAAATATGAGGACAAAAATGATAAATCCGGAATTATTGGGCATTTTGGACTTGGTTTTTATTCTGCATTTATGGTAGCTGAAAAAGTTCAGATTATTACTAAATCTCATATTAAAAAAGAAAAAGGTTGTTTTTGGGAATGTGATGGAAGTCCTGAATATAATTTGAAAGAACATGATAAGCAAGAGAGAGGTACAGAGATAAAGCTGTTTATTGATAAAGATTCTGAAGATTATTTGGAAGAAACTAAGTTGTCAAATTTATTGAGTAAGTATTGTAAGTTCTTGCCTGTTGAGATAAAATTTGGTACTAAAACTAAAAAAGAAAAAAATGAAAAGGGAGAAGAGGTGGATGTTGTAGAAGATAATATTATTAATAATCCAAATCCAGCTTGGACCATAGCACCTAAAAAATTAAAGGACGAAGATTATAAGAATTTTTATAAGGAATTATATCCTTTTAATTTTGATGATCCTTTGTTTCATATACATCTTAATGTAGATTTTCCGTTTGAGTTAACGGGTGTTTTGTATTTTCCTAAAATTAATGCAGGTATGGATTTGAATAGGCAAAAGATACAATTATATTGTAATCAAGTTTTTGTCACTGATTCATTAGAAGGAGTAGTCCCAGATTTCTTAGCTTTATTGCAAGGTGTAATTGATTCACCTGACATTCCTTTAAATGTTTCAAGATCTGCTTTACAAAGTGATTCTAATGTTAAAAAAATATCTAGTCATATTAGTAAGAAAGTATCGGATAGATTGAAAGATATGTTTAAAAAGGATCGTCCAAATTTTGAAAAGAAATGGAGTGATATGAATATTATTGTTGAATATGGAATGTTATCTGATGATAAATTTTATGACAGATCTCAAGAATTCGCCTTATATAGAACTGTTGAGGAAAAGTATTATACAATCAGTGAATTTAGTGAGCATATTAAGGATAAACAGAAAGATAAAGATGATAAAACAATATATTTATACACAAATAATTTAGATGCACAACATATGTATGTTTCTAAAGCTCAAGAAAAAGGCTATGAAGTACTAGTTCTTGATAGTCCTATAGTTTCTCATGTTATTCAAAAGTTGGAAAGTAAACTAGAAAAGGCTTCTTTTGTAAGAGTTGATAGTGATATTATTGATAATTTAATTAAAAAAGATGAAAAAATTGAGTCTGTACTATCAGAAGAAGATCAAAATAAGTTGAAGCCATTATTTGAAAAAGCATTACCCAAAGAAGGTTTTATAGTTTCTTTTGATTCTTTGAGTCCTAATTCATCACCAATTGCTATTACTCAATCTGAATTCATGCGAAGAATGAAGGAAATGAGCATGACTGGTGGTGGTCCAATGATGGGTATGGGTAATATGCCAGATTCTTATAATTTAGTTGTTAACTCAAATCATAAATTAATAAATAAAATTAACGGATTGAAAGGCAAAGCTAAATCTAATTTAATTAAGCAGTCAATAGACCTTGCATTATTAGCAAATAATTTACTTAAGGGAGAAGAATTAACGAAGTATATTAATAATTCTTTTAAAAATCTGTGATTTAATTAATAGGGCCTGATCCAATTAATTCATCATTTTCATACCATGCAGCAAATTGTCCTTTAGCAATTCCTCTTTGACAGTGCATAAATATTATAAATAAATAATCTTTTGTCATTTTGAGAGTTGCTTTTTGTAGATTTTGTCTATGTCTAATTCTTACAAAGTAATCTTTTTCATCGCCAATATTTAATTTTTTATCTTTTCTTAGCCAATTTATATTGTGATGGTAGATTTTAAGATGAGTTCTAAATAATCCAGGGTGATTTTTGCCCATTCCTACAAATATAGTATTAGTTTTCACATCAGTACCTATGACAAACATCGGATATTTTTTTCCTCCAATATTTAACCCTTTTCTTTGTCCAATTGTAAAGTAGTGTGCTCCAATATGCTCACCAATTTTTTTTCCGTCAGAAATAGAATATTTTCTTTCTTCTCCTGTTTCTATATTTAATTTATATAGATTGGCTTTGTTGGAGATTTCAATAATGTCTCCTTTTTTTTTCTTTAATTGATTTTGAAGAAATTCAGGTAATTTTATTTTTCCTACAAAACAAAGACCCTGCGAATCTTTTTTAGTGGCTGTAATTAAATTATTTTCCTCTGCAATTTCTCTTACCTCTTTCTTTGTGTAATTCCCGATAGGGAACATAGTTTTTTTTAGTTGTTCTTGATTTATTTGACAAAGAAAATAACTTTGATCTTTTATTCGGTCTCGTCCCCTTTTTAATTGATATATATTTTTATATTTTGATTTAACACAATAGTGACCAGTAGCAATAAAATCAGCTTTCAGTTTCATAGCATATTGTAAAAACACATCAAATTTAATTTCTCTGTTGCAAAGTATATCTGGATTAGGTGTATTGCCGATGGAGTATTCCTTAATCATGTAGTCTACAATACGTTCCTTATATTCTTTGCTTAAATCAATTATTTGAAAAGGTATATTTAATTGTTCACAAATTTGAAGTGCATCATTACTGTCTTCAATCCAAGGACACTCATTATTAGTCGTTAAAGATTCATCGTGCCAATTTCTCATAAACAAACCTATTACATTATGCCCTGCTTGTTTTAAAAGCAAAGCAGCTACACTAGAATCTACTCCACCTGACATTGCGGTAATAATTGTATATTTTTTTTTCATTTTTTGATTAGAGTGAGTTCTAAATTATATATAATTTTAATTTTTTCAAGTTATTATGTTAATAATAATAATTAAATTTACTTTGTAAAAATTCAAAAAAAAATAATTATGATACGTAACCTCTCTTTATTCCTTTGTGTTATTTTTTTGTTTTCATGTAGTGATACAACATTTAATGCAGGATTAGAAAATAGACTAATTGCTATAATTGATATGGCTCCAGAGAGTTACCAGGCTAAAGTCAATTTCACCTCTGATGATGATGTAGGTGGGTGTGCAGATCATGAATTTGTAAAATTAGATCAATGGACAGATGGCTCAGCGGATAATACTTATTTCACTATTCAAATTGAAGCCAATGATTATTTTAAATCTCAAAATAATTGTAATGAATATGATTGGTATGTTACGGAAGAAGAAGATGTAATGCATAAGTTAATTATTACAGCCTATGTCAATGATATAAGTGAACAAATGTATATTGCAGGTAGTCATTATTCTAATCACCCGGATTTGCCAACCAATGTAATTTCGGCTTATTACAAGCTAGAACGTGATCAAGATGGTAATGATAATGGAGGTTTAGGTATTGAATATTATGGTTATGATGCAGAGTTAAATATTGCTGAACTTGATATAAATAATGGTATTATGTCAGGAACTTTTAATGCTACATTATATCGAGCTACTGCTGCTCCTAGTTCATTTATGGGGGTGGATAACCCTCCTAATTTAGATTTATTTAATCCCACTATTAATGATTATATTTTAGATTCCGATGGTGATGGGACAATAGATTGGCATTTAGCAGATTCTATCAGAATAGAGGATTGTGTCTTTCAAAGGATTAATGTGATTAATAATATATAATTTATTTATCTTTTTGAATTAATTTAATAATACCGTTTGCATCAAAATCAGATCGCATATTAAACTCTTTTTTCGTACCATTATCATATTCTAGTCTTACTGCAGCAGTATTAGGTGGAATACTTCCTAAGTTTTCAGCATGAAAAATAATTTCATTTGCTTCATTTTTTTTAAGAGGTAATAAAATGGTTTTTTCTTCTTTAATTAAGTGGTAGTCTTTGAGTACCCATTTTCCATTAAAATTAATGGATAATGTATCTCCGTCAATCTTCTCGTCATCCCATATATTAATTAATACATATCTGGATGAAATTTCAAATACTTTTTCGTCTTGTAGTTTTCTTTCTTGAATTACAAGTGGGGAAAAATCAACTTCTCTAATCGTCATCAATCTATGCCTGTCATTCACATCTGCACTAACTAAATACTCTTGGTCTAAACTTGATAAAAAAGTATTTACTACAATCATGTTTTCACTATATTTTTTTTCAAGTTCTATTTCTTTTAAATTAATTACAAGAGGTCTGTCGTTATAGTAGCCAGATAAAATAATTTCAGAATAACTATTTATTAATAATTTATTATAGGCATTTTTAGCGCGAATTTCAGTTATCGGAATTTGTTGATTTAAATCCCAATAACTAATTATACCATTCTCACTCCATGTTATTAAAGTATCAGTAGAGTATATTTCAATTTTTAAAAAGTGGCTGCTGTATGGATTTTTTATTTCATTAATGATTTCTCCATTTTCTAATGAAATAGTTTTAATTGATTCTTTATCACAAGTGATAATCCTGGTTTCATCCTCAGTTAGAAGTGCGTCATTTATAGTTTCATCGAGATTAATGATTTCTATTATTTCTTCTTTTTTTGGATTTTTTTCAAATATTAGTCCATTATTAGTGCAAACGAAGTAATTGTTATTTTTTTTTCTAAAAAAACTTAGTGTTGGAATGTGCTGGATTTTAAGAGAATCAAGAATTTTATTTGAGTAGAAAGACCATAGTTTGATTGTTGAGTCTTGTGAACACGTTAAAAAAAGATTTTTTTTTCTATGAAATGTAATGTTATTAATAAATTTTTTATGAGCATCTATTGTTTTAATTAATTTTTCTTGTTCCAAGTCCCAAAGATTTAAACTTCCTTTATAATTTCCACTCATTATTAATTTTGGATTCGGAGTGAAAGATATAATTTCCGATTTTTCAGTATAGCCAATAAATGACTCAATTAATTCTATTTTTTGTCCTTGAACATAAATAGTTGTAAATAATATGATGCTAACAATTAGGTTTTTCATAAATTGTCAAAAATATATAATTATGTTCATAGTAATAATCTAGATGTGTTTTTTTTTACACCATTTTGGTACGATATTTGTATGTTAATTAGTAATCTAATTTATTTATATGATTAATAGAGTATTAATTGTTATTTTTTTTATTTCTTTTTATTCAAACGTTTCTGCTCAACTTGAAGTAACTTCAATTGATGTGAGCTCAGATGACTTAGAAAATATAATTGTTTCTGAATTATTTGGATGTGGTGTTGAAGTCTCTAATATAGAATACATAGGTAGTCAGCAGGCTATTGGTAATTTTTCTTACACGCAGAATAGTGATTATTGTTTTGGTGATTTTGGTTTAAACAGGGGAATTTTAATGACAAGTGGAATGATTGATTATGCTCAGGGACCTAATAATAGTGGTGACAGTGGAGAAGAATGGAATGTGGAATATTTTGATTCATTTTTTCATAATTATTTAGTGGATTATGGAGTAATAACTCCCAGTGTAGATCTTTTTGATGCTTGTGTATTAGAGTTTGATGTTTTATCTACTGATTCTTCTTCCTTTAATTTTGAGGTTATTTTTGGCTCAGAAGAATATACTGAATGGATGAGCCCATTTTATGCAGATGCATTTGCTTTTTTTGTTACTGAAATTAATGGAAATATTGATCCAAACTTTGATTCAAATCCTGTTAATATTATGGAAACGGGCTTAATTTTAAACTCAGAATTCAATAATAATATAATTAGCTGTGAAATTGAGAATAAGCCGATATCTGCATGGACTATTAGACCTTATTCTGAAGTATTTGGTCTACCAGGTCAAAATGAGTGTTTATATTTAGATAATCCAAATGGAGAATTTTGTGATGCTATTGGTTATGATGGCTATACTATTCCTATGTTATTTAATTTATTGCTTTTACCAGATGCTAATTATCATATTAAATTAGTAATTGTTGATGGTGTTTCAGATTATTGGGCTGGACTTGATTCAGGTGTTTTTCTTACTAATACTAATATGAATCAAGAAAATAGCACATTTGGACTGCCCTTGTTTGATTATTCAATTCAAAACGATACAGTTTATTTTTTCAATACAGAATCAGATTTTAATTCAAATGAAAATTATTATTCTTGGGATTTTAATGAGGATGGTTATATTGATTCTAATTTAATGAACCCTTATTTTATATATGATGAACCTGGTGAATATGTAGTTACTTTAGAAGTCATAAACAATTGTACTGGTTTGGTTAATTATATTGATTATAATGTTGATATTGTTGATGAAGGGTTGGTAATAAATTTAGAAGATAATAGTGTGCATATAGATGTTTCTATTTTTCCTAATCCTGCTAACGATTACATAGATTTATCCTTATTTAATCTAGATTCAAAATCTGTAATTACAATTTATAATTTATCTGGAAACATTATATATACTGATTTAATTGGTATTAATCATCCTATAGTTCCTTTGGGAAGTATATCTCCAGGACTATACTATGTGAATGTAATTAATGAGTTAAATGAGTTGAATCATTTTGAAAAACTTATTATTTTATAATTAATATGTTAAATAAACTAATTAATTTTGCAATAGAATGAACATTCCAAATTAAAATAAATCTTATTATGAATAAATTGTACCAAATTTCCTTTGCTTTTCTTTTTCTATTTAATTTTGTTTTTTCTCAAGAAAAAATGCTGCCAAAAAATTTTTCATTTGAAGAATTTAATTTAATGGATAAGTATTTATCTAATTTATCAATTTCACAAGATGTAATTACTGTCCCTCCTAATTTTTCAGTTCGAACTATGGCTGAATGGGAAGAAATACAAGCATTAACTATTGCTTGGGAAGGTTACGAGCCTATTCTTACTGAAATTGTTAGAAATTCTGTTGATCAATGTAAAGTAATAATTGCATGTGAAAACCCAAGTCAAGTAGAAAATTATTTAATGAATAATAATGTGGAAACATCCAATGTAGAGTATTTAAATATTAGCACAAATAGTATATGGATGCGAGACTATGGTCAAAATACAATTTATGAAAACGATGTAGATTCACTTTATTTAGTAGATTGGATTTATAATAGACCAAGGCCTGATGATGATACTTTTCCAGAATCTTTAGCAGATTATTTGAATCTCAATTTATATCAAACTTCTGTTAATCCATACAGATTGGTTGCAACGGGTGGAAATTTTATGACTGATGGTTTCGGTACAGCATTTTCATCGAATCTTATTTTAGATGAAAATGATGGGTCAGGTGATTATAATAGTCTTAATTATCCTAATCAATCTGAACAAGATATTGATGAGATTATGAATTCATTTATGGGTATTGAAACATATATAAAAATGCCTGAGCTTCCATATGATGCTATCCATCACATTGATATGCATATGAAATTGTTAGATGAAGAAACTTTATTGGTAGCCGAATATCCAGAAGGTATGTCTGATGGTCCGCAAATTGAAGAAAATTTAGAATATATTTTAAATAACTATACTACTAAATGGGGGACTCCTTTCAAAGTTGTTAGAATCCCTAGTCCTCCAAGTACAAGTGGTGCTTACCCTGGTTCTCAACCTAATAATCAAATCGATGGTTATTATAGAACATATACAAATTCTGTTTTTGTAAATAAAACAGTTATTGTACCATTTTATCGTGAAGAATATGATACCATAGCTCAAAGGATTTATGAAGAAGCATTACCTGGATATAATATTGTAGGAATTGATTGTGATAATAGTGGTAATAATATTATTTCTTTGAGCGGAGCTATTCATTGTATAACTCACTCAGTGGGTGTTAATGAGCCTTTATTAATTTCTTATAAAAAAATTGAAGATATATGTCCAAATACTCCTTATGTTCCGCTACAAGCTATGGTGCAGCATAAGTCCGGTATAAGTGAGGTTTATTTCAAATATAGATATGCAGGCGATGTTGAATTTAACTCTGTTAATATGCAGCAGGATCAAGTAGATGGATTATGGAATATGGTAATGACTTTTGATGAGCTTGCTGAAATTGAATACTACATTCATGCAATTGCTAACAATGGAAAAGAACAATTCCGACCCATGACAGCTTTAGATGGGGGATATAATAGTTTTATTTATGACTATAATCAATGTGATGAATTTGAATGTGTAGCACAAATAGATTCTGATTGTTTCTTTTCCTCTACCTGGGATCCTGTATGTGGATGTAATGGAGTGACATATAGTAATTTAGAAGAAGCGGAGTGCAATAATATTTTTGTATTTACCGATGGACCGTGTAATGATACTGTTGATTTAGAATTTCTTGATTTAGATGATGATAATTTAATTAAAATTATTGATGTGATGGGGAGAAATGTGATAAATCCGCAGAAAGGTCAAGTGTTATTTTTTATATTTAATAATGGAGTAATACAAAAGAAATTAATTCATTAACTTTACTAAATTATGAAGCAAATTTACTGCTTATTTTTTTGTGTGTTGACATCCTTATGTTTAAGTGGACAGTCTAAATTATTTATTAAGTCGGATAATGATATTCCATTATTAACTTATGATAACGAATTTCAAATCCCTCTTTCATTAAATTTAGATTATTTTGATGATATTAAGAATGTGAATCCATGTGATTTTGTTTTAGATTTACCTTTCTTCAATAACACTATACTTACAGTTGAACTTAGTGCATTCAATGCATATACTGATGATTTTCAATTACTAAGAAATACTGCAAATGGATTAATATATGACAATTATAAGCCTGATATAAAATCATATAAAATAAAAGGAGCTGATGGAGTGTCAGGTAGTATATCATTTATGAAAAATTATTTAATTGGAGTAATTAAAAAAAACGGTCAGGTTTATGAAATTAAATCAATTAATGAAAATTTATATGTATTATTCGATGTAAATAAAAGTACTGCTCAATCTAATTTTACTTGTAAAACAAATACTGATAATTTTGAATTTCAAAACAGTAGTCAGTCCTCATCAGGTGGAGGGGGGTGTCTTGAGATGGGTATTGAAATAGATTATTATACTTATAATCAATTTAATCAAAACTGTTTTGATGCTGCTGAATGGGCCTTGGCTTTACTTGCAGGTGTAAATGAAATTTATGACTCTGAACTTAGTTCTCAACTAGATAGTCCAATTTCACTAGAAGCTAGATATATTAATGTTTGGGAGATTGAAGATATTTATGAACCTCTTACAGATTGTGGTGAAATGCTTGATGCAATGCCTACATACTGGAATAATCCACCATTTAGTGATATTTATGCACAAACAGATTTAGTACATTTGTTTAGCAGAAAAAATGCTAATGGTGGTATTGCATATGTTGGTGCTTTATGTGGAGGTCTTTCAAATGCAAATTGGGGTTTTGGAGTAACAACTGGACTAAATACTACTTTAACATATGATTATCCAGACAATACACCATACAGTTATAATCTTTCATATTTAGGTCACGAAATTGGTCATAATTTTGGCTCCCCGCATACACATAATTGTGGATGGGATGCAGATATGTCTTTAAGTTTCCCTGGTGGTGCAATTGATGGTTGTGCAGATGTTGAAGGTGGATGTGATACACCTGCTGATATTCCAAATGAGTTATGGCAACAGTCTTTAGGAACTATAATGAGTTATTGTGATTTAGGATCAGTTGGTATCTCTTTAGAATTTCATCAAATTGTTGAAAATCAAGCTTTAATACCGGGTGTAAATAGTGCAAATTGCATCACAACCTGTGATGATATTGAAACTAGTTGTGGAAATTCAATTTATGGTTGTACTGATTCAATTGCTGAAAATTATAATCCAAATGCTAATATAAATGATAATTCATGTGAATATATTTATGGTTGCATGAGTCCTAATGCAGATAATTATAATCCAAATGCATCAATGGATGATGGTTCTTGTATATGTTCAGGTGAAATTACATTATTTTTAGAAACAGATTATTATAGTAATGAAGTCGGTTGGGAGCTTTTAACTATAGATAATGGTTCTACGATTGAAAATGTTGAAATTGGAGATTATTTTCAAGGTGGGATTACTGTTAATCAAACCTATTGTTTAGCTGAAGGTTGCTATGAGTTTAATATATATGATTCTTGGGGCGATGGATTGAGTTCTGATAATACAGCTGGTAATGAACCAAACTTTTACATTTTATCTTTGGATGGAGATTACTTAGTGCAAATGGATAATCTTAATTATGGTCAAGAATCTTTAAATGAATTTTGTGTTATTATATGTGAAGCAGATTTAGATGAAGATAATATTTGTGATGAGGATGAAATTTTTGGGTGTACTAATGAGAATTATTTTGAGTACAATTCCATAGCTACAGAGGATGATGGTTCTTGTTTGACATTAATAATTGAAGGATGCACAGATTCATTTGCATGTAATTATGATGAGTTGAATAATTTAGAAGATGGTTCTTGTGAATATCCTTCTTCTAATTTTGATTGTGAAGGAAATTGTTTAAGTGATATAAATAATGACGAAATTTGTGATTTATTTGGTTGTATGAACCCAGATGCATGTAATTATAATATGACAGCTAATATTGATGATGAATCATGTCAGTTTCCTGAAATTAATTTTGATTGCGATGGAAATTGTTTAATTAATATAGATTGTGCAGGTGATTGTGGTGGTTCAGCTATTGTAGATGAATGTGGTATATGTAATGGTGACAATACAATTTGTTTAGGTTGTACTGATATATTAGCATGTAATTATGATAATGATGCTATTATTGAAGATAATAGTTGTGATTATCCTGTAACAAATTTTGATTGCGATGGAAATTGTTTAGTTAATATAGATTGTTTAGGTGAATGTGGTGGTTTAGCTATTTTAGATGAATGTGGCGAATGTGATGGTGATGGTCCTGAGAATTTCTTTGATTGTAATGGAAATTGTTTGTCTGATATGGATTTAGATGGTATTTGTGATCAAATAGATAACTGTATTGAAGAGTATAATCCTAGTCAAATAGATAATGATAATGATGGATATGGTGATGAGTGCTCATGTCAATATGTTAATATTATTGGTGATATTGTTGTTGAGTCAGGTTCTTATCAAATTTATACATTATCTTCTAATATTGATAATACTGCCTCTTGGAGTATAACTGGGGGTAATATCGTATGGAATTCGGCTAATGAACCAAGTATTGGAGTACAATGGTTAAACCCTGGAGAAGGTACAATTAGTTTTATGCAGTTTTATGGTGAAAATGAAACATGTGTTATTGAATTTAATGTTTCAATTATTCCATCATCTATTAATTTATTAGAAAATATATTTAATTTTAAAAAAATATCATCTGTTAAAGATGTGTTAGGAAGGGATGTAAATAAAAAAACAACTAATCAGTATATCTTTTATTTCTACGAAGATGGTAGTGTAGACAAGATATATCAAATAAATAAATAATTATGAAAATTTTTTTACTACTTGTATTATTAACTACTAACTTTTTATATTCTCAACATCAAGTTGGCTCTACAATATTAAATGAAAGAGAGGTTGTGAATGGTTTAGATGTGCCTTGGGAAATTAAATGGGGACCAGATAATTATCTGTGGGTAACTGAAAGATCTGGTTTAGTTAGTAGAATTAATGTTGAAACAGGAGACAAGCACATTATCTTGGATATTCAAAGTGATGTTTGGGATTCTAATGAGGCTGGGCTTTTAGGTATGGAAATTCATCCTTTATTTAATGAAGGTTACCCATATGTTTTTTTAGCATACACATACTTGTCCTCAGGTGCAAAAGAAAAAATAGTATATTATGAATATGATCAAAATTTAGATCAATTAATAAATGAAGTTATCTTATTAGATGGTCTTGATGGCAATAGTACACATATTGGGTGTAGATTACTTGCAATGGATGATTTAACAATGTTGATTACTACAGGAGATGCCCAAGATTGGGATGCTTCTCAAGATATTAACGAGTTAACAGGTAAAACATTGAGAATGAGTATTAATCCAACTGATGGAACTATGGGTAGTCCTGCTGTTGATAATCCAATTCCTGGTAGTTTAGTATGGAGCTTAGGTCATAGAAATGCACAGGGTTTAGCGATAGGTGCAAATAATATAATTTATAGTTCTGAGCATGGACCAAGTAATGATGATGAATTAAATATTTTAAGTTCTGGTTCGAATTATGGATGGCCCAATGTGCAGGGTTATTGCGATAATCTATCGGTAGATTATTATTACGCAAGTGATTTAAGTAATAACTATACAGAAACTGATTATTGTGAAGACAATAATATTGTAGATGCGATTTGGAGTAGTGGCTCAAGTACGATTGCTACTTCTGATATTATATGGTATTATCATCCTTCAATTCCTGAGTTTCAAAATACTCTTTTAATGACTGTTTTAAAGGATAAAATGCTCGTAAGATTCGAATTTACTGACGATGGGCAGGAGGTTACTGAATACACTGAATTTTTTAATAATGAATGGGGTAGATTAAGAGATATCTGTGTTAGTCCAGACGGTAAAATATACTTAGCTACTAATGGTTACTCTTGGCCAAGTCAAGGTCCAAACGAAATAATTGAATTATATAATCCAAATTTTAATTATACTAATATTGATGAAAATTTTTCTATTAAGCATTTACTTTACTCGGTTGACTACTTAGGTCGACATAACACTAGTAATTCTAGATTCTTGTTTAATATTTATGATGATGGTACTGTCGAAAAACAATACATCATAAACTAAATAAATATTATATGAGATATATTTTACTTATACTAATTATTTTTCCTTTAATATCTAATTCTCAGTGTGATGAAAATGAATATACAATATCTATATCAACCACTACTGGAGAATGGGCTTATGAAATGGCTTGGGGATTATGGGATTATAACACCTGGATGACAGCAAATCCGAGTTCAGAAAATCAAATAATGGGATTTCTTGGCACAAATAATTATGAAACAATTAATTTTGAAGCATGTCTACCAAGTGATGGATGCTATATGATTGGGGCATACGACAGTTATGGAGACGGCTGGAACGATGGATATATAGTTGTTAATGTAAATAATACAAAATCTCCTGAGACATATGAGCTAACTGATGGAACTTGGGGGTATTGGACATTTGAAGTCAATACTGACCCTTGTGAATGGGAAATCCCAGGATGCACTAATCAAGATGCAATTAATTATAATGAATTAGCTACCATAGATGATGACTCTTGTATTACACCACTATTTTATGACTGGGACAAACAAGAAAGAGAATATTTTTTATATGTTCCTGAGAACTTACCAGAAAATGCTCCGCTTGTGTTTGTATTACATGGCTATTGGGGTTCTGGGTCAGATATGATTGGTCTATTTCAAGAACAAGCTAATCAACATGGATTTGTAATATGTTATCCCAACGGACTAGCTGATATGATGGGAGTTAACCACTGGAATGCAAATTTTAATACTTCAATGACAACGGTGGATGATTTGGGGTTCTTGTCTAATCTAGCATTATCTCTTCAGGAAGAATACGATTTAGATCCTAATAAAACATTTTCATGTGGTTTCTCTAATGGTGGTTTCATGAGCTGGTCATTAGCATGTCATGCTCCAGAAATTTTTAAAGCAATTGCTTCAGTAACAGGTACAATGAGTGGGCCAGACTGGGATGAGTGCAACCCATCTGAAATGATACCAGTAATGCAAATTAGTGGAACAAATGATGATGTAGTACCTATGGATGGATCTATGGGCTATGTGAGTGAGGGTTGGGGAGGAGCACCAGATATTTATACAATTATGGATTTTTGGAGTAACATGCACGGTTGCACAAATGAGGAAACAATTAATTTTGGATTTGACTATTCAACTGATGTTACACAATATTTTAGTTGCACTAGTAATACATCAACAGAGTTAAGACTATATGTTGCAAATGGAATGGAACACACATGGCCTAGTTTTGCAGATGAACAAATATGGGATTTCTTTATGCAAGTAGCTGCATGGCCTCTTCAGAACAATGAAAATTTCAATCAAAATAAATCATTAATAAAAACAATTGATGTGCTTGGTCGACAAAATCCACAATTAGGTTTTAGTGCTAAAATATTTACTGATGGTAGTATTGAGAAATTTTATATTATTAAATAAATTTATTTGATAATGTATTTTTTCATAACAGAACCATCATTGTAAAATTCTATGTTAAATTTTGTTGTATTTGTTAGTCTTCCTAATATATCAATTTTTTTAATTAGTTTTAGATCAGTTAATAGGCTATCATTACTCTCAACAGATACTGATTCATTAATCAAATTAGGTCTACTTATTTCTAATATATTTCTCATAATATTAATTTGTCCATTGGTAAATATATTTAAGCAATCATCTGGACTATAGTCCATATAATTTTCCACCATATCAGGTAAGTCCTCCCCAGTAGACCCAAATAAATCACCGGTGCAAGTATTTTTATTAAAATCACATATATATCCAGCTTGATCGCTTGCATTGGGTGTGTCTGAAATACCATCATCTAGATTACACCCATCCTCACCTAAAAAGCTTATTGCATCTCCCCAAGTGTGTCTTAGACCTAAGTAATGTCCTATTTCATGTACAGCAGTTCTACCTAGATTATTTTCAACCATACCATCGTCATTTGCATATGGATTATTTCTACCCACAGTTGTATAATGTAATACAACACCTTGGAGAGATTCATCATTTGATAACATATCTGTGGGCCAATCAGGGACAGTTTGTGAATTTGATAATTCTAATAATGCTTCATCAATATTTGTGGGAGGATAAGCATATCCAAAAACTTGACCAAGCTCTAATCCTAAAATATCTAAGCTTGCAATATTACATACCCAAATATTCAGGTATTTGCTTGTATTCCATGCATCTGACCCACCTGTTAATGAAGATTTCACTTCATCAAGGGTAATTTCATTTGATAGTATATTGTCAAACATTAGAAATTCATCTCTAGAAGTATACTGATGAATTATGCCGTTAGTTGGGTTTCCATCAGGATCAGTATTAGCAAGGAAAAATTCAATATTAGCATCACCTGCGAACTCTAAAAACTCATCTCGAGTATCAGAAGCATTTGCATTTAGTCTACGATAATCTTCATTTAATACATCAATTTGAGAATATACAATTGAGTCAGCTATGTTTTGAGCATCGGTATTGTAAACAATATGAAAGACTACCGGAATATAATATGTATTATTATTTGTCGACATTCTATTTTTAGATGCATTATATACATTTTCGTAAAATACTTTAAAAGTATTATTTGTACATTTTTTCTTAATAAGAAAGTCATACATGCATGTTTGTGAAAATAAAAATGTTTGTAGAAATAATGATGTGATTAATAAATAAGTTTTCATTCTACTAAGTTTTTGTAAATTTTATTATTGTATTTATCAAAAATTACTATTCATTTAATTTAGTGGAGATGCAGGGAATCGAACCCTGGTCCAAACAAGTAACATAATAATTTTCTACATGTTTAGTGTTATTTAGTTTTCGAATTAACTCAGCTATAACACAACCAAAATTAACCTTATCCTGGTAAATTTCACTTTAATACCCAGGTGTTATTAAAGCTATTTCAACTTAAATGATGTTCCATGTTTTAGGTGTTGAAAAAACCTAATACGGGAACAAAAGCTAATTAATATTAAATTAAGCAGCTAAAGCGTAGTTATTCTCGCCAATTAAAATTTTGCATACTTTTTTTACGAGAGAGTATAACAATACTCGACATGCTTATTATTTTATTAACCTTGCTGTCAAAGCCGGTCATCCCCATTAAATCAAAGATCCTAATTTATTAATCGCAAATTTACATACAATAGTTTAATTATTTTATAATTTTACAACGATAATGAAAAGTCTCAATATAGGATTATTAAGAGAAGGAAAGGTTCCTCCTGATAGAAGAGTTGTGTTTTCTCCAAAACAATGTGCAGATATTCTACACAAATATCCTGAAGTTTCTATATTTATCCAGTCTAGCCAAAATCGATGTTTTTCTGATTCAGAGTACACTAACTTTGGAGTTACCGTTAGAGAAGATTTATCTATGTGTCATATTATTATGGGGATTAAGGAAGTTCCAATTGATATGTTGATTGATAATAAAATTTTCTTTTTCTTTTCACATACTATTAAAAAGCAGCCATATAATAAATTATTATTACAAAGTATTCTTAGAAAGAATATTCAATTGGTCGATTATGAAACATTAACTAACTCTAAAAATCAACGATTAATTGGTTTTGGACGATATGCTGGTATAGTTGGGTGTTATAATACCTTCTTAGCTTATGGGAAGAAAACAAAAAAATATGAACTTGAATTTCCACAATTATTAATTAATAAATTTCAGTTAGATAAGGAGCTTTTTAAAGTATCTCTTCCTAAAAATTTTAAAATTATTTTAACAGGTTCAGGAAGGGTTGCAAAAGGTGCAGTTGAAGTGCTAAATTTATTAGGTATTAAAAAGGTCAATAAAAATGATTTCTTAAATTTAAAATTTAAAGAACCAGTGTATATTCAATTAAATTCATTTGATTGTGTTAAAAAAAATGATGGATCTTTGGGGTCAAAAGATGATTTTTATAATAATCCTAGCTCATATATGTCTAGGCTTACTGACTATACAGCTATTGCTGATATGTTAATTACAGGGCATTATTTTGCTCCAAATAATCCTTTTTTATTAACTAAAAATGATATAAGTAATTCTAAGTTTAATGTTAAAGTAGTAGGGGATATTAGTTGTGATATTGATGGTCCTATTGCATGTACAATAAGACCATCTACTATTGAATCTCCGTTTTATGGTTATAATCCATATACTGGATTTGAAGATGATTATTCAAAAGATAAAAATATAGTAGTGATGGCTGTAGATAATCTTCCATGTTCATTGCCAAGGGATGCATCAATACATTTTGGTGAGGTATTTATAGATAAGATTCTTCCAGATTTATTGAGTGAAAAAAATATTATTAATAGAGCTACTATTACACTAAATGGTAAACTAACTAATAGATTTAGTTATTTATTTGATTATGTTAAATAGTTTTTAATGACTTAATAGTTTGTTTAGGGTCATTAGATTTGAAAACTGTGTTTCCTGCAACCAGTATATCAACTCCTTCAGTAATTAATTTACTAGCATTCTTTAAATTTACACCGCCATCAATTTCTATCAAAAAATCACTTTCTGTTTCTTTTCTTAGGCTTATTAATTTTTTTATTTTATTATATGTGTTTTCTATAAAGAATTGTCCACCAAATCCAGGATTTACTGACATTATACAAATTAAATCTACATTTTTTAATACATCAAAAAGATTATTTACTGAGGTATGTGGGTTAATTGCAACTCCAGCTTTCATGCCTTCTTTCTTAATAGTATCAAGTGTTCTGTGTAAATGTGTACAAGCTTCAAGATGTACAGTTAATATATTAGCTCCAGCTTGTTTAAAATTTTTTATATATCTATCAGGTTTTTCGATCATTAAGTGTACATCTAGTGGTTTATCTGTAAGTTTTGATATTGATTCAATAATTGGAATACCAAAAGAAATATTTGGTACAAATATCCCATCCATAACATCTAAGTGTAACCAATCTGCTTCACTTTGATTAATCATATCTACTTGTGATTTTAAATTTGAAAAATCACAAGCCAGCATTGATGGAGCAATTAAATGGCTCATAAATTTAACCTAGGTATGTTTTTAAAATTTTACTTCTTGAAGTGTGTTTTAATCGCCTAATTCCTTTTTCTTTTATTTGCCTCACTCTTTCTCTCGTTAAATCAAATTTTTCTCCAATTTCTTCAAGTGTCATAGCATGCTTACTTCCTAAACCAAAATATAATCGAATTACATCAGCTTCTCTATCTGTTAAGGTTGTTAATGATCTTTCAATTTCTGTTCTTAGTGAATCATTAATTAAACTATCATCAGGATTTGGGCTTTCTCCACTCATAATTACATCATATAGATTACTATCTTCACCATCAACTAATGGTGCATCCATTGATATATGTCTTCCTGAGTTTCTTTGTGATTCACGAACATCGTTTGCACTAATTTCTAAAACATTTGCAATTTCATCTGCTGAAGGTTCTCTTTCATATTTTTGTTCAAGAGATGCATAAGTTTTATTGATTTTATTTATTGAGCCAATTTTATTTAGTGGTAATCTTACAATTCTAGATTGTTCAGCTAATGCTTGTAGAATTGACTGTCTAATCCACCATACAGCATAAGAAATAAATTTGAAACCCCTTGTTTCATCAAATCTTTTATCAGCTTTTATTAGTCCTAGGTTTCCCTCATTAATTAAATCTGGTAGTGAGAGTCCTTGATTTTGGTATTGTTTAGCAACTGACACCACAAAACGAAGATTAGCTTTTGTTAGTTTTTCTAGTGCAATTTCATCCCCTTCTTTTATTCTTTGAGCTAATGTAACTTCTTCGTCAGCAGAAATCAAGTCCACTTTTCCTATTTCTTGTAAGTATTTATCAAGAGAAGCTGTTTCTCTATTTGTGACTTGTTTTGTGATTTTTAGCTGTCTCATATTTCAATTATAATTTAACTTATTCAGGTTTTGGTAGTAGTATTTTTCGAGATAATTTCATTTTCCCATTTTTTGGATCAATACTAATTAGTTTAACTTGAACAGGATCACCTTCTTTTAAAACTTCTTCAACAGTTTCAAGTCTTTTCCAATCAATTTCTGAGATATGTAGTAGTCCGTCTGTTCCTTTTTTTATTTCTACAAATGCTCCATAAGGCTGAATTGATTTCACTACACCGTCATAAATTTCTCCAACTTCTGGAATAAAACAAATATCTTTTATAGTATTTTGTGCTTTCTCTATTCCTTCCGAATTAGTACCAAGTATTTCAACAATTCCCATATTATCTTCTTCGTTAATAGTAATTGTTGTTTCTGTGTCTGCTTGCATTTTTTGAATGACCTTACCACCCGGACCTATAATTCCTCCAATCATATCTTTTGGAATTGTCATTGTAACCATTTTTGGTGAGTGTGGTTTAGGTGTTTCCCTACTATTTGATATGGTTTTTAGCATTTCATCTAAAATGTGTAGTCTACCTTTTTTAGATTGATTTAATGCTTCTTCTAATATGTTATATGGTAAACCTTTTACTTTCATATCCATTTGACATGCAGTGATACCGGCTGTAGTACCAGTTACTTTAAAGTCCATATCACCTAGGAAATCTTCATCTCCTAAAATATCAGATAATATTGCAAATTTTGAATTATCTTCATTTGTAATTAATCCCATTGCTATACCAGATACAGGTCTGATAATTTCTACTCCGGCATCCATTAATGCTAATGTTCCTGCACAGACTGTTGCCATTGAGGATGATCCATTAGATTCAAGTATTTCCGAAACTACTCTAATAGTATATGGATTAGATTCTTTAATCATATCTTTTAATGCTCTTTGAGCTAGGTTTCCATGACCAATTTCTCTTCTGCTGACACTAAATTTCATACGAGCTTCACCAGTAGAAAATGGTGGAAAATTATAGTGAAGGTAAAATTTTTCAGCACCTTGTTGAGTGACAGTATCTAGCCTGTTTTCATCTAATGATGTTCCAAGGGTAACTGTAGTTAATGACTGTGTTTCACCTCTAGTAAATACAGCTGATCCGTGAGTTTTTGGAAGATAATCTATTTCACACCAAATTGGTCTAATTTCATCGGTTTTTCTACCATCTAATCTTGTTTGTGTATCTAGAATAAAATTTCTTATCGCTTCTTTTTGACATGAGTAGAATGCTTTATTGATTTCTTCTCCATGTTCTGTATTTTCTTCTTCAGAAAATGTGTCAATTAGTTTATTTTTAAGGTCGTCAAGTAGATCAGTTCTTTCTTGTTTAGTGGTATTTTTACTTGCAATCTTATAAATTGAATCGTAGCAATATTTATGTACTTTATTAGTGATTTCAGTGTCTTCTGACTCTATATTTTCTCGTTTTAGTATAGGATCACATTTTTTAAGGAGTTCAAGCTGCAGGTTGCACTGATCTTTAATAGCTTCGTGTCCAAATTTAATTGCCTCAATCATTTCTTCTTCAGAGATTTCTTTCATTTCACCTTCAACCATTATGACTGATTCGGTTGATGCTCCAATCATAAGGTCTATGTCAGAACTTATTAATTCTTCGGGGCTGGGGTTTATAATAAAATCACCATTAATCCTACCAACTCTAACTTCAGATATAGGTCCTTCAAATGGTATATCTGATAGAGTTAGTGCTGTTGAAGCTGCTAGTCCTATAAGTGAATGGGGGTCAACATTTCTATCATGCGACATTAGCTGAATCATGACTTGTGTTTCTGAATGATAATTTTTCGGAAATAATGGTCTTAAAACTCTGTCAACTAGTCTCATGCCCAGAATTTCTTGGTCTGATGGTCGACCTTCTCTTTTTAAAAAGCCTCCTGGGAACCTGCCGTCAGCTGCAAATTTTTCTCTGTAGTCAACACTAAGCGGTAAGAAGTCAATCCCTTCTTTTTGATTTTTATCTGACACCACAGTTGCTAATATCATTGTGTCACCCATTTTTACTACACAAGATCCATGTGCTTGTTTTGCTAATAGTCCTGTTTCTATAGTAATTTCTTTGTCATTATTTAGACAAATTTTCACTGTCTTTAATTCTGGTTTCATTATTTTATATAAGGGTTTATTGTTAGTAAGTAGTTATTGCTCAGATAAGTTATTTTCTTAAATTGAGCAATTTGATAACTTTTCTATATCTTTCTATATCTTTCTTCTTTAAATAGTCTAGCATTCTTCGTCGTTTCCCCACTAACAATACTAAAGATCTTTTTGTGTTGTTATCTTTTTTATTTTCGGTTAAATACTGAGTTAAATGATTTATCCTTTCTGTGAAAATAGCAATTTGGCTTTCTGAATTACCTGTATCAGCTTCAGATTTACCATACTTTTTAAAAATTGTTTTCTTTTTTTTAGTATCTAAATACATATATTTTTTTTAAAATATTTAAATGAGGTGCAAATATAGTATTTATTTTACTAAACAATGGATTATTTTCTAATAATATACCATATTGAGAAAATCAGAAATTTTTTCTTTTAAATTTTTCCTATGAACAATAAAATCTAAGAAACCTTTTTCGAGTAAAAATTCAGACTTTTGAAACCCCTCAGGTAAGTCTTTTCCTATTGTCTCTTTAACTACTCTAGGTCCAGCAAACCCAATCAAAGCATTCGGTTCAGCAATATTAATATCTCCTAACATAGAAAAAGATGCAGTTGCTCCACCAAATGTTGGATCAGTTAAAAGAGATATGTAGGGAATTTTCTCCTTACTTAGTAAACTTAAATGTGCTGATGTTTTTGCAAGTTGCATGAGAGAAAAGGCAGCTTCCATCATCCGTGCTCCACCAGATTTAGAAATAATTAGTAATGGTATTTTTTTCTTAATTGATAACTTAATAATTCTACATATTTTTTCACCTACGGCAGAACTGATGGAACCACCAATAAATTCAAAGTTCATAACAGCAATTGCAATTAACTTTCCATTCATTTTTCCGTAAGCTGTACTAATTGCTTCGTTGAAGATCGAGGCTTCTTCAGCTTCTTTTAATCGGTCGCTATATTTTTTTGTATCAATAAATAAAAGAGGATCTAAAGATTTAAGATTGTTGTTTGTTTCTTTATATTTTCCTTCATCAAATAATATAGAAAAGTATTGAATACTATTTATTCTTGAATGATAATCACAGTATGAACAGACAGAAAAATTTTTTTCATGTTCTTTTTTTGGGCTTAATTGTTTACACTGTGGACATTTATACCAAAGACCCTTTGGTACATCTTTTTTAGATTTACTATCTGTAAAAATACCTTGATTTTTTCTTTTGAACCAACCCATTTTGTAACTATTTATAGCTTACCAAGTGAAGCATGCTGATTCATTTTTGCTCTATAGATGAGTGCTTCTTGTGCTTTTTTTGTATTTCCAGTTGCCCAATTTAATAGTGCATCTTGTTGTAAACCTCTACCATACGAAAATGTTAAATTCCAAGATTTTTCATTTCCATATAATTTATTTAAATTATTTAGTCGTTGAGTAGCTAAATCGCTACTTTGCCCACCAGATAAAAAAGCAATACCTGGAACCTCTTTAGGTACATTCTTATTAAGAACATCATAAGTCATTTTAGCAACAGTATCCTCTGATATTTTTTCGTTATTTTCTAACCCAGATAAAACCATATTTGGTTTTAAAACCATTGCTTCAAGGTCAACTTTTAATAATTTCAATTCTTGAAAGACTATTTTCAGAATTTTATCAGTAACCTCATAGCATGTATTAATATTATGATTACCCTCCATTAACACCTCAGGTTCAACAATTGGTACAATACTATTTTCTTGACAGAGTGAAGCATATCTTGCTAGTGCATGTGCATTAGCATGCATACATGTATCAGACGGAATATTTTTGTTAATTGTAATTACAGCTCTCCATTTTGCAAAGTCAGCTCCTTCCATGTGATATTTTTGTAATCTTTCTCTAAGATTATCTAGTCCTTCAGTGATTTTTTCACCCGGGTGTTTTGCGAGTGACTTTGCACCTGTGTCAACTTTAATTCCCGTTAGAATATTTTTTGATTTTAAATACTGGGGAATAGTTTGTGAGGTGTCAATCATATTTTGATAAAATGTTTCATCAAACAGTATGACTCCACTAATGTATTGATTTAGATTATTAGCACTCAGTAACATACTTCGATATCTATTTCTACTAGATTCAGTACTTTCTATTTTAAGTGCAGTGAATCTTTTTGTACAAGTAGGTGTGCTTTCGTCAGCTGCTAGAATACCTTTTCCTGGTGAAACCATTGCTTGTGCAATATTTTTTAAATTTTTCATAATAGTTCAAATTTAAATTAAAATGGATAACCTATGGCTAAATTATATCGATATTTTCTATTAAATATATTATTCACCCATCTTTCCCCTTTATTTTGACTTGGATCTCGAATGATACTAGCCAAGTCTAATCTTATAACAAAAAAGTCAAAATCGTATCTAAAGCCAATTCCAGCTCCTAAGGCTATGTCATGATAAAATTTATTTAATTTAAATGTACTTCCACTTTGATTATTTTCCTTTAGAAGCCAAATATTTCCACCGTCAATAAATAAAGCAGATTTTAGTGAATTAATAAAATCAAAACGGTATTCTAAATTAAATTCTAATTTTAAGTCACCAGTTGCATAATTATTATTTGTATGGGATGATGTCCCAGGGCCTAAATTAAATGCTTCCCATGCTCTGATGCTATTTACACCCCCTGAGAAAAATTGTTTTTGAATAGGTATTTTTTCTGAGTTACCATATGCATATGCAATTCCTAAAAAACTCCTAAATACAAATGTGTTATATTTTGAAAACATTAAATATCTTCTGAAATCAAAATCTATTTTAGCATATTGAGAAAATGGATTATTAAAAACCATAAAGTCATCATTTTCATTAGTTTCTAGTTTACCAGTTTGTCCCAGAATTTGAAAAAAATTACCGCTAGTTTCTATTTTACTTTTAAAATATGTGTAGTTAGTAATTTTATATATTTTTTGATTATTAAAAGTATAGATGTAGTTGATGGCAGGTATAAATTTATCTTCAAATTGTTCTTGTAAATAAATATTATTTAAAATTAAATTATTAATAAATTCATTTTCTTCAATATCCGAAAAACTTAATTCAATTAAATTAAATTGATGATGTTTATTATTTGCATTTTTCCAACTGTAGCCTAGTTTTTGTGTAATTGTTTGGCTAGAAAAATCGGGGCGTTCTCGTTTTGTAGCAGAGATAACAAACTGAGTATTCATTTGAAAACTATTTACTAACCACTTATCTAGTTTTTTAGGTAAAATAAGTTTAGGTTTTCTAATTCCTAGCTCATATGATATTTCTTTAGTGTTAAATAAAATATCTGAGTTTTCAGAACCTGCTTGTCTGTTACTTAATGAAATTTTTATTTTACTATTTAGATTCTCTGCACCTTTTAAAAGATTATTATTACCAAACTGCAAGTAGCTTGATACACCTATATTTCCTTCGTCGGCTGATCTTTTTACCTCAGTTTCAATTGAATAATACATTTTAATAGGATCTTCTATGTTAATATTGCAATTTAATTGGTTTGTTAAAGGATTTTCAATGAATTCAATCTCAATTTTTTTAAAAAAAGCTAAATTAGACAAGTTATTATATGTTGTTTCTACATCTTTTTCAGAATATTGATTGTTTGGTTGAATTTTAATTAATTCTTCAATTACATTTAGTTTTAATTTGAAGTTTTCATTTCTAGGTTTAATAAAATAATAATTGTTATATTTTATTGTGTCTGTAAAGTGTGCATTATTATCTAAATGAATAAATATATTATTAATATCAAATTTGATATAATTAATAGAATCAGTTTTAACATCCTTAAAGTCAAAAATAATATTAACTAATTTATTTTCTGTGCTATCAGCTTGAATGTAAATTAGATCTTTCGTGAATTTATAGTATCCATTGTCTTGAAATACTTTTTCAATAATAAAGCGTTCTTTATTTAAGTCATTGTATGTGAATACATCTCCTTTCTTAATTTCACTTTTTTTAATACTGAGTTCAATCAGTTTATCAATATCATAATCGTCTACAGACGGATATTTTATTTTGTTTATTATATATGATTCCCCAGTGGAAATCTTATAATCTATATAAGCTTTCTTTTTATGTAAATTGATAGTATGAGTAACATTTGAGTTGAAGTACCCGTTGTTTTCAAAATGTGATTTGATTTGGGTTATACTTTTTTGTAATAATTCTTGATTAAGAATCACAGGTTTTTCCCCAATTTTCCTTAAGTATGAATTAATCCAATTATTCTTTTCGGGATTACTTAAATTGTATAGCCATATATGAAATGGAATTAATCCAATTATTTTTTTGTTTGGACTTTGTTTAATGATATTATGAATTTCTTTGTTAGAAATTCCATCAATCCTATTACTTTTGTAACCATTAATTATAATTGTATTCTTTGCAAGAAGAAAATCTTCTGACGCAATATGTTTAGTGTTATAACAAGAAACACATAATGTGATAATTATAATTGATGTAATTTTTTTAAACAATGTAATTATTTTATTTTGTACTAAATTATTCTTTTAATATGCTATCTAAGCAAAATATCAAGTTTATATCATCTTTAAGATATAGTAAATATAGATTAAAATACAATTGTTTTGTAGTTGAAGGACCACATCTTGTAGATGAATTTATTAATTCTGACTATAAAATACATTCCATTTTTTCAACAGACAAAGGTTTTACATATAATCAAAATGAGAATGTCACATTCATTACTAAAGCCGAATTAAAACGAATTAGTTATTTAAAAAATCCTTCCAATGTGTTAGCAGTTGTTTATAGAAAAAAAACACATTTTGATATAGATCAATTTGTTCATCATGAGCAGATTGTGTTATTGGATTCTATTTCTGACCCCGGCAATATGGGTTCAATGATTAGAACTGCCGACTGGTTTGGACTTCAGTCTTTATATTTATCAAAAGAATGTGTAGATGTTTATAATCCAAAAGTTGTACAATCTACAATGGGTTCTTTGTCAAGAGTCTCAATACATATTATTGATTTAAAAATACTTATCAAGAAAATGAAACAACAAGGAATTATATGTTGTGGTGCTACTCTTTTAGGTGAGAGTATATATAAGTTAAAAATAAAAAATAATTATGCTATTATTTTTGGTAATGAATCACATGGTATAAGTCTAGAAATTAAAAAATTATTAGATAAAGAAATTTTAATTCCTACAAAAAATAAACAAATAGATTCATTAAATGTAGCGGTATCTTTTGGAATTATTTTATCTGAATTTAGATAATGATGATTATTTATATTTTTTTTTCTTTAAATTAGCTTATATTAATAATTAATTTCAATGTATAATGAAACATATTATAGTATCAATATTTGCTTTCTTTTTTGCTTTTTCTATTAATGCAAACAACGAAAGTGATAATACAAATAATGAGACAAATTCAGGCCTATATCTAAGTCTTTTGGATCCAGGTCACAAGCAAAAAAGAGGCACGTTCTTAGGTAAAGACAGAGCTCCTTTTGAAATATTTTATGGTTCTCAACCTTCTTGGGCTATAAAAATTAATTTCTATGGTAGAAAATATGGAACTCAAGTAGAAAGATTTTATTTTATGGGTGGTATGGATTTTGATCAAGATGTTAATGCAAAGTTTGGTGTTTCTCTTAACCCTGGAAAAAGGAATAAAGTTAATCAAGGTACTTATAACAATCCATTTGACAGATTTGTTCAAACAATTATGCCGAAATTTAGATATGTTATGTTAAGAAAGTCCTTAGAAATAGGATTTAAGACATATTTTATGGATACTGAAGATTCTTTAGTGGAGCAATTAAACAACAGGAATTATAGTGGTCTAACATTTAATCTTAGTTATGCTTGGGATGGTATTCCTTTTTTAACTGAGTTTATGTGGAGAACCTTTGATATGAGAACTGCTAGAAGACTAAGATTAAAATTAGATGCTGGTATTTTTTTAAATTTAAATAAATTTGATAAAGCACACATAGGATCTTGGACTTTCAATGATCCTGAATCATCTACTGGTGAAATTGATATTAATGAAGATATTGTTGATGCTCTTGGAAATTTTGTAAATATGCCAGTATATCCTTTAGTTTCACCATTTTTTAATATTTCTGTTGGTTTTGCAATTAATCCACACAGGTAACCCCCTACTCAAATGTTAATGAAATAAGAATTGCTCTTGTAGCTAGGTTGCTAATTAAATTATTATATTCATTATTTTGGTCTTTTAACATATTCTTTAGGCCGTAAGAATATTTGATTTCTGGTGATAGTTTAAAGAATGCAAAATATACATCTATACCAAATCCAATATCAATCGAATAGTTTGTTTTATAAAATTCAATTTCTTGTGCAAGAGATAGAGTTTCTGTAGCACTCATATCAAGCATAAAATTACCACCTAATAATAGATAAGCTCTTCCGTTATTAATTCTATCAGATCTATATTTTAAATATAGTGGTAATTCAAAATTAGAAATTCCAGTATTGTTTTCCGGCTTAACTGTTTGTATATAATTTTGAGTGAAATATAATTTTTGATCAGTAAAATTAAATGAAGGCGTCAGTCTTAAGTTAGTATTTTTTCCGATTTTTAAGTCCATGATGATGCCCACATTAAATCCTGGGGAATGTTTAGAGAGAATTTGGTCAAAATCATTTTGTGTGATAAAATCACTATTATAATTTATTTGAAATTTTGAATTACTTACACCAATTGTAAATCCAAAGTGATAGATTTGATTGTCATATAATGGGTTATTTAGTGGTAATTCTTCTTGACCAAAACATAGATTTGTAATAAATATGCAAATTATAAAAAATTGAATTTTTCTTTTCATATTATTTTAATTGGTGTAAGTATTTTTTAATAAGCTTACATGCACTAATTAATTCTTTTTCAGCTGCTGCATATGATATTCTTATATAGTTTTTAGCTCCAAATGCAGTTCCAGAAACAGTGGAAACTCCTGCATATTCTAATAAGTACATAGCTAAGTCATCGCTCGAATTAATGCTATATTGATTATATTTTTTTCCTATGTAATTAGAAATGTCAGGAAATATATAAAATGCTCCCTCTGGTGTATTGATATTTATGTCCTGAATTTCGGATAATAATTGAATCATGAGATCCCTTCTTGTTTTAAATTTATTTCTCATATCATAAGTACAACTAGGGTCTGATTTTAATGCTGTAATTGCTGCTCGTTGAGTTATTGAGCAAGTGGCTGATGTAATTTGACCTTGCATTTTGACACAAGCTTGAGCAATTTCTTTTGGAGCACCTAAATATCCAAATCTCCAACCTGTCATAGCATATCCTTTAGATAAACCATTAATTGTTACCACTTGGTTCTGTAATCCATCAATTCTTCCAATACTAAAATGATGTTTTGCGAAATTGATATGCTCATATATTTCATCAGAAATAATAATGATATTTTTATGTTTTTTAAATATACTTGCTAAATCTATAAGTTCTTTTTTGCTGTAAACTGATCCAGTTGGATTGCATGGAGAACTAAAAAGAAATGCTTTTGTCTTTTTAGTAATTGCTTTTTTTAAGCAATCTGGGGTGATTTTAAAGTTGTCTTTTATATTTGTTTTAATAACTTTAGCCTTACCTCCAGCTAATTGTATCATTTGAGAATAACTAACCCAATAAGGTGATGGTAGTATTACTTCATCATTCTTATTTAGAAGTACCATTAATAATTGTGCTATACTTTGTTTTGCTCCAGTAGAACAGATGATTTGATTAGGATTATAAATTAATTTATTATCTCTTTTGAATTTCATTGAAATCACTTCCAAAAGATCATGATATCCAGCTACTGGAGTATATTTTGAAAAGTTATTATCAATAGCTTTTTTTGCAGCATTTTTGATAAAATTTGGTGTATTGAAATCAGGTTCACCTAAGCTTAAATTAATAATTTTATTACCTTTTTTTTGTAATTCTCTACTCTTTCTTGCCATTGCAAGGGTTGCAGATTCTTGGAGTTGTTGAATTTTTTTTGATAATTGCATATCTACTTTTAAATAATTATAACTATGAAATTAATTTTTTTCATATTAAAAATAACGATATTAGCTTATTAATTATTTGATATGGATTTTTTTCTTGAAAATATACTTTATTTTGCTGTCTTTATCACAATATTAAGTTTTGTCTTCTTTTACTTAAGAAGGAATCGTGATTTGGATGTAAGCCAAAATATTTCTAGTGAATTAACTCAAAATGAAATTGAGATAAAGTTGAGAGCTTATGAAAGATTAACTCTTTTTTTAGAAAGAATAGAACCAGTAGGAATGATTAATAGGCTTGAATTACATAATGAAAAAATTGAAAAAATCCCTTCAATTTTGATTAAAAATATTGTAAGTGAGTATGAATATAATATATCTCAACAAATTTATGTGTCTGATGGTTTGTGGAAGATTTTAGAATTGGTTAAGAATAAAATGATTAATTGTATATCAAATTGTGCTAACTCTGTTGATAATAATAGTACAGATGATTTAGTAAAAAAATTGCTGAAGCATTCAAATGAAAATACATTGATTATAAAGAGAGCACAAAAAATATTAAAACAGGAAATTAGTTACATTTCACAACCTCGATAATCTCATATGTAAATCAATTACTTTTGGAATTAGTAGTGATTTTTCATCATTGTTAATTATGTAATCTGCTTTGTCTAATTGTGTGTTTAAGTTTAGTTGATTATTTATAATTGATTTTATCTGCTTGATGTCTCTATGGTCTCTTTTTTTAATTCTATCTATTCTTAAAGCTAAAGGTGCGGTTACTATTATAATCTTGTCTAATTCTTTATATGTTTTAGTTTCAAATAATATTGCAGATTCTTTAATTATGTATGTAGTATTTTGTGTCAACATCCATTGTTTGAATTTTATTAATACTTCTGGATGGAGAATATTACTTAACTGATTTAGTTTCGACTTATTTGAAAATACAATATTCCCTAGTTTTTTTAAATCTATATCTTCTTCTTCTTGAATGATAGATTTTCCAAATAAATTTTTTACATCATTAATAATTTTCGGATTTACTTTAAGTAGATTTTTACTTTCATCATCTGAATTAAACACTGGAATGCCGACGGTTTTTAAAATATTTGAGACAGTAGTTTTTCCTGAACCAATTCCGCCTGTTAGTCCAACTTTAATAGGTTTATGAGTATTTTTTTTTTTCAATGTGAAGTTTTAGAAAAACTTGTTTATCATGATTTATGACCTTATCATAGATTTTTCTCTAGAAATTGAATTTCTTTCAATTGTCATTTTAGTGTTTTCATTTATTTCTAATATAATTTTATCTTCTTTAACACCGATAATCTTACCATATATTCCTCCAATAGTGACAATCTTGTCTCCTTTTTTTAATTCAGTTTGAAACTTTTGATCAGCACGTTGTTTGTTTATTTGAGGTCTAATCATAAAAAAATAAAAGACTACCATAATTAAAATGAATGGTAGGAAGCTAGCAAAACCTGAGCTTGGTGGACTTTGTAATATAATAAAAAGTTGTTGCATTATTATTCAGTTACTTCAATTTGCCCAGTCACTCTGAGTTTGGTTGTTGGCGGTGTTGTATTTGCTGTTAGAGTAACTGTTTTGTTTTGTGATCCTTTTTTTCCTTTAGAGTTAAATTGAACACTTATTTCTCCTTCAGCACCAGGTGCTATAGGTTCTTTTGGCCACTGTGGAACTGTGCAGCCGCAACTTCCTTTTGCATTTGAAATAATCATTGGTTCATTACCATTATTAATAAATTTAAAAGTAAACTTAGGTGATTCCCCTTGTTGTATGGTGCCAAAATCCCAAACAGTACCACCTGTATTAGTGAATTTAAAACTTGCACCACCTGAATTGTCTATTATTTGTGCATTAATTGGATTCTCAGTTGTTGTTTCAACTGTATTTTTGTCATTAGTAGCTGTTTCATTGATTTTATTGGTTGCATTTTGACAACTGAACAATAATAATAAAACAGATATAGACAAGAGTATTTGATTTTTCATATTAATTTTAATTTTCATTGATTATTCAATGCATATTTTTTCAAAAATAATTAAATTCTTTTTATTCAGTTAGTTTTTTTGATAAAATATCTTTAGAAAAAACATCGAGAATACCATTGATAAATTCTTTGCTTTTAGGAGTGCTGTATTGCTTAGCAATTTCTATATATTCATCTATTGTGACATTATTTGGAATATCAATAAAATATCTTATTTCAATCATTGCCATTCTGATGAGAATTAAATCAGTAAGTGCAATTCTTTCTTCATCCCAATTTTTAGCAATTTTATGAATTATTTTACTAGTGGCTTTTTCTTCTTGTATTGTTTTGTTTATAAGATTTTTTCCAAATATTTGGTCTTCTTTTTTTCTAAATATTTTAATACTGTTAAGTGTTTGATTGTGATTAATTTTTTCTTTAAAAATATTATATGCAACCATCATATCTTCATTCCAGTAAATCGAGTAGTCTTCTATAAAATCATGTATTTTTTCATTATTAATAAAATACTTCTTTAGTATATGAAATATGATTTTTTTTTCTTCTACTTTTTGAATAGATGTTTTTAACATGTAATTATTGTAGAATTTAGTTTTTTTAAGAGAAGTAAAGATTTTTTTTATAACAATATTTAGTTTTTCATTGTCAAAATTAATATTTGGTGGTATTTGTGTTTTTTTAGTTTTTTGAAAGATAAAATTATTAATAAATCTTATGTTGGGATTTAGGTCAGCTTTTGATGGAATAAATTTATTTTTATTTATTTTTATTTCAGATAAGGCTAAATTGTGTAACTGTTTAATTAAATTAATTATAAAAAAATAACTGTTTAAATATCCTTCTAGATTTTTATGATATTCTTTTTCTATACTAAAATTTTTATCCAGATTTTGTTGTGAATATGCATAAAGTGATTGAAAAACTTTAATTCTAATATGTCTTCTAGGTAGCATTTATGCATTATGTTTTTTGAAAACTTTTTCTTTTGCAATTTTTAATGCAGCTTTTTGAGTAGATATATTTTCTTTTTCAGATTTTTTAAGTATTGATATTGTGGTGTCAAAAATGTTTTCTGTTTTTTTCATGACTTGTGAATTTGAAAAGCCTTTTAATTCAGAATAAACATTAATTAATCCACCTGCATTGATTAGAAAGTCAGGAGCATATAATATATTATTTTCCCTAAGCATTTCATCATGAATATATTCTTTTGCTAATTGATTATTAGCTGCACCAGCTACAATTGCACATTTTAATTGAGGAATAGTTTTTTCGTTTAATGTTCCTCCTAGTGCACAAGGTGCGTAAATATCAATGTCTGAAGAAAAAATATTTTTTTCAATAATTTTAACATTATATTTTTTATTGATATTATTGAGTTTTACTTCATTAACATCATTAATATATATGTCAGCATTTTCTTTTAGTAGCAATTGAATTAAATTTTCACCCACATTGCCAACTCCTTGGACTAGTACTTTTTTATTTTCTAACTTGTCGCTGCCCCATTTATATTTAGCACTACCTTTCATGCCCATTAATACTCCATATGCTGTAACTACGGATGGGTCTCCACTCCCTCCTAACTCTATTGGTTTTCCTACTACATGATTGGTTTCTTCAAAAATCACTTTCATATCATGAGTACTCATGCCTACATCCTCTGCAGTAATATATTGACCATTTTGTGATTCCACAAATTTTCCAAAAGATCTCATCATAGCATCATTTTTATTATTAGAATCCCCAATAATTACTGCTTTGCCACCACCTAAATTCAGGCCTGTGATAGCTGCTTTATAGGTCATTCCCCTTGATAGTCTGAGTACATCTTTGGTGGCTTCGCTAATATTGTTATATGCCCACATTCTGGTACCACCTAATGCTGGACCTAAATTAGTATTATGAATTGCTATGATTGCTTTTAATCCTGTTGAAGAATCTGAGCAGTAAACAACTTTTTCATGTTGTTTTCTATTCATGTAATCAAGCACATTGGAATCTATTTCAGCAATTTCTTTAATATTACATATTTTCATAGTTAGCTTGAGTTTTACAATTTATTATTTTTGATGCAGGACAAAAGTAATCTTTTTTATTTATAAATTGAAAATTATTTTTTTATGAAAAGTTTAAAATACTTAAATAAATATTTACATAAATATAGTTTTAAAATTGCTGTGGGATTTTTTTTTGTTATAGTAGCAAATATTTCTGCTCTTTTTCCTGCTCATTTAATTGGTAAGTCATTTAATTTAATTATAGAGGAGGTTGAAAAAGCTAAATTGAATCAGGAATTAACTTATGATCATCTCTATTATTTGTTAGCAATTTATGCAGGATTGTTGATTATTTTCGCATTAATGAGAGGTGTATTTATGTTTTATATGAGACAAAATATTATAGTTGTTTCAAGGAATATAGAATTTGATATTAAAAATGAGATATTTCTTCACTATCAGAATTTGTCATTGAATTTTTATAAATTATTTGACTCCGGTGATATATTAAATAGAATAACTGAGGATGTAAGTAGAGTTAGAATGTATTTGGGACCTGCCTTAATGTATAGTATGAACTTAATAACTTTAATTATTCTTATTCTTTACAGAATGATAATAATAAGCCCACAATTAACAATGGTTGTTCTTATACCTTTACCGGTTTTGTCATTGTTAATTTATAGAGTTAGTCATAGAATAAATTATAAAAGCGGTATAGTCCAAAATAAACTCTCTTTATTAACCAACTCAGTGCAAGAAGCTGTTTCAGGTATTAGACTTGTTAAGTCATTTGTGAAAGAAAATGAAATTATTAATGATTTTAAAGATATTTCTACGGATTATATGAATAGAAATATATCCTTATCAAAAACAAATTCAATTTTTTTTTCCGTTGGTTTTATTTCTTGTTGGTTTTAGTATTTTATTAACTATTTATTTTGGGGGTTTATTGCTTGCAGAAGGAAAAGTTACAGTAGGTGAAATAACTGAATTTATTATTTATGTTAATATGTTAACTTGGCCCGCTACATCTATAGGATGGGTTACTGAGGTTATTCAAAGAGCTGCAGCATCACAAACTAGAATTAATGAGTTTTTAAATAAAAAAGATTTCACTACTTATTATCTTTCTTCAAAAAATAAAAATTCAATTTATAAATTTGAAAACTCTATCGATATGGTGGATGTGTCATATAGATATACGAATTCAAATAAAGTCGCAGTTCATTCAATTAATTTTCATATAGAAAAAAACAATATAGTGGGTTTTGTAGGACATGTAGGTTCAGGTAAAAGTACAATTCTTAAAATTTTAGCTGGATTAATTACACCTTCATCTGGAAGTCTTTTTTTTGACAATCAATCTTCAAATAATTTTAATTGGGATGAATTTAGAAATAATATTGCTTATGTGTCTCAAAATATATTTTTATTTTCTGATTCTATTAGAAACAATATTTTATTTGGCCTTGATGCAGTTGATGAATCAAAATTACTTAAAATTTCAAAAAATGTTTCTATACTTGAAGAAATTAAATCTTTTAATCAGGGATTTGACACTCATATTGGAGAAGGTGGGGTAACTCTTTCTGGTGGACAAAAGCAACGTATTGCACTTGCTAGAGCTCTCTTAAGGGAGCCGGAGTTCCTTGTCTTAGATGATGCATTATCAAATGTAGATTCTGAAACAGAATTGCGTATTATTAATTATTTAAAATCTCTAAGAGGTATTACTATTATTTTAACTTCAAACAGATTGTCACTGTTATCACAATGTAATCAAATTTTTGTATTGAAATCAGGTGAAATAATTCAAGAAGGCACACACTTAGATTTAATTAAAGAGTTTGGTGAATATCAAAAATTATTTATTAACCAAATGCTTTTAAAATAAATCTTTGAATATAAATATATTTTTATAGATTTGTTTATTAACTATTAACTAACAATAATTTAAAATGGAAGGAAAAGAAAATTATGATAGAGAAGAGATTTTTTCAAAGTCTGTTCGAGCAGGTAGAAGAACATATTTTTTTGATGTAAGATCTACTAGAGCTGAAGATTATTATATGACAATTACTGATAGTAAAAAGTTTAGTAATGATGATGGTTCTGCTCATTATAAAAAACATAAAATTTATTTATACAAAGAAGATTTTGATGAATTTGCAGCTAGCTTCAAGGAAGTAGCAGATTTTATTTTTGATAAAAAAGGCAGAGATGTTATTACTAATTCTGACAATAGTAGTTCAGAATCATCTAATAATGATATCTCTGAAGACTCAAAGGATACAGAAAATTTTTCAGATCTTAAATTTGAAGATATATAATTTTAAATTATTTTTTTTAAATAAAAAAAAGCAGGATAGAATCCTGTTTTTTTTTGCAAAAAAAAAGGCAAGCTACTTACATCACACCGCTACGACCACCTTATCCTTGCTGTCTTCCGACCCTGGGGAGGTTCAGTAGGAGCTGGTTGTGTAAGACTTGCCCATTGCAAAAATAAAATTATTTTATAATTTACTTTTATATTTACAGCTAAAATGTTACCAATACATAAAAAATATGCCTTAATTCACGGATTCTTTTTAGGAATTCTTTTGTGTATATTAACTGTTATTTGTTACTTTTTTTATCCAGACATGTTATTTAATTCTACATATCATTCAACTATTTTTGTGGTGATTTTTTTAATGTTTCCTGTTTTGATGTTATTTATAAACTATAATAATAGTTTTACATACAAAGAGTATTTCTCTATAGTTTTTTTAGTATTGTCTGTTGCTTCTTTACTATATTCATGTTTCACTTTTCTTTTATATAATAATTTAGCAAATAATATAGTTGGTGTGTACGGTTTATTACCAAGTGCTTTTTTTGATTTTAATAATAATTATAATAATCAGTATTTTTTACATTCATTTTCTATTAAATCACAATTAAATTCTTATGTATTTTGGCTAATACCTTGCGTACTTTACTCAGCACTAATATCTTTGTTGAAACAAATTATAAAATAATTTATGGATTTATCTATTATTTTACCGGTTTACAATGAGTCTGATTCAATAAAAATTCTTGTTAATGAAATACATCAAGAATTAAATACGAATTATAATTATGAAATAATATTAATAGATGATGGGAGCACCGACGAATCTTGGAATATCATATGTGAACTAAATTCTGTTAAAGCTTTAAGATTTAAAAAAAACTTAGGTAAATCAGCGGCTTTAGATGTAGGTTTTTTTTATGCTAGTGGTAGTGTTGTGGTGACTATGGATTCAGATTTACAAGATGATCCAAAAGAAATTCCTGTTCTATATAGTATGATTGTAAATGATCATTATGATATAGTATCTGGTTGGAAGAAAAAAAGATTGGATCCTATTTCTAAAACTATTCCAACTAAGCTATATAATTGGGCAACTAGAATTATGTCTGGCATTAATTTGCATGATTTTAATTGTGGTTTAAAGGCATATTCAATAGATGTAGTTAAAGATGTTAGACTATCGGGAGAAATGCATAGGTATATTCCATTATTAGCTAAAAATGCAGGTTATAATAAAATAGGAGAAAAAGTTATAAATCATAGAAAAAGAGAATTTGGAAAAACTAAATATGGTGGATGGAATCGTTTTTCAAATGGATTATTGGATTTAATCTCTATTTCTTTTTTACATAAATTTGGAAAAACTCCTATGCATTTATTTGGTTTACTTGGTATTTTATTTTTCATTATCGGTTTTTTGATTGCAGGTTATTTAACTTATGCTAAATTTATTTTATATCAATTTAATATGACAGATCGGCCTTTGTTTTATTTAGCTATGTTATGTATGATTATTGGTACACAGATGTTCTTGGCTGGATTTTTAGGTGAATTAATTATTCGAAATAAACCAATTAGCCATATAGAAAAAATTAGTAAAAAAATAGGATTTTAATTTGTTAAAAAGAATAATCATAGGACCTTCATACCCTCTTAGAGGCGGTATATCTGAAAGCAATCATGCATTGCAAAATTATTTTGAAGAAAACCACCAAAATTCAAAAATTGTTTCATATAGTTTGCAATATCCTAAATTCCTTTTCCCAGGTAAACAACAAACTGTAGATTCAATTTCTAGTTCTTCTTCATCAACATTTAATTTAATTAATACATTAAACCCCTTTTCTTGGTTAAAAACAGCTTATTGGGTTATTAATGAAAAACCAAATTATGTGATAATTAGGTACTGGCACCCGTACTTTGCTGTTTGCTTAAGTTTAATAGCAAAATTAATTAGGAAAAAATCAATATTTATTATTGCATGGATTGACAATATTAATCCTCATGAGTCAATACCTCTTCAAAAGTTTCTGACATCTTATTTTATAAAATCATGTGATGCATTTGTTGTTATGTCTAAATCTGTAAAATGTGATTTATTAAAATATAATCATACATTGAAAAATATTTTAGTGTGCCCACATCCTATTTATAATAATTTTGGAAAGAGTATTCCAAAAATTGATGCAAGAAAAAATCTTGGTCTCTCAAATACTACATTAAATAATAATGAAAGTAAATACATTTTATTTTTTGGGTTAATTAGAAACTATAAGGGCTTATTAATTTTGTTGGATGCACTAGCTGAGAAAAATATATCAAAACTTGATGTGAAATTAATTATTGCAGGTGAGTTTTATGATTCAAAAGAAAAGTATTGTGAGAAAATCAATAATTTAGGTATTTCAGATAGAGTAGTTTTACATGACTTTTATATTAACAACAATGATGTTGTAAATTATTTTTGTGCATCAGATATGGTTGTCCAGCCCTATCTTGCTGCCACTCAAAGCGGCGTCTCAATGATTGCTTATAACTTCAATAGACCTCTCTTATTAACCAATGTAGGAGGGTTGGCGGAATATGTTGATCATAAAAAAAATGGTTATTTGGTTAGTCCTAATCCAAAAGCAATTTCTTCTGCAATTGAAGATTTTTATTTACATAATAGAGAGAAACCTTTTTCAGATTCAATAAAGAAAAAAAAAGACAATTATAGCTGGAAAAATTTAGCTAAAACATTTGACTCTCTATATAAACTTTAAAAATATGGAAAGATTTATTTTAATAGTATTGTTTTATTCTTCATTAGCACTGTCTCAGAATTTATTTGATGACAATGGCTACAGGCATGGTAATTGGACTGGTTATCATGAAAATGGTAAAATTAAATATAAAGGTGTGTTTATTAATGGAAAAGAAACAAGTGTATTCAATTATTTTGATTATAGTGGAAATTTAGTTATTAGATTAAATTATATTGTAGATGGAGAAAAAAGTCAAGCTAAATTGTATTATTCAAATGGAAATTTAAAAGCGGAAGGTGAATATGTAAATAAAAAGAAAGAAGGACTTTGGAGTTATTATAATAGTAATGGAGAAAAAATTAATCTTGTAAACTATTTAAATGATAAACTATTTGGAGAATGCATTTATTATTATGACAATGGACAGGTTGCAGAAAAATATAATTACATCAACGATTCTAAAGAAGGTGAAGTTGAAATATTTTATCAATCTGGTATATTAAACATGAAGTCTTCATATAGTAAGAATCAATTAAATGGTTTTGCATCATATTATTATGATGACAGTGGTATTCTAGAGTCTTTTGGAAGGTATAATATGGGAATTAAGGATTCTATTTGGATATTTTACGATGAATTAGGAAATGAATTGGAAAGAATCAATTATATGCAAAGTGATTCATTAATAAATAAATAATGGTTTCAAATTATGAAAAATATATTTTTTATATTTTTATTTTCCTCGGTTGTTTTTTCTCAAAGTAGTAATTGGTGGATATATTTTAGTGATAAAGCATGTAGTACTGATATTAATCTTTCATTTGAATCCGTAGAAAGAAGGTCTTTGCAAGGGATAGAATTTGATTTTTATGATATTCCAGTATGTGATGATTATATAAAAATTATAAATAAATATGATTTATCTATTCGTCATCAATCTAGATGGCTTAATGCAGTTTCTGTAAGTGTTAAGTCAATCGATGTGATAGAACAATTAAAAGAACTAAATTTTGTTCAAGAAATTAAACGAGTTAAAACACTAAAAAACTCCAATAAGTTTAATGGTTCAATTAATTTAGTCAATAATAATATTTACAGATCTTTTATTAATTCTTATGGTCCATCATTTAATCAGATAAATATGTTGGGTGGTGTAGATTTACATAATCAGGGTTTTGTTGGTAATGGCATTGTTATAGCTGTTTTTGATGCAGGTTTTACACAAACAGAAACATTACCAATTTTTAATAATTTATGGATTAATAATCAAATAGTTGATACATATGATTTTGTAAATAATGATACTAATGTTTTTTTAGGAAGTATACACGGTACTATGGTGTTATCAACAATGGGTGGATATATGCCTGATAGTTTAATTGGTACAGCACCAGGAGCAACTTATATGTTGTTTCGGACAGAGGATTCTTCCTCTGAAACACTTGTTGAAGAGGATAATTGGGCGGCAGCAGCAGAATATGCAGATTCTGTAGGAGCTCATATAATTAATTCTTCTTTAGGTTATACAATTTTATATGATGACACTATTAATAGTCACTCTTATAATGATATGGATGGTAATTCTACTATAATAACTAATGCTGCAGACTTAGCTGCTTCTAGAGGTATTTTAGTTGTTAACAGTGCTGGAAACAGTGGGAATAATGATTGGTACTATATAGGAGCACCAGCTGACGGTGATAGTGTTTTAGCGGTAGGTGCAGTTAATGCAATTGGTGAAGTTGCATCTTTTAGCTCAAGAGGGCCATCTTATGATGGTCGTATCAAGCCTAATGTTTGTGCCCAGGGTGTATATACAGTGGTAGCAGATGTAGATTCTACTGTAAGATTAGCAAATGGCACTTCTTTTTCTTCTCCACTAATTGCAGGTTTAGCAGCATGTTTATGGCAGTCGGATACAAGTTTGACAAATATGGAATTAATAGATGTTATTCAAGAATCTGACCATCTTTTTGATAATTCAAATGACTCATTAGGTTATGGTATCCCAAATTTCTATCAAGCTTTTTTAAGTAATCTTGAAATTGATGCACAATTTTCTAGTGTAAGTTATTTTCCAAATCCTTTTAGCAATCATTTTACACTATACAATAAAACTAATAATAACATCACTATTGATATTTTTAATATAATTGGTGATATGATTTACTCTAGTATATTAAATCCATGGCATAATAATCTTGATTTATCTTTTGCTAAATCAGGTTTATATTTTTTGAAAATAAGAGAGAATAATGAGGTATTTAAAATTATAAAAAACTAATGAAAGAAAACATAATTACTAATTTATTTAGTATTAAATATCCAATTATCCAAGCTGGAATGGTGTGGTGTAGTGGGTGGCGGTTAGCTTCTGCCGTATCTAATGCAGGTGGTCTAGGTATTATTGGCTCTGGGTCAATGCGGCCTAATATTTTGAAAGAGCATATACAAAAATGTCGTAAAAATACTAATCATAATTTTGCAGTTAATCTTCCTTTATTATTTCCATATTCAAGTGAACATATAGATATAATTATTTCAGAAAAAGTTCCAATTGTATTTACTTCTGCTGGAAACCCTGCTATTTGGACTAAAAAATTACAATCTAATAATGTAATTGTTGTACATGTTATTTCGAATTTAAAATTTGCATTAAAAGCAATTGAAGCTGGTGTTGATGCATTAGTTTGTGAAGGTTTTGAAGCTGGTGGTCATAATGGTAGAGAGGAAACTACAACTTTTTGTTTAATTCCTTTAATTAAAAAATCCATTGGAGATATTCCATTAATTGCTGCAGGTGGAATTTCATCTGGTCAATCCATGCTAGCTGCTATGGTTTTAGGTGCTGATGGTGTACAAATTGGGTCTCGTTTTGTTGTATCAAAAGAAAGCTCAGCACATATGAATTTTAAGAATAAAATTTTAAATTCCAATGATGGCGATACTGTTTTAACTCTTAAAGAGTTAACACCTGTAAGAATGTTGAAAAATAAGTTTTATTCTAGAATAGAAGAAGCCTACTTAGACAATGCTTCTAAATCTGATTTAAAAGTTCTTTTAGGTAAAGGTCGTGCACAAAAAGGAATGTTTTTAGGTGACTTAAGTGAAGGTGAGCTTGAAATTGGTCAAGTAGCATCTATGTTAAATTCAATTGATTCTGCATCTGATATTATAGATGAAATCATAAAGGAATTTAATTTTGAAAAAAAAAGACTTAAACAATTATGATTTATTTAGTCCATAATTTCTACAAATTTTATTAAATTTGCACTCATTTTTTATATTCAAGTTTATGAATTTTCATGACAGTTTACAAGATGGTTTTACTTTTGATGATGTTTTATTAGTACCAGCATTTTCTGAGATACTTCCTGCTCAAGTGTCAACTAATACATTTTTTTCAAAAAATATTGAATTAAGTATACCAATAATATCTGCTGCTATGGATACAATTTCTGAATCTGAAATGGCTATTAATTTAGCAAAAGAAGGTGGCATATCAGTTATTCATAAAAATATGAGTATTGAAAATCAAGTTCAACATATTGAACGTGTTAAAAGATCTGAGAGTGGAGTTATTATAGATCCTATAACTTTAAACAGTAATGCAACTGCATTGCAGGCAAAAAATGTAATGGCAGAGAATAATATAGGAGGGATTCCAATTATAGATGTTAACAAAAAATTAATTGGAATTATTACAAGTAGAGATTTGCGTTTTGAAAAAAACTTAAATCAAACTGTGGATAATATTATGACATCTCAAGATTTAATTACCACAGATAAATCTACTTCTTTGGAGCAGGCAGAAGCTATTTTACAGAAAAATCGTATAGAAAAATTACCTGTTGTCGATGCTTCAAATAAATTAATAGGTTTGATTACATATAGAGATATAGTTAAAGTTAAAGAACAGCCAAAAGCTTGTAAAGATTCATTAGGAAGATTAAGAGTTGCAGCAGCTATTGGAGTTGGTGATGATGCTATTGATCGTGCTCATGCTTTGGTTAAAGCAGGTGTAGATGCACTTGTAATAGATACTGCTCATGCACATAGTAAATTAGTAATTGAGACTTTAGTTAAAGTGAAATCTAAATTTTCTGTAGATTGTGTTGTTGGAAACATTGCAACACCTGATGCAGCTGAAATGCTGATTGAAAAAGGTGCTGATGCAATTAAGGTAGGTATTGGACCAGGATCTATTTGTACAACTAGAATTATTTCTGGTGTCGGTGTACCACAACTAACAGCAATTTATGAAGTTTGTAAAATTGCACATAAAAAGAGTATTCCTGTTATTGCTGACGGAGGTATAAGATTCTCAGGTGATATAGTAAAAGCATTAGCTGCAGGAGCTTCTTCAGTAATGCTAGGTTCTTTATTAGCTGGATTAGAAGAATCTCCAGGTGAAACCATTATTTACGAAGGTAGAAAATTTAAAGTTTATCGTGGTATGGGCTCAATAGATGCAATGCAAAGCGGATCAGCAGATAGGTATTTTCAAAAAAATAATAAAAAAAATAAAATGATTCCAGAGGGTATCGTTGGTCGTGTTCCATATAAAGGAAAATTATCTGAAGTTTTATTTCAATATATTGGTGGATTAAAGTCAGGCATGGGTTATTGCGGAGCTCAAAATCTAATAAAATTAAGAGAGTCAAAATTTACAAAAATTACGAGTGCTGGTGTTTTAGAAAGTCATCCACATAATGTTACGATCACTAAAGAAGCACCAAACTATAGTAGATAATCAAAAAAATATAAATTACTTTAAATAATAAAAACAATGAAAAACATAACCATATACATAATTTTATTTGTAATATCCAACTTATTTGCTCAGGATAATATTTTATTAAAAGTTGGTGAAGAAAAAATTTCTGTTGATGATTTTATGTTAACATACCATAAAAACCGACTAGAAACCGATACTTTACCATTTACTGAGTCTTTGCAAGAATACTTAGAATTATACATTAAGTTTAAATTAAAAGTAGTTGAAGCAGAACAGTTAGGATTAGATACTTTGCCATCATTTGTTCGTGAATTAGAGGGTTACAAGAGACAACTTGTAAAACCTTATTTAACTGACTCTAAAATTTCAGATGAATTATTAGATGAGGCTTATAATAGATTAAAGGAAGAAGTCTCTGTTAGTCATATTTTAATTCAAGTTGAAAATAATGATACAATTCAAGCTCTTGAAAAAATATTAGCTATTAAGAAAAAAGTAGATAATGGTGAAGATTTTGTTAAATTAGCTCAAGATTTTTCAGATGACCCTTCTGTAAAGGATAATAATGGTAATCTTGGATATTTTACTGCATTGTATATGGTTTATCCATTTGAAACTGCTGCATATTTAACTCCTGTTGGTGGTGTGTCAGAGCCTGTAAAAACTCGATTTGGATATCATCTTGTTAAAGTGAATGATAAAAGAGATTCAAGAGGTGAAGTTAAGGTTTCTCATATAATGATTCGAGTGGATAATAATTCAGAATCATCTGTTAATTCTTCACGAAAAAAAATCTATGAATTATATGATTCATTGAAATTTCATAAAGGTTCTAATTTTTCAGATTTAGCAAAGAAATATTCTGATGACAAAAAAAGTGGGTCAAAAGGAGGTGAGTTGGAGTGGTTTGGCACTAATAAAATGGTGAAAAATTTTGAGGAGATTTCATATTCTCTTGATTCAATAGGTGCATTTTCTCAGCCATTTCAAACAGAGTTTGGCTGGCACATAGTAAAATTATTAGATAGAAAATCATTACCACTCTTTGAAGAGATGAAAGAGTCGTTAAAAAAGAAAATTGAAAGAGATTCTAGATCGCAAAAAACAAGAGATGTTGTTGTAAATAGATTAAAAAATGAATGGGGGATGGTAGAAAATATTAAAGCAAAGCATCTTTTTTACAAGATAATAAATGAGGATTTTTTCTCAGGGGCTGATATTTTAGAAAAGATTAATAGTAACGGACATGTAATGTTTGTGTTTAATAATTGTGACAATTTATCACAAAGAACGGTTTTTCAAAAAGATTTTGCAGAGTATATGACAACATACCGAAATCGATTATCAAAAGATATTAATGTGAGAGAATTAGTTGATCAATTTTATAATACTTTTAAAGAGAAGAAGATTCTAGAATTAGAAACAAATAGTTTGGAAAAAAAATATGATGATTTTAGATTGTTAATTGATGAATATCATGATGGGATATTATTATTTAACTTGTCTGAAGAAAAGGTTTGGAATAAGGCAATACAAGATTCATTAGGATTAGCAAAATTTTATGAAAAAAATAAAAATAATTATATGTGGCCTGATAGAGTTTCAATGAAAATATACAGTGCAAAGGATGAAATGATTTATAAAAAATTAATTCGTGCTATAGGTAAAAATGGATTATCAGATAATAAATTACTAGAAAAATTAAATAAAAACTCTGAATTAAATGTTTCTATTGAATCCGGTATTTTTTCAGAAAACGATAATAATTTAATAGATGATTATATTTTTTCACAGGAATTTTCAGAAATTTCAAAAGGTGATATAATTAGGGTTAAAAATACCAATCAAGTATTATTTGTTGTAGACATTTTACCATCTTCAGTTAAATTATTGTCAGAAATTAAAGGAATTGTGATTTCCGACTACCAAATTTTATTAGAAGAAGAGTGGGTAAATGATCTGAGATTGAAATATGAAGTTAATGTTAATGCTGAATTATTGTCATTAGTTGATGACAAGTATGTTAGTTCTAAGTTTGATGCATCTGCTTTTAATCAGAAATTTAACTGCAATGATTTTCAATCTTGTTTCTTAACTACAGGACAATTGTTTGGTTATTCAAAGGATGTCTTTTTTGGTTGGAATAATTCAATATTTACTACAGAAGTTAACCCATTAACTATGGGGGATGATGAGTAGATTTTTCTTTATATTATTTATTGGTTGTGTGATTTCATGTAATACCAAAAACAATGATAGCCTGCCCGTTGCAAGGGTTTTTGATCAGTACTTGTACTTTGATGAGATACCTTTTTTTTCTCACTTAAATGCTGAGGATAGCTTATTATTTATTCATAATTTTTCTAATAAGTGGGCATCAGAAAAATTACTAGTTAAAAAAGCCGAATATAATTTAAACAATGAAACACTATATATAGATAGTCTTGTTAATATTTATAGAGAATCGTTATTAATACATTATTATAAAGAAGCTTTCATAAAAACATATCTTGATACATTAATTCATGATTCTTTAATTAGTAATTATTATGTAAATAATTTAGATAATTTTGCTCTTAAAGAGGATATTGTAAAATTAAATTATATTAAGATTAGATCTGTTGCTCCCAATATTGAGTTCGTTAATCAAAAATATCATTTATCAGATTCTAGTAGTATGGATACACTTGAAAAATATTGTTTTCAATATGCAGATAAATTTTTTTTAGGCGATGTTCCTTGGATTAGTTGGTCTGATTTTTTAACTCAATTGCCAGAAAAAAATAGACTTGCATTAAATCAAAATAATCAGGTTTTAAAAAGACAAAGAAGATTTGAATTAAATGATTCTGTGTACAGTTATTTTGTTTTTATACAAGATTTTAAACTAAAAGGTACTTCTTCACCGTTAGAATATGTATCTTCGATTGTAAAAAAAATTTTAATCAATAAAAGAAAAAAGGATATTATATTTAATATTGAAACTGATTTAATCCAAGATGCAATTGTTAATAATAATTTTGAAATTTATGAAAAGTATTAATATCTACATATATATTTTTTTATTTACTTGTAATTTTATAATAGCACAAACTTCTAGTGATAATAATTTAAGCAGCAGTAATTTACCAACCACATTAGTTGATGGAGTTTTTGCTGTTGTTGGTAATCATGTTATCTTTCATAGTGATATAAGTAATCAGATGTTGCAATATCAAAATCAAGGTTTTAATCCGCCTGACTTGTATAATCAAGTGGTTGAAGAACTATTTTTACAGAAAACTTTGCTGCATTTTTCTGTGATTGATAGTATTGAAGTTGATCCCAATGAAATTCAAAATACAATTGATCAGCGATTATCTTTTTTTGAACAACAATTAGGGTCATTAGATGAGATAGAAAAGTATTTTAATAAAACTATTGTTGAATTAAAAAATGAATTAAAGCCTATAGTATCTGACCAGTTGTTGATTCAGAAAATGCAATATGAAATAATCAAAGATGTTGATGTGTCTCCTATGGAAGTTCAAAAATTTTATAACACTACCAATAAAGATAGTCTACCTATTATTGAAACTCAGTTTCAAATTGCTCAAATATTAAAAACTCCTGAGCCCTCGCAATTAGCTATTGAAGAAACATTATCTAAATTAGAAGACTTAAGAAATCGTATTTTGAAGGGTGCAGATTTTTCTACTATGGCAATATTATACTCTGAGGACCCTGGTTCTTCTAGGAATGGAGGTTTATATTCAAAAATAAGAAAAGGTTATTTTGTTAAAGAGTTTGAAGGCGTAGCATTTAGTTTAAGTCCTGAGGATATTTCAGAGATTTTTGAAACAGAATTCGGCTACCATATTATGCAATTAATAGAACGTCGCGGTAATGAGTTAGATTTACGACATATTTTGATGACTCCAAAAATTTCAAGTTCTGATCTGTTAAATGCTAAACAAATTTTAGAACAAATAAGGAATGATATTATCTCCAAGCAACTCGAATTTTCTGTAGCAGCACAAGAATACTCATCTGATTTTTCAACTAAAAATAATGGAGGATTGTTAATTAATCCAAACACTAATAATTCATTTTTTTCTCAGACTGATTTAGAGACTATGGATCTTGCTATTTTTAATGAAATAAAAAACCTTGAAATAGGTAGTGTTACTAAACCGATATATATTAAGTTACCAAATAATAAAGAGGCATATAGAATAATTAAATTAGTGTCAAAAAAAGATGAACATACTCCTACTTTAAAAGATGATTATTCGTTTTTAAAATCTTATTGTTTAAAAATTCAAGAAGAAAAAAAGTTAGATAATTGGTATAAAGAAAAAATTAAAGATTTATATATATCCTCAAAAGAGGATTTGTCAAGCTATAAATTTTATAATAATTTATTAAAAAATGAAGAATAATCTTGATAAAAAAGATCTACTTGTTGTAGAAGAATTGGTTGCTAAGTATAGCCAGACAACGAGTCAAATTTCAAAAGTTATTGTTGGCCAGGACGAGGCTGTAAAACAAATATTAAGTACAATCTTTGTTGGTGGACATGCTTTATTAATAGGTGTTCCTGGCTTAGCAAAAACATTACTCGTAAACACAATTGCTAAAATTTTAGGATTAAATTTTAATCGTGTTCAGTTTACTCCGGATTTAATGCCCTCGGATATAATTGGTAATGATATTTTAAATTCAAATAAAGAATTTCAATTTATTAAAGGTCCTTTATTTTGTAATATACTCTTAGCTGATGAAATTAATATAACCCCTCCAAAAACACAATCTGCACTTCTAGAATGTATGGAGGAGAAAAAAGTAACAGTGGGAGGACAAACATATAATTTATCTTTACCTTTTTTTGTTTTAGCTACACAAAATCCAATTGAACAAGAGGGAACTTATCCTTTGCCAGAAGCACAATTAGATAGATTTATGTATAGTATTTTGTTGGATTATCCCACATTTGAGCAAGAGGTTGATATTGTTAAAAGAACTACATTATCCAAGACGGAGAATGTCCAGCAAATTTTTACAACAGAAGAAATTTTAAAGTATCATGATTTAGTTCTAAGTATTCCAGTAAATGCAAATGTTATAAACTATGCAGTTGAATTAGTGCAGAAGACTCGCCCTAATAGGTCAACATCGTCTTCTTTTGTCAATAAGTATATTAATTTTGGTGCGGGTCCACGTGCTTCACAGTATCTAATTTTAGGCTCCAAAATAAATGCTATACTTTCTGGAAAATATTCCCCTGATATTGAAGATGTACAGTACATTGCACCTTGGGTGTTGTCTCATAGAATAGTAAAGAATTATAAAGCAGAAACTGAGGGAATTTCTACTCAAAATATCATTTCAAATCTTCTTTAAAAGTTTTTTTAATAATTTTAGAAACTGCTGTTCTTGGATTGGTATTTGGTTTATTTTTAAAATTATCAATCACATCTTTGAATTTAGGATTTGTTTTTATTAAATCATATAGTTCGTCTTTTAAAATTTTTTTAAACCAAAATATATTTTGTTGAATTCTGTTTTTTTTGATTATTCCTTGTTTATTTTTTTGTTTTTCAATTGTTTTAATTTGTTCCCAAATATTAGTTATATTAAATCCGTTTAATGCAGAGCAAACTAATATAGATTGTTTAATCTTTTGTTGTGTATATGTAAGACTATTTTGTAACGAAACAGCTACTTGTTTTGATTTTTTATGATTTTGGTCACATTTATTAATTAAAATAATATCACATAATTCTAGGATACCTTTTTTTATAAACTGTAATTCATCTCCGTTTTGAATTAGTGTTAAATATATAAGGATATCGGTCATAGATTTCACAAGGGTTTCAGCTTGTCCTACTCCAACAGTTTCAATGATAATTATATCAAATCCAGCTGCTTCACATATAGTTATAGCATCTTTTGTATTTTTTGACACGCCTCCTAAAGTTCCTGAATTAGGAGATGGTCTAATAAATGCTAAATCAGAGTTTACTAAATGTTCCATTCTTGTTTTATCTCCAAGAATACTTCCTTTTGATAAATTACTACTTGGGTCAATGGCAAGGACAGCAATTTTATAGTTTTCTTTAATTAATTTTCTGCCAAGAGATTCAATAAATGTACTTTTTCCAACTCCTGGAGTTCCACTCACTCCAATTCTAAGACTTTTTTGTTTTAGATGTATGCATTTAGATAATAATTTTTCTGCTTTAATTTTATCTTTTTTAAGCGAACTTTCAGTTAATGTTATTGATTTGCCTAATATAGCACGGTCGCACTTTTGAATTCCCTCTAGATAATCTTTTATTTCCATTTTAATAGTAACTCATTTAATATTTCTACAGCAGCATCTAATACTATTGTACCTGATCCAAATATTTTATTTACACCTTTATTTTTTAAATATTTATAATCTAACTCTGGGATTATACCACCAGCTATAACGATAATGTCATTTCTATTATTTTCTTTTAATAAATTAATTATTTCTGGAATTAATGTTTTATGACCTCCAGCCAGAGAAGAAATACCTATAATATGGACATCATTTTCTAATGCTTGTTTAACTATTTCTTTTGGTGTTTGGAATAACGGAGCAATATCTACATCAAAACCTATGTCGGCAAAACTAGTTGCAATTATTTTAATTCCTCTATCATGTCCATCTTGTCCTATTTTAGTTGTTAAAATTCTCGGTCTTCTTCCATTTATTAATTTAAATTCATCAGTTAATTTTTGGGCTGTTATAAAATTTTTATCATTTTTTTTCTCCATTGCATATACACCTGAATTAATAATAGTTTTTGCTTTATACCTTTCAAACACTTTTTCAAGAGTATTTGAAATTTCTCCTAATGTAGCTTGTGCTTTTGCTGCAACTATAGCCAATTCTAATATATTGCCATCTTGATTAGAACATGCTGTTTGTAAGTTTTTTAAAGCTTTCTTTATCAAAGTATTATCTCTGTTTTTTTTTATTGTTGTTAATTTTTTAATTTGATTGTTTTGTACTTTTTTATTGTCAATTTCTAGAATTTTAATTTTTGTTTTTTCTTTATTTTGAAAACAATTTAAACCAATAATTAAGTTTTCAGAACTATCAATTTTTGTTTGTCTTTTTATGGCTGATGTTTCTATCCTTAACTTAGGAATTCCTTGTTCAATAGCTTTAACCATACCACCCATATTTTCAATTTCTGTAATGTGTTTTTTAGCTTTATGAATTAATTCATCTGTGAGTTTTTCAATAAAATATGAGCCGCCAAATGGATCAACAGCGTGACATATGTCAGTGTTATTTTGTAAGAATAATTGTGTGTCTCTAGCTATTTTAGCTGTGTAATTTGTAGGTAAAGCAATTGCCTCATCTAGAGCATTTGTATGTAATGATTGTGTTCCTCCCATAACAGCAGCAAGTGCTTCAATTGTTGTTCTTGTAATATTATTTTTCGGATTTTGTTTTGTTAAGCTCCATCCAGATGTTTGACAATGAGATCTTAACATTAATGATTTTGGATTTTTTGGATGAAAAGGAGCAATCATTTGTGACCACAGGAATCTCGCAGCTCTTATTTTAGCAATTTCCATAAAAAAATTCATACCAACACCCCAAAAAAATGATAATCTAGGAGCAAATTCATCAATTTTTAAGCCTGCTTGTATACCATTTCGTACATACTCTAATCCATCACATAGTGTATATGCTAGTTCAATATCTGCACTTGCTCCAGCTTCAAGCATATGATATCCACTTACACTTATGTTATTAAATTTCGGCATATATTGGGATGTATATTTAAAAATATCTCTAACGATTCTCATTGATGCTGCAGGCGGATATATATATGTGTTTCTAACCATAAATTCTTTTAATATATCATTTTGAATAGTGCCTGTGAGTTGTTCTTTTTTAATGCCCTTTTTTTCGGCAGTTGCAATATAAAATGCCATAATCGGTATTATAGCTCCATTCATAGTCATTGACACAGATGTTTTACTTAAGTCGATTCCATTAAATAGTGTTTCCATATCTTGGATGCTATCTATCGCTACACCTGCCTTACCTACATCACCAAACACTCGTTCATTATCTGAATCGTAGCCTCTGTGAGTAGGTAAATCAAAAGCAATTGAAAGACCAGTTTGGCCTGCTTTAAGATTTTTTTTATAAAATTTATTTGATTCTTCAGCTGTTGAGAAGCCTGAGTATTGTCTAATTGTCCATTTTTTTTGAGAATACATAGTCGAATATGGACCTCTTAAAAAAGGAGGTTCTCCAGCTCCATAATTCAGGTGTTGAATATTCTTATTAGTTGACTTAGTATACCTACTTTTTATATTTATTCCTTCAAATGTTTGCCAAAAATTATTTTTTTTCTTGATTTTTATTTTATTCTGTTTAGTATTATTTATGTGGTAAGTTAAGTATTCAATAAAGTAGCTTCCATGTAGGGGGTCAGTAACTTTATGCAAATTTGACTCATATTTTAGGATTAATTGTTGCATTAAATATAATTGAATATTTTTCTCATTATACTTAATAGTAATCATATCAGTTCCTCCAAGGATAGCAGCAATTGATTTAACACATGTTTCAATCAATGAATTGTCATCTGAAGTATTATAATTTATCGAGCAATTGATGATTGGTGTACATTTATATTTTTTTTCATAGGCAATTCTAAATGCTCTCAATGTACTAATTTCATATAAAAATTGATTTGACAATGTGTAAGAAAATGTAATTAGTTGTTTTGCAATTGTATCTTTTGAAATAATGAAGTTAGAGTTGTAATTTTCATTTCTCATTAATTGAAATATCGCTTCAATATTATTGAATTGCTCTTTCATAGAATTATTCTTATTAATCTCTAGATTCAAGAGCCTATAGTTTGGGAGTTTTTCTTGTAAATTTATAATTGAAATGATGTCTTTAAATTTTTTATAATCTTCATGTGATATATGAAAAAAACCTTGAATTTTAGTTTTATAGTTTTTACCGTATCTACTGACGGCTATTTCAATAAGTTGATTTACGATTTTTGCTAAACTTGTCTTAATATTTTTAAAATTAATTTTAAGAATATCAAATTGAATTTGATCTAAAATAATGTTTAAATTATGATTATTGAAATTTAAAAAGCATATAGAGTTTGCTCCGTTTTTAAGAGCATTTAATGCATCTTTATTTGCTTTTTTATTTGTTTTAAGATCTATTTCGACACATATTTCCCAGTTTTGATTATTGCAGTAAGTATTTGAGTATTTTCTTTCATCTTTAAAGTAAATGCAATCAAATTTCCCATCCTCTATTTGGAAATATTTTTGAGTTTTGTTTAATTTATTCCAATCTTTTTTACTCTGTTTTCTAAATAATGAAGATTTTTCAAGAAAGATATTTTTTTTCATATTATTCAATTATAAATATTTCTTCGTTTTTTTTAGAAAGGAATAGAACTTCTCTTAAGTATTTTTCAAGACTAGGGTTCAATGTATCTTGTGAAATAATATTAATTGTTTTAGTATCTTTTTTTATTTCATTTTTATAGTATTTAATATCGGTTTTTAATTTCTTTATTTCTTGGTTTTGATTTAATTGTATTTTTAGAGAGTTGGCATCAAAAAAAAATATCCATAGTGAAAAAATAAAACAAGATATAAAGTATCTATTTTTAATTCCATTTGGTATTTTCTTATATAGTTTCTTGATTTTTTGTTTCATTTTTTTAAAAATGGATATCTGTAATTTGTGTCAGGTACAAAATTTTCTTTGATTGTTCTTGGCGAAGTCCACCTTATTAAATTTAAATATGAACCTGCCTTATCATTTGTGCCTGAAGATCTTCCACCACCAAATGGTTGTTGTGAAACTACTGCACCTGTTGGCTTGTCATTAATATAAAAATTCCCTGCAGCCATTTTTAATGAATCCATGGCTTTTGAAATTATGTTTCTGTCTTTAGAGAAAATAGAACCTGTTAGTCCGTATTCAGAAGTTTGATCTATAATTTTTAGTGTTTTTTCAAAATCAGAATCATTGTAAACATAAATTGTTAATATAGGTCCAAATAATTCTTCTTGCATTGTTGTGTAATTTGGTTTTTTTGCAACAATTACAGTAGGTTCAATAAAATACCCAATGGACTTATCATATCCACCTCCAAAAATAATTTTGGCTGATTTATCTTTTTTGACTGTGTTAATTACATTTTTTAGTTTATTGAATGATCTTTCGTGAATTACAGCATTCATAAAATTTGAAAAATCTTCAGGGTCACCGATGTTAATAGTTTTTAGTTCTTTTATCAATTCTTTTTTAATATTAATCCATTTGCTTTTTGGAATATATGCCCTAGAGGCGGCTTAGCATTTTTGTCCTTGATATTCAAAAGCTCCTCGAATTAAGGCTGTGACAACCTCTTTTGTGTTAGCGGATTTATGTGCTAGTATAAAATCTTTACCCCCTGTTTCTCCAACAATTTTAGGATAATTCTTATAGGTATTAATATTTTTCCCAATTATTTTCCAAATATCTTTAAAAACTGTTGTAGAGCCTGTAAAGTGAACACCTGCAAATTCAGAGTGAGAGAAAATAATTTTAGAGGTTATAATAGGGTCTGTATATATAACATTAATGACACCATCAGGTAGTCCAGCTTCTTTTAATAATTCAATAATTACATGTGTAGAGTAAATTTGACTTTCAGAAGGCTTCCATACTACAGTGTTACCCATTAAGGCAGGAGCTATGCAAAGATTAGCAGCAATAGAAGTAAAATTAAATGGTGTAATTGCATAAATAAATCCCTCTAATGGACGATATTCCATTTTATTCCATACCCCTTTTGATGAATTAGGTTGTTGGTTGTAAATATCATAAAGAAACTGTACATTAAATTTTAAAAAATCAATTAATTCACATGCTGCATCAATTTCAGCTTGAAAGACATTTTTTGATTGTCCAATCATTGTAGCAGCATTTATCTTTTGTCTGTAAGGACCTGCTAGTAAATCAGCAGCTTTTAGAAAAATAGATGCACGATTTTCCCAGCTAGTTTCCTCCCAAGTTTTTTTTGCTTTCAGTGCAGATTTAATAGCACTTTTAACATGTTCTTGATTACCTTCATAATATCGTCCAACAATGTGTTTATGATTATGAGGAGGTGTAATTTTTTTATTTTTTTTTGATTTAATATTTTTCCCATTAATGAACATAGGGATATCTATAACCCTATTCATTGCTTTTTTGTATTCTTTGATTATTTCTTTGCGTTCAATGGACCCAGGAGCATAGGATTTAACTGGTTCACATGTTGGGATTGGAGGTTTTGAAATATTGTTATTCATAATTATTTAAGTATAAATGAGTTGTATAAAATTAATAATAATAAAATTAGTTTAAGCTATTTGAAGTGCTTTTTGCAATACCAACTAATCTGTCATAATTTCTCCATACTGGTGTATAGTAAGTGTAAATTGAGTATTGATTACGAGTTTCGTGGTATTCTCCTTCAATATGTTCTATGTCTTCGCCATTTAAATTAGTAGAAACATAATTATAATTATAGTAGCCTTGTTTTAAAAATAAAGACCCATAGTAGTAATTTTCATTGTCATTATATTGCATTTTTGCTTCCTTTAAGATGTCCCAATTTGTTAATTCACCGTGTATATATAAATCTTTATTTTCTATTTTATTTGAATGTAAAATAAATTTAACCAATGCATAATCCCCCTCAGTATTTTTATTTCTCCTTTCTGATAAAGAAATCACATATTTTCCATTAAGATCATATTGAAATTTATATTCATTTGTATTTTCTATGTAATCAATTTGTAAATTGACTACATATATATTTAAACCCTGAATTACTTGTTGTTTTATATTTTGAATATTTTTCCCAAAGTATCTAAGGCTTTTTATGTCAAAATCTTTGTATTCATTCCCTCCAGAAAAAGAAATTTCACCTTGGTAATCATATTCTAAAATATAGTCGCTAACAAAGCTGGGTTTTACATTGTTAATGATATTGTTCCAGTCATCATTTTTTTGAATTGTAATATAAAGTTCATTATGCGGGTCAATAATATTTAGTTTTTTATGACCTTCAATATTGAAATCAATTTCTTGTTTTGTTGATTGGTCTTTTGCTAATGTAGCTTTTTTTACATTTAAACTAATACTTAGTATTTCTTCATAAACCATAAATCTTTTAGTAATAATAGGTAAGTTATTTTCAGTGTCATAAACCAATAAAATGTAATTGCCTGATTTTTTAAATGAAATATTTTCGTTTGGGAATGATAAATAATAATTCACATAAGGGGTCAGTGTATTAAAAGAGTATTGATATTCATTAATATAATTATTAAAAAACCCATTTAAGTATTCAAATTGATTTATTTCAGAGTATTCCCAGTTTGCGGTACAATGAATAAATGTGTATGCATAGGATGTGCTTTCTGCTTCCAAAATATCAAATGATAGTATTAATTGTTCCGAAGAATTTAGTTTAATGACTGGATCTAGTAATTCATTAACAGCATTTTCAAGTTTGACTGATTTTGGATATTCGTTAAAAGAGGTTGAGTATTTATTTTGTTTAAAATTATAATTATAATTTTTTAATTGGATTCTTTCATCATAGATATCAAATGATTGAGAGTGTCCAAAATTCACTATTATAAACATTATTATTTGACAATAAAAAAGGTGGTAGTTTACTAACATATTTTATAAAAAAAAAAAAAGTTTAACAAATTTACATAGTTAATAATATTTAAGTATTGATATTTTTTTATTTTTGCTCATAATTCTGAATTTAATTATAAATAACATATCATTATATACTAAATGGATATTAAAATTTCAAAAGGAGCTGATATAAAATTAAAAGGTGTTGCTGATAGGGTTTATGCGAATGTTCCTAATGCAGAATTCTATGCTGTGCAGCCGCCTGATTTCCATCTTTTGATTCCGAAAATGATTGTTTCAATTGGTGATATTGTCAAGGCGGGAGATCTTTTATTTTATGATAAAAACAATGATAAAATTAAATTTTCAGCACCTGTTAGTGGTGTAATTGCAGATATTGAAAGAGGTGCTAAGCGAAAAATCTTAAGGGTCATTATTAAGACTGATTCTGAAATTAAGTATAAGAAATTTCCAAAATTGGATTTAGCATCTTTAAATAGGAATGAAATTATAGATAATCTTTTGAATGCTGGACTGTGGCCATTTGTCAGGCAACGCCCCTTTGGGACAATTGCTAATCCAAGTGATAAGCCTAAGTCAATTTTCATCTCTGCTTTTGATTCTTCTCCTTTAGCACCAGATAATGATTTCATCTTTCATGGAGATAAAGGATTATTTCAACTTGGTTTGGATATCATAACTCAGCTTTGTGATGGTACGACACATCTTAATTTAGATGGTAATTCAAATGCTGCATCTGCTTTTAGTGGTGCACAGGGTGTGCAAATTAATAATATATATGGACCTCATCCTGCAGGCAATGTTGGTGTTCAGATTCATCATATAAATCCTATTAATAAAGGAGATGTAGTTTGGTATATTTCTCCTCAAGATGTTGTTACAATTGCACGTTATTTTAAAGATGCAAAATATGATGCTTCAAAAATAATTGCTTTAACAGGAGCAAAGGTTAAAAAACCGAGGTATTATAGAGTAATTCAAGGTGCATCATTGCAAAATATACTTTCTGATAATCTCTTTGAGGGAGAAAAAAGAGTTATTAGTGGAAATGTGTTATCTGGTTCGAGAGTAGGAGAAAACGGATATATAGGTTTTTATGATTTTCAGGTTTCAGTTATTACTGAGGGAAATTACAGTGAATTTTTTGGATGGTTATTGCCGGGATTTCATAAATATAGTTTATCTAGAACATTTTTTTCATGGTTAAATAGTCAAAAAGAATATGATTTAGATACAAATACACATGGTGAAGAAAGAGCATATGTTGTTACAGGACAGTATGAGTCATATATGCCAATTGATGTTTTTCCAGTTCATTTAATTAAAGCTATTCTCATTGAAGATATTGAATTAATGGAAAATTTAGGAATATATGAAGTAGACCCTGAAGATTTTGCTTTATGTGAATATGCTTGTACATCTAAAGTGCCTGTACAGTCAATTATTAGAAGGGGACTTGATTTAATAAAAAAAGAATGTAGCTAATGAAGTTAATGCACAATATTTTAAATAAAATTAAACCACATTTTGAAGAGGGTGGTAAATTACATACTCTATATCCTGCATATGATGCTTTTGAAACTTTTTTATTTGTGCCTAATCATACTTCGCAGTCAGGTACTCATATAAAGGATTCGGTTGATCTTAAAAGAACAATGGTACTTGTTATAATTGCATTACTTCCGTGTTTATTTTTTGGAATGTGGAATACTGGTTATCAGTATCATTCTCAATTAATCCCTGGAATGGATGGTTATCAATCGGTATACACTGCTTTAGATAATTTTTTATTTGGTTTTTGGAAAGTTTTGCCCTTAATTATTGTTTCGTATGTTGTTGGTTTAAGCGTTGAATTTGCATTTGCTGTCAATAGAAAACATCAAGTCAATGAAGGCTATTTAGTGACAGGTATGCTAATACCTCTTACTATGCCAATTGATGTCCCACTATGGATGCTTGCTCTATCAGTAATTTTCGCTGTAGTCATTGGTAAAGAAGTTTTTGGTGGAACAGGTATGAATATTCTGAATCCAGCATTGACTGCCAGAGCATTTATATTTTTTGCGTATCCAACTAAAATGTCAGGAGATAAAGTATGGGTGCATAGTGCTGATAAATTAGATGGTATTTCTGGAGAAACTGCTTTAGGTCAATTAGCTACTTTAACTGATGTTTCGTCTTCAAATGCTGATGTTTTAAATAGTATTGGATTATTTTCTTCTGATGGAATATATAGTTTATATAATTCATTTATTGGAATTATTCCAGGTTCTGTTGGTGAAACCTCGGTAATTGCTATAATTATAGGTGCATTAATACTTTTATTTACTGGTGTAGGATCTTTTAGGATAATGGCTTCTATGTTTTTAGGTGGTTTATTCATGGCATATATTTTTAATCAAGTTGCACCTGAAACAAATTTATTTATGTCCTTGCCGGCGATACACCAATTATTTATAGGGAGTTTTTTGTTTGGGATGGTTTTTATGGCCACAGACCCTGTTTCTGCAGCTCAAACCAATAAAGGAAAAATCATATACGGATTTTTATGTGGAGTATTATCTATATTAATTCGTGTTTTTAATCCTGCATACCCAGAAGGTGTTATGGTTGCTATTCTTTTTATGAATGTGATGGCTCCTTTAATAGATCATTATGTTGTGCAAGCTAATATTAATAAAAGATTAAAAAGGTTAAAAGTTAATGAATAAAGAAAGTAATTTATATACATTTTTATTTGCAATTATTATGGTATTAGTTGTTGGTACTGTATTAGCTGTTACTTCAGAAGTTTTACAACCAAGAAAAAAACAAAATGCAGCTGATAAGAAAATGATTGATATTTTAAGTGCTATTGGTGTTGATGCTACAAGAAATAATGCAAAAGAAAAATATACTGAATATATTTATGATGCATCAATAATTGATTATAAAGGAAATTTAATAGAGGGCTCAGCATTTGATATTGATGTTTTATTTCAATACAGAGATAAAACATTACTACCAGAAGATAAAAAGTATCCTATGTTTAAAGCTAGAAAAAATAATAGTGAATATACAATTATTCCTATGGTAGGGTCTGGTCTATGGGGTCCAGTATGGGGTTTTTTGGCTTTAGAAAAAGATTACAACACTGTTTACGGAGCAGTGTTTGATCATGAAAAAGAAACACCTGGTTTAGGTGCTGAAATAAATACAGATTTTTTTGAAGTCCCTTTCAAAGGAAAAAAAATTAGAAATAGTTTGGGTCAATTTGTTTCAATTGAAGTTAAAAAAGGTGGAGCAGATAAGGGTAGTAAACACCAGGTTGATGGTATCACAGGTGGAACTATTACAAGCGACGGTGTAGCAGCAATGCTTGAAAACACTTTGGAAATTTATAATAATTATTTTTCAAGAATTAATTTTTCTTTGAACGATACAATTATTCAATCATTAAATAATAATATAGAATGAAGTCTTTTTTTACTAAACAACACCAAAAATTGATTGCAGACCCAATGGGTGATCAAAATCCAATTACTATTCAAGTTCTTGGAATATGTTCAGCTCTAGCTATTACAACTCAGTTAGAAAATGCATTAGTTATGACACTTGCTGTTATATTTGTAATGACTTCTGCAAGTTCAATTATTTCATTACTTAGAAATCATATTCCTAATAGAATTAGAATTATTGTACAATTATTAGTAGTTGCCTCTTTAGTTGCTTTAGTTGATCAGATATTAAAAGCTTTTTTGCCGGATGCATCTGAGCAGCTTTCAGTTTTTATTGGTCTTATTATTACTAATTGTATTATTATGGGTAGACTTGAAGCATTTGCTATGGGTAATAAGCTTTGGGAATCGTTTTTAGATGCTCTAGGTAATGCCTTTGGATATGGTTGGATTCTTGTTGCAGTTGCATTTGTAAGAGAATTATTCGGTTCAGGAAAATTAATGGGTTATGAAATACCTGGATTTACATATCTCTATGATTTAGGATATATGAACAATAACCTTATGATTCTTCCTCCAATGGCATTAGTCGTTGTTGGTTTAATTATATGGATGCAAAGATCAAAGAATAATGATTTAATAGAAGAAAATTAATATGGATTTAGTAAATATTTTTATTAAAGGTGTTTTTATTGATAATATGATTTTTGCCTATTTTTTAGGTATGTGCTCATATTTAGCAGTATCTAAAACTGTGACCACTGCTAATGGCCTAGGACTAGCGGTAATTTTTGTATTAGGAATTACAGTGCCAGTGAATTATATTTTAGAAAATAAAGTATTAAAAGCCGGTGCATTACAGTGGTTAGGTGATAACTTTATTGATGTTGATTTAAATGTTTTAAGTTTAATTATGTTTATAGCAGTTGTTTCAGCAATGGTTCAGCTTGTAGAAATGATTATTGAAAAATTTTCTCCTGCTTTATACAGTTCTTTAGGTATATTTTTACCACTAATTGCAGTTAATTGTGCTATTTTAGGTGGTGCATTATTTATGCAAGAAAGGCAGTATTCTACAATTATAGAAGCAACTTCGTTTGCTTTAGGTTCTGGTGTAGGGTGGTATTTAGCTATTGTAGCAATTGCTGCAATAAGAGAGAAAATAAGATATTCTAATGTACCAGCTCCTTTAAGAGGATTAGGGATTACATATATTATTACTGGTTTAATGGGTATAGCATTTATGTGCTTTATGGGAATAAAAATTTAATTATGATATATACTATTATTGCTGCAGTCGTATTTTTTTTAATTGTAATTCTTACTTTGGTGAGTGTGTTACTTTTTGCGAAAGCAAAATTATTACCTTCAGGACAAGTAACTCTTACAATTAATGGAAAAGAAAACATAACAATTAATCCAGGAGGAACTATTTTAGGTACTTTAGGTGATAATAAAATTTTTTTACCTTCTGCCTGTGGCGGTGGTGGTACTTGTGCTATGTGTAAATGTCAAGTCAATTCCGGCGGAGGTGAGATATTACCAACTGAAAAACCTTATTTTACTAGAAAAGAAATTCAAGAAAATTGGAGATTAGGATGTCAGGTAAAAATAAAAAATGATATGGATATTAATATACCAGATGAAATTTTTGGTATTAAGAAATGGGAGTGTGAAGTGGTTTCCAACTATAGTGTTGCATCTTTTATTAAAGAATTTGTTGTGAAATTACCTGAGTGTGAAAATTTAGATTTTAAGGCAGGAGGCTATATTCAAATAGATGTGCCAGAAACAGAAGTTACATACAAGGATATGGATATATCTCCAAACCCAAATGACCCATCTGGTAAGGATAAATTTAAAGGTGAGTGGGATAAATTTGGCCTATGGGATTTAAAAATGATTAATGAAGATTCTATTTTTAGAGCTTATTCAATGGCTAATCATCCGGCTGAAGGCAATATTGTGATGTTAAATATTAGAATAGCTACACCCCCTTGGGATAGAGCTAAAAATACTTGGATGGATGTTAATCCTGGTGTATGTTCATCATATGTGTATTCATTAAAACCAGGAGACAAAGTAACTGTCTCAGGTCCATATGGAGAGTTTTTTATAAAAGATACTGACAGTGAGATGTTGTACATAGGAGGTGGGGCAGGTATGGCGCCAATGCGTTCACATCTTTTTCATCTTTTTCATACTTTAAAAACTAAAAGAAAAGTGACTTTTTTTTATGGAGGTAGATCAAAAAGAGAATTATTTTATTTAGATGACTTTAGGTCTATAGAAAAAGAGTTTCCAAATTTCAAGTTTCATGTTGCATTGTCAGAGCCTTTACCGGAAGATAATTGGAAAGAGAAAAAAAGTATTAATGATGAAGGAGATGGTTTTGTCGGATTTATTCACGACACTGTCATTGAACATCATTTTAAACATCACGAGGCTCCAGAGGATATGGAAGTATATTTTTGTGGTCCCCCACTTATGAATCAAGCAGTGCTTAAAATGTGTGATGATTGGGGGATTCCTGATGAAAATGTAGATTTTGATGATTTTGGTGAATAGATTTTTTATATATTTTATTTTTTATTGTTTAATTATTGGATGTTCAAAAAATCAAAACACTTACATTATAAAAGGCTTTACTCAAGGTACAACATATAATATAAAATATCACCATAATAAACCTATTAAAGATTTTGTTGTAGATAGTTTACTGAAAGTAATTGATGTGTCTATGTCTACATATAATAAAAATTCATCTATAAGTTTAATTAACCAAGGTTATAATATTACTTTGGATCCACTGATTGAACAAGTTATAGAACGATCAATTCAAATATGTCATCAAACTAGTGGGATGTTTGATATTACTGTAGCTCCTTTGGTTAATTACTGGGGTTTTGGACCCGATAAAACAAAAAAAAAAAATCATATGATTTTATTCAGTCTGATTATGTTATAGGATGTGATAAAATAGCTATAAAAAATAAAAAACTTATTAAATCTGATTCTGTGTTAATTGATTTAAATGGAATAGCTCAAGGATTCACATCTGATTACATTGCTAAATATTTTTTCTTAGAAGAAGGTGTAAAAGATTTTATGATTGAAATAGGAGGAGAAATTCATTGTAGAGGAAATAATTTAGGAAATGGTTGGAAAATTGGAATTGACTCGCCCAATAATAAAAAAAGTGAATTTGCTTTTGTGTTAAATCTTAATAATATTTCATTAGCAACTTCTGGTTCATATCGTAATTATTATTATAATGATTCAGTGAAAATAAATCATACTATAAGTCCAAAAACACTAGAGCCTACAAGCAATAAGTTATTAAGTACTACCATTTTACATAGTAATTGCATGAGTGCAGATGCATATGCAACTGCATGTATGGCATTAGGTTTAGAACAATCTAAAGTTTTTTTACAAGAGAATAATATTGTTGGATGTTTAATATATATTGAAAATCAGGATACTTTATCTTATTTTTCACCGGGTTTTTCATCCTTTTTGCATTGATTTCCAGGTTCTGCACCACAATAACTACATTTTTCTCCGTTTTTATTTAACATTGGATTGTTACTTGCACAGGTGCCAGAGAATTCACCATCTTTTTTCATTATTATTTTTATTGCAATTCCAGCAATACTTAAACCAATTAATAATATTGAAATAATAATTGTACTCATAAAATCGAAACTTCTTCTTCTAAGTTAATATTGAATTTTTTATAAACACTATTCTTAATCTTATTTGAAAGATTATTAATTTCTTTTCCAGTAGCATCATTATAATTTACTAGTATTAGTGCATGTTTTTTATATACTCCGCATCTTTTCTCTTTATGTCCTTTCCAGTTAAGTTTTTCGATTAACCATGCTGCTGGAATTTTAATATTTTTTGTTGTATAAAAAGGTATATCAGGATATATTTTTTGTAAATGCTTTAATGTATTCAAATTAATTATAGGATTTTTAAAAAAACTTCCTGCATTTCCTAATTTAGTGGGATTAGGTAATTTATTTTTTCTAAGATTGATAATAATATTTCTTATATCCTGGCTGTTTGCATTTTTATTTTTCACTTGTTCTTTTATTCCATTATACTCAATATTAATTTGTCTTTTTTTCATTAATTCTAGTTGAACTTTTGTAATTATAAATTGGTTGTGAAGCTTATTTTTAAATATTGAATCTCTGTATCCAAAGTGACAATCAGATTTTTTAAATACTATTTTTTCATTTGTTTCTAAATGAATGGCTTCAAGTTTTTTAAATGAATCTTTTAGTTCACAACCATATGCACCTATATTTTGAATTGGTGCGGCTCCCATGGACCCTGGAATTAAAGATAGATTTTCTATTCCGTATAGATTATTTGTAGTACTCCAATTTACTATATCATCCCATACTTCACCACCACCTATTTCTACATTGATTTTGTTATCATTTTCCTTAATGACTTTTATGCCTTTAATTTGATTGTGAATTACTAAATTATTAATATTTTGAGTAAGTAAAATATTGCTACCTCCGCCTAAAATAAATTTTTTTTCATTTTTTGTTTTTGCATTATTTAAAACTTTATTTAAATCTTCTTCTGTATGTATAGTTGTAAATAGTTTTGCATTTACATCTATTTTAAATGTATTATAATTAAGTAATGAATGAGAATTTATTATATTCATAGTGCTAATATAATTTCTTTTAGTTTATTAGCCTGATATTAATTTAATCAAAAAAAATTGAAGAAAGTTATTATTTCAGTGACTAATGATTTAACAACAGACCAGCGTGTACATAAAGTTGCTAATTCTCTTGTCTCTGCTGGTTTCTCTGTGATTTTAGTAGGTGCGGTTACTGTATTAAGTAGTCAATTAGATCAAAGGAAATATCAGTTTCATAGATTCGATATGTTTTTTAAGAAGAATTTTTTATTTTACTTGGAGTATAATGTTAGATTATTTTTCTTTTTACTTCAAAAAAAATCTGATATTTTATTATCTAATGATTTAGATACACTGTGTGCTAATTATTTTATTTCAAGATTAAAGAAGTTAAAGTTAGTATATGATAGTCATGAGTTATTTACAGAATTGCCTGAATTATTAGGAAGGAATTTTGTTAAAAATATATGGTTATGTATGGAACATTTTTTTTTAAATAGAATTGAATTTAGTTACACTGTGAGTAAAAGTATTGCTGATTACTACAAGGCAAAATATGGTATTAATATGTTGGTTATATCTAATTTCCCGAATTTAATTAATACTAAAAACATTATTTCTAAATCTAGTGACAAAAAAAAAATAATATATCAAGGTGCAGTTAATAAAGATAGGGGCATTGAATTAATGATTAATTCAATGCAGTATGTAGATGCAACACTTTATATAGTTGGTGGAGGTGATATGTTTCAAGACATGAATGATTATGTTAATAAATTAAAATTAAATAATAAGGTTGTTTTTTTGGGAAAAATACCTTTTAATGATTTATTTAAGATTACAATGCAGGCTGATTTAGGTCTTTCTTTTGAATGTGACACTTGTTTGGCTTATAGATATTCTTTGCCAAATAAGATTTTTGATTATATCAATGCAGAAATTCCGATTTTAGTGAGTGATTTACCAGAGTTTAGAAATATTATTCAATCTAATGCTGTAGGTATGTTATTGAAATCAAGAAATGTTGAGGATGTTTCAAGTCAGATAAATTATATGTTATCACAACCTAAATTAAATTGGCATGATGCGTTGGTGAATGCTAAAAAACAGTACTGTTGGGAAAATCAGGAAAAAAAACTTCTAACTTTCTTTACTTAAATTCCTCTTTTTTTCTAATAAAAAGAATCCTAATTTATAGAATTGAAATAAAAATAAAGATGGAGATTTTGAAATAAGATTTCTTGTTATTTTTTTCTTAAAAATTAAGAAAAAATAGGTAACAATATTTGTCATAAATAAACTAGATATAAGTTTAGATATTCTAATGATTTTTATTTTATTATCTAGTTGATAGATTGACTTTTGATTTAGAATTAAATTTTGCAATGCACTTTCTGTATCTTTAATAAATTTAGATGAATTTTTTAAGCCAGTATGAAATGCAGGGTTTTTAATATATATAGCTTTGATTTGGTTGTTGATGATAAAAAAAACATCTTCATATCCGTAAGATTTGATTGATTCATCAAACTTAATATTGTAATTCTTAAAAAGAATTTTTTGTATTAAAAAATGGTGTGAAGAAAAATTAATATGTTTTAATTTAGATTCTATTTCTTTGCCATATTTCCAATGAAGAGTTTGTTTATCATCAGGTGCTCTATTGGGGTAAATAGTTGATCCATAATATAAGTGTTTATTTACTGTTTTGTTATTGTTTTTTTTGTGATTGATAGCACATGATATATATTTATTTATAAAAGATTTACTTGTAATTTTTGAGTCACAATCAATAAATAAAAGCCAAATATATTTTGCCTCTCTTGCCATTAAATTTCTAATTCTAGATCTACCTATGTTATTTTTTAATATGCGATATTTTGTATTTGAAAATGTTGTAATTTTTTTATTATTGAAAGTAAATGTAGACCCATCTTCAGCGCATATAATTTCAAATTGTTTTAATCTCGGATTATTTGCACATAAACTATGAAGAGAATCAACTAATTGGTAGACATCCCAGTTATAGCAAGGAATTAAAATAGAGAGTGTTATGCTAGTGTTCACAAACATAGTTTTTGTCACATACTATTGTTCTTTTAGGAAATTTATCCATTAAATATTTATCATGTGAGGCCATTAGTACTGTTTTTTTAACTGAAATATCTTGAAGTAATTTAATTATTTCTTCAGAGGTTTCCGGGTCTAAGTTGCCTGTTGGCTCGTCAGCAAGTATTAAATCAGGATTATTAATAAATGCTCTTGCAATCGAAATTCTTTGTTGTTCTCCTCCAGACAATTGATGTGGCATTTTATGTGATTTAGTTGTCATTTTAACTAGGTCTAAAACTTCATAGAGTCTTTTGTTGATTTTTTTTGCATCTTTCCAATCAGTTGCATGCATAACAAATAATAAATTATCAGCAATATTCCTGTCTTCCAATAATTGAAAATCTTGAAAGACGACTCCTATTTTTCTTCTTAGATATGGTATGTCTTTTTCTGTTAACTGAAGAAGATCATAGCCTACTATATTAGCAACTCCATCAACTAGTTGTAGATCTCCGTATAATGTTTTAAGTAGACTGCTTTTACCACTACCGGTTTTACCAATTAAATATACAAATTCACCCGAGTTAATTTTAAAAGACACATCTTTAAGAATTAAATGGTTTCGTTGATAGATTTGAGCATTTTCTAAACTAATAATAGATGTAGGTTTGTCCAATATTTTTAATTTAATGTAGGTTGATATGTTAAGGCAAATTTAAATAAATGAAATTGTATATGTTAATTAATTTGTTAAAATTAATAATATATATCTATGTTTTCGTTTAAATAATAAATTATGTTTGATAATAAATTATGTTGAATAAGTTTCTTTTCTTTTTATTTATATCATCTTGCTTAATTGCTCAAGATTATAGGTCTGGTATGACTTGTTTTTTAGAAAAAGATTATATGTGTTCTCGAACTCAATTTAGTGAATTTATTGAACAGAGTACTAATGAAACTACCATAAAATTAGAGTATGCCAATTATTATTTATTTATTTCAGCATTGAAATTATATAATCATGATACTGAGTATTTATTCAATAAATTTCTAACTGAGTTCCCTTTGAGTAATAAAATAAATGATGCAATTTTTTATATGAGTGAGTATTTTTTTGAGAAAAAAAAATATAAAGAAGTTGTTGATTTATTAAGTGATTTAAATGTATATAAATTATTGGGTTCTCAAAAAGATGCTGCTTTTTTTTATCTAGGTTACAGCTCATATGTTCTAGGCAACTATGAGTTAGCAAAAAATAGTTTTTATGAATCTATAGTTGATTTTGAGTCCCCATATAGAGAAGATGCTATTTTTTATAATTCAAATATATTATTAATTAGTAATGAATTACAGAATGCACTAGATGGTTTCTTGTTAATTAAAAATTCTAATAAATATAAAAGTGATGTTCCTTACTTTATTTCTAGTATTTTATTTGATTTAGGTGAATATAAACAAATAGTTGATTATTTAGATTCAGTATTAGTTTCGGATTCAAGTGTTTTAAATAACTATAATAATTTAATATTAATCCAGGCGAAGTCTCTATATCACTTACAGCAGTATGATGAATCAATAGTTTTTTTTGAAGAATATAAAGAAATTACAGGTTTTTTAAGCCGGGAACAATTATATCAGATGGGTTTTGCATATTATCAAAAAGGTCTTTATGGATTTGCAATAAATCATTTAAATAAAATTATTGTTGAAGATAATGATATTACTTCTCAATATGCATACTATTATTTAGGTGATAGCTATAGGAAAACTGAAAAAAGGATTGAAGCAATAAATGCATTTCGATCAGCATCTTTAATTGATATGGATACTTTGATTCAGCATAATGCATTTTATCATTTTGCAATCTTATGTTATGAACAGCAAAATCCATTATATAATTCAATACATTATTTGTCTAAATTTATCGAAAAGTATCCTAATTCGGAGCATGTTAGTGAAATATACAATTGTTTAGCTAATACATATTTAAATACAAATAATTATGATGAAGCAATAGAAGCTTTGGAAAAAAGTAACTTTTCTAATTTAAATTTGAAGAATCAGTATCAAAAAATATGTTTTCATAGAGCAGTACAACTTTTTAATGATGGTTTTTACGACCAAGCAATTATATATTTCAAGAAATCATCATCAGTAAAATTAATTAACGATTTATTGACTCAAACATATTATTGGATAGCTGAATCTTATTATAATTTAAATATGTTTCAAAACGCAATAGATTCATATAATAAGTTACATAATAAAAGTCATTTTTTATATAAAAAAAGTTTATATGCAAAAGCATATTCCTACTTGAAGAAGTCAGATTACAAGAATTCTATAAATACATTTAAAATAGCACTATTGCATAATAGTGATTCAAATATATTGTATGACATCTATATGAGATTGGGAGATAGTTATTTTTCTATAATGGAATATAGTTCATCTATCGATTATTATGATAAAGCTCTTGCACTCTCAGGTTTTGAAGATGATTATTCATGTTATAAGAAAAGCACTGCTTATGCTTTACTTGGTGATTATAGTCGTTCAATTCAATCATTCAAGTATTTAATTAGCAATTTTATTAACTCTAATTATTTAGATGATGCTATTTTTGATTTAGGAAATGTTTATATTTTATCAAGAAATTTTGATTTATCTACGAAGTCTTTTATTGAATTGATTGAAAATTTTCCTCAAAGTTTATTTTATCCGAAATCTAAATTGAAATTAGGATTAGTTTATTATATGCAAGAGAAAGATGAAGATGCAATTAAAATATTAGAAAATTTACTTTTTGAATTTCCAAATAGTAATATTGCTAATGAAGCATTAGTTATTATAAAAAATATTTATAGCGAAAAAGGTGAGGCTAACAAATTTATTGATTTAATTCAATCTGTAGCTCACGATTATTCGAAATCAGAATTAGATTCGTCTATGTATTATTCATCTGAATTGCAATTTATGAAAGAGGATTTTCAGAGCGCAATTAATTCATTTCAATCATATTTAGAGTATTATCCTAATGGACTATTTGTGTTAGATGCCAACTATTATTTATATAAATCTTACGAGCAAATTGGTAAATTAGAAACTGCTATTGAATTCTTAAGTAAAATTGTAAATGAAACAGAAAATAAGTATACAGTTGAAGGTCTATTGAATCTAGCAAGAATGAGTTTTCAATTAAACAAATACATCTCAGCTGAGATGTATTTTGAAAAATTACTTAATTCTGCTTCAGAAATTGACATAAAAAGAGAAGCTATTCTAGGCCTTTTAGAATCTAAATTTAATCTATATAAATATGATGATATTATTTATGATTTGTCTACAACATTTGATTTAAGTTTGTTTTCGGGAAAAGAAGAGGTTCGTATTTATTATATAAAAGCATATTCTTTTTATAAACTAAACAAAAACAAGGAATCATTGCTTGAATTCACATGGCTTATAGAAAATACTGAAGGGGACTTAAAAGCAGAATCTTTTTTTTATAAAGCATTATTATTATTTAATGATAAAAAATATAAAGAATCACAAAAAATTATATTTCAGTTAATTAATGAATTACCATCATATCAATTTTGGGTGCAAAAATCTCTTTTACTTTTATCTAAAAATTACATAATGCAAGAGGATATGTTTCAAGCTCAACATGTATTAATTGAGTTGCAAAAAAAATGTCAAAATGAAGATATTTTAAATGAAATAAGTCAAATTCTATTAAATAATTTTCCAAGTCATAAATCTGATTCAATATTACAATTAAATGATTAGAAATTTTCTTCAAATATTATTGTTATACTCTTGTCTTGTTTATTCTCAAGATGAAAAATTAAGAATTGAAATTATTGATGTTTTTAAAGAATATGCACCTGTGATTAATAACAGTGTTAAAATAAGTGATCAACCTGTTTTTAATGATACATTAAAGCATAATGTTATTTTAAAAAGTAATATTCTAAATAAAAATATTTCATTGAAAGAAAATCTTATTATTAATAAACCTGATAAATTCAGATTGAAGATAAATAACCCAGATTATAATAAGTACTTTTCTTTAGCTTTAGGTAGTAAATCTTTTATTGATAATAAGTTTCATTATACTAATGGAATATCAACTATTCACAACTCTGGCTTTTATTTTAATCACCAGTCTGAAGAATTCTTAGTTAATAAAGATTATGATGGCTATCAAAATCTATCTTTTAATATTTACACTAATCGATATATTAAAAAAAATATTTTTAAAACTAGTTTTACATTAAATAATAATCAAGGTTTTTATTGGGGTGATTTAAATCAAATACAATTGGATTCTATTTCGAAGTTTAATGTTTCTGATGTTTCAATTAAATTAGAGTTAAGTCAACCATCTAACTCTTATGTTGTTAAAAATGTAGGAGTTTTCACTAATTATTTAGTTAATAATTATAATAGAAATGAATTTATTATTAATCCCTTTTTGTTTTTAAGTCTAGAAAAAGCACTGAAAAAATATTCTTTTAAATTTAATTTAAATTGGATTAAAACAAATTTTAAAGACTTACCTAATTCAACTTCAAATAATCCTAATTACAATCAACTATCTATAGTTGAATACGAAGATAATTTTACAGATTTATTGTTAAATAGTAGTTTTTGTATTAGTGGTGATAATTATTTCAATTATGAAATTGGATTTAATTTTCAGTATTTTCCGGGTGATAATCTCAATTTTGGAGGGCAGCCTTTATTGTTTCCACAACTTCATTTATTGAAAAAAATTAGCGATACTCAAATTATTCAATTAAATATTAATAAAGAATTAAAATATCATTCTTTTAATTCGTTATTTGATTTTACACCATATTTAGATCCTTTTTATAGAAATTCATTATCAAAAGAGTTTAAAATAAATTTATTATATAATAAGTTATTTACTGATAAGTTATCATTGGTTTCAAATTTTAATTATTTGATGAAAAAAGGAGAATTAATTCCATTTATATTTTACGAGCGAGAAGAAACCTTAATAGATTTTCCCCAATCAGAGTATCAAACTGAATATATTAATCCTCTAGGTATGTATCTTGATCCTATTCAAACTGGTTTAAATGCTACATTTTCAATCAGTTTTGATCAAAATAGATATAATGTATTATTTGAGAGTGAATTCAATTTAATTAATTCGAAAGAACACCATAAAAAGTACTTTATTCCAAGGTATAAATTAAATAGCATTATTACTATGGGTTTATTTGAAAAAATAAATCTAACTTTTAATTGGTTCTTTGTAGGTAATCACGATGCTCTTATTATTGAACCTGCATATAATTATAATTCAGCTTTAAATTATATTAATTTAAATAAATATATTGACGGAAATATTTCTTTAAGTTATGATTTAAATCCAATGATATTCTCAATGGAAATCAAAAATATTCTAGGAAATAAAATAGAGTTTTTTGATCATTATTATGACGATAATGGATTTAAAATTTCATTAAGATTTCTATACAAATTTTAATAATTTTTAATTAGATATTTTCTTTAAATAAATATGATTTAAATGATAGATATTTACTATATTTAGTATAGTAAGAAATTATATTAAATTATGGATGAAAATAATAAAAATAATAGTCAATATTCTGCCGGCAGTATACAGGTATTGGAGGGACTAGAAGCTGTAAGAAAACGACCTGCAATGTATATAGGTGATATTGGTGTAAAGGGTTTGCATCATTTGGTTTATGAAGTAGTAGATAATTCAATTGATGAAGCTTTAGCAGGACACTGTACACATATTGATTGTTTTATTAATGAAGATAATTCTATTACAGTGACTGATAATGGTAGAGGAATTCCTACTGGAATGCATGAAAAAGAAGGTCGTTCTGCCTTAGAGGTTGTAATGACTGTGCTGCATGCAGGGGGGAAATTCGATAAGGGTTCATATAAAGTTTCTGGTGGATTACATGGTGTCGGTGTTTCTTGTGTAAATGCACTTTCTTCTCATTTAAGAGTTGAAGTTCATAGAGATGGTAAAATTTTTGAACAGGAATATGAAATTGGTGTACCAAAGTATCAGGTTCGTGAAATAGGTTCAACTGATAAAACGGGTACTTTTGTTACTTTTCGCCCTGATGCCTCTATTTTTGAAGAAACAGTTTATCATTACGATGTTCTAGTTGCTCGTTTAAGAGAGTTAGCATTTTTAAACAAAGGCATTAATTTATCAATAACTGACAAAAGACGAAAAGTTGATGGCGGAGGATTTGTTTGTGAAAAATTTTACTCTGAAAGAGGATTGAAAGAGTTTGTGGAATTTTTAGATGCAACAAGAGATTCCATATTAGCCGATGTGATTTATATAGATGGTGAAAAAGAAGGTATTCCAGTAGAAGTTGCAATGGTGTATAATAGCTCTTATACGGAGAATGTATTTTCTTATGTAAATAATATTAATACCCATTAGGGAGGAACACATCTTTCTGGTTTTAAGAGAGGACTTACTCGTACACTGAAAAAATATGCAGATGAGTCAGGCTTACTGAAAAAAGTAAAATTTGATATTTCTGGTGATGATTTTCGAGAAGGTCTCACTGCTATTATTTCTGTAAAGGTAATGGAACCTCAGTTTGAGGGCCAGACTAAAACTAAATTAGGAAATAAAGAAGTCACAACAGCAGTTTCTCAATCCGTAAGCGATATGCTTACATTTTATTTAGAAGAAAACCCTGAACAAGCAAAAAGGATTGTGCAGAAGGTAATTTTAGCTGCTACTGCAAGAAATGCAGCTACAAAAGCTAGAGAGATGGTGCAAAGAAAAACTGTTATGTCATCTACAGGTTTGCCAGGTAAATTATCTGATTGTTCTGAAACTAATCCAGAACTTTGTGAAATATTTTTAGTTGAGGGAGATTCTGCGGGTGGAACTGCAAAACAAGGTAGAGATAGGGCTTTTCAAGCAATTTTACCTTTAAGGGGAAAAATTCTAAATGTAGAAAAAGCAATGCCTTATAAGGTTTTTGAAAACGAAGAAATCAAAAATATGTTTACAGCTTTAGGTGTATCTGTAGGTACAGAAGATGATGAGCGAGCTTTAAATTTAGAAAAATTAAGATATCATAAAATAGTTATTATGTGTGATGCTGATGTAGATGGTAGTCATATAGCAACACTAATATTAACTTTTTTCTTTAGATATATGAAAGAATTAGTTGAAAAGGGTTATGTTTATATAGCTACTCCTCCATTGTACTTAGTCAAAAAAGGATCATCTCAAAAATATTGTTGGAATGATAAAGAAAGAGATGAAACTGTGGAAACAATGAAAGCTGGAAAAGATGTGAAGGTAACTATTCAAAGATATAAAGGTTTGGGAGAAATGAATGCTTCTCAGTTATGGGATACTACTATGCACCCTGATTTTAGAACTTTAAGACGGGTAACTATAGAAAATGCTGCAGAAGTTGATAGAGTGTTTTCAATGTTAATGGGTGATGATGTTCCGCCTAGAAGAGCATTTATAGAAGCTAATGCTAAATATGCAAATATAGATGTGTAAATTTTACATTTACCTTGCCATTACTAATCTTCCCTTTTCTTCTTTTGCAATGCCTAAGTTTGTATTATAAGTAATGTGGTAACTATATATGTCAGGGTTTAATAAAGTACCATCTTTTAATTTACCATCCCATCCTAATCCATAGTTATTTGTTTCAAATATTGCATTTCCCCATCTGTCGTAGATGATTAGTAGATAAGAATTTATATCAATATTTAATAGAGAAGGAGAAAATGTGTCATTAATTCCATCATTATTAGGAGTGAAAATGTCTGGAGCATATGAATAATAGTCTTGTAGTACCATTATTTCCTTAGTTATGCTACTTTTGCAATTCAATTCATCATAAACTTCCAATGTTATATAATATATACCTGGTTCAGTATATAAATTCGTAGGGTTTTGTATGTTTGAACTATTTCCGTCACCAAATTCCCAGAACCACTCACTTATATTTGTATCTAAAGTTAAATCAGTAAATTCTGTAGGATTGTTAGAGAGATAGAATTCATATTCATTAATATTGAAATCAGCACTTGGAGCTGAATTTAAACTAATAGTCTCTTGTTCTAAACAGCCAACATTGTCAATTATTTCCACAATATATTGCCCCTCATTTAAATCATTAAAATAACCAGTTGTATTTGTTTCTAAGGCAGTTTCAATATTGTTTATATCATATAATTCATAATTATAGGGTGGAGTGCCGCCATTAGTTGTGATTGTAATTTCACCGTCATTGTTTATGCATTCTGTCCATAATGGATCGATAATCATACCTGCATTTTCTAATACATTTATATTAGTTTGATATGTGCAGTTGTTTAAGTCTGTAATGGATATAATATAATTTCCCCCGTCAAGATTATTTAAATCTTCTTCATTTGAGTTAAATCCAGTATTATTAGACCATTGATAGGAATAAGGGGGGGTTCCTCCAGAAATAGTGATTTCAATAAAACCATTTTGAGCATCTTCACAAGTGACACCACCTATTTCTTCTTCAATAAGTGATAATTCTAATGGCTCATTAATTGTAAAGAAAAATTCATTACTTGCAGTTAAGCAGCCATTAGCATCAGTGCTTGTAAAGTAATAATCTCCTGCGATTAAATTTTCAAATGTTATTATTGATCCTGTTAAAGTTTCAATATTTGGATTTATTGCGTTACCTAAAAAAGTTGTATACGGTGGATTTCCCCCGTTAATTTGAATATCAATTGAGCCTTCACTATATCCATTGCACAAAACATCAATAGTAGTTGAATTAGTGATTAATTCATCGGGTTGGATTAAGACAATATCATACTCCTCACTTACACATAAACTATTTTGTTCTGTAATTGTAGCAGAATAAGTACCCGGTGAAAGTGAGTTGAATATAAAATTTTCATTGGAAGATGTTTCTGATTCAATTAATGCTCCATCTAGATATAGATTATAAATCCAGTCTCCCTCATAAGGAGCAAATAATTCAATAGTTCCATCATTATTATTATTGCATAGAATATTAGTTCCATCTCCGCTAATTTCTAATACTTCAAATGTTATTATAACATCATCACCCTCAATTCCGCCTTCAAATCCACACCAGTCACCTGCATCTCCACATAATGATGCACCGGCTGTGTATGTAACATCACCCCCAGGGAAAACTGTGATTTCACTACCGGTACCAATATTATTACCAAATTCATCTTGCCAAGTGATATCTGTTCCAGCTACAGCAGGTGCAAATTCAATTGACTCAATAATATAATCAGTTGATCCATTTGGTGTAAATCTCCATGCATCATTTTCGCATGTCCATGCATTAGGAAAATTTCTTTCAATTCCATCAAGGCCAGTTACTACATGTGCAATAGAGCCATCTTCATTGTGAAGACCATGTATAGCGGCTCCCCCATTCCATGTTGAACATAGTACTTTTTGAGCGATATGTGTTTCTATAATATTTGTTGTTTCATAAAGTTTAATTTGACTGGAGTAACAAATCTCTGTACATGAAAACATTGGTATACCGCAAAAAGATGCAATAAATACTCTATTAGGTGCTTCACCAATTGTTGCATATGCAATTATACCATTTCCATTAACACCCGGGTAGATATCTTGCCAAGGACATAAAATACCATTGTGTGTTTCAGGCTCAGTGGCTGTTGGAATTGCTGCTCCAATTGTCCAATCAGAATAGTTGCCTGCATTAGCAGTATTAAAACTTAAATAATTATTTGATGCTAATACAACATCGCTATATGAGTTGCCATAGAAAATAAAGTCAAATCCCATATCAATAACAGATCCAAATGTGTCGTCTGAATAAATATTCGAGTCTGTTAAATCAACAGCATAAGATGTTGCTGTTAATGTAACTGCAACTTCTCCTTGCTGTCCATCGCATAAAATTGTTTCTGCTGGTTCCGCAATTACTTGTGCTTTTAGAAAATGACTTACAAGGAGTAGTAAAATAAAAATATTTAAATTCAGATTAAATTTATTCATAATTAATTTTTTTTTGTAATAATTATTTAAAATCAAAAATTATACCAATAAATAGAATTTACATAATGTTTAGATTTATATGTACAATTTAATGAATTTAACTTGATATTTGTTAAATAATTTAAATTTTGATATATATAAGAATGATATTTTCATACATTAGTATTCAAACATTAATTATATTAAAATAAAAAAATGAAAATTACTGTAGTAGGAGCAGGTGCAGTTGGAGCGAGCTGTGCTGAATATATCGCAATCAAAAATTTCGCTTCTGAAGTTGTATTAGTGGATATTAAAGAAAACTTTGCAGAGGGCAAATCTATGGATTTAATGCAAACTGCATCATTAAATAGTTTTGATACTAAAATTATTGGAAGTACTAATGATTATTCGCAAACAGCAGGTAGTCATGTTGCAGTGATAACAAGTGGTATACCTAGAAAACCAGGTATGACAAGAGATGAGTTGATTGGAATTAATGCTGGTATAGTAAAGCAGGTTGCTCAAAAATTAATTGATTATTCTCCTGATGTAATTTTTGTCATTGTTAGTAATCCTATGGACACAATGACATATCTAACTTATAAATCTCTTGGTTTGCAAAAAAATAGAATAATTGGTATGGGTGGTGCACTTGATAGTGCAAGATTTAAGTATCGATTAAGTGAAGCAATGAATTGTCCTTCTTCAGATGTTTCTGCTATGGTTATTGGAGGTCATAGTGATAAAGGCATGGTTACGTTAACTAGCTTTGCAACACGAAATAGTATTCCTGTCACAGAATTTTTATCAGCGGATCGATTAGAGCAGGTTAAGCAAGATACAAAAATTGGTGGTGCTACTTTAACTGCTATGCTTGGAACTTCTGCATGGTATGCACCTGGTGCTGCAGTTTCTGCTCTTGTTCATTCTATTGTGTGTGATCAAAATAAAATGTTTCCATGTTCTGTAATATTGGAAGGTGAATATGGCTTGTCCGATTTAGCTATTGGAGTACCAGTGATTCTGGGTAAAAATGGGGTAAAAAAAGTTGTAGAAATTAAATTAAGTGATAAAGAAATTAATCAATTAAAAGAATCTGCTCAAGGTGTTTTATCTACTAACAATATTTTGAAAGAAATGAATTTAATTTAGTTTACAATTATTTTACTTTTTAAAAGTGAGATGTTTTTTCTATTAATTTCAATTAAATATAGTCCAGGGTTATAATTTTCTATATTTATATTTGATTTATTTTGGATATTTTTTTCCATCAGTAATGTCCCTAACATAGAATATATTCTTAATGAATAATTTAAATTGTCTGGTAATACTATTTTAAAATTACCATTATTAGGATTAGGAGTGATTTTAATATTATTATTTTCCTGTATTATTTCATTATAGGTATTGAAATTCTCACCTATAAACATTTCGATTCCTCCACTAGCATTTCCTCTAATTAAGTCAGGATTTCCATCGTTGTTTATATCATGAATTGTGATTTTAGAGTGAACACAATTATTTACATTTAATAAATTGTTTGTAATCATAGAGTAGTTAGTTGTTAGATTTAATGAATATTGATTATTGAAAACACTTTCAATATTATCATATAAATAAATTAGGCCACTTTCTGTACCAACAGCTAAATAGTACATGTTATTATGCTCAAAAATATATGGTAATGTATATGCAGTTAAATAAGTAGGGTCAGCAAGATGTATACCACCTAAACTTTTGATAATAATTTCTTCTCCATTATTATCAAATTCTCCACTTAAATATTCAGGAGTGTAATCTTCATATATTGGATTGTTGCTTGATCCAGTATTTTGATAATAGTTTATTCCATTATAAATTCCATTATCAACACCACTTCTTTCTCCAATTATTAAATCAAGTAAACCGTCTCTATTTAAATCAACTAATTGTGGAGTAGCAAAGCTTCCAATATCTATATTCATTGTTTCATATTCATTAAATTCTGGCCATTCACTGCTAGATGTACCTTCATTAATAAAGTGATATAATTCTCCGTTATTATCACCTATAATCATATCTGTGTCACCATCATTGTCAGTATCTCCAAATGTTGGATGTAAAGATTGTATACTAGAAGTTGAGCCTAGAGTTTCTGATAAATTTGCAAAATCATCAGAAATAAATTCAAAAACTGGATTTAACTCTGTTCCAATATTTTTATATATAGATAATTTAGAATTATAATTTCCATTATCGAAATACCCTTTATTACTAATGATTAAGTCAAGTAAATTATCATTATTTAAATCATATAATAAAGGGCAAGCATTGGTGCCGACATCAATCATTTCTTCAACTAGGAAATCATTTTGAATAAATTCAAATTCAATCATATTATCATCAGATGTGTTGCCAGTATTTTTATAAAATAGTACATTTTTATAATTTTCTGATACATTAACTCCATTTGGACTAATTATTAAGTCTTTCAGATTGTCATTATCTAAATCTAAGTGATATGCCCCTGGAAATCTTGTGAGATTAATAGAATTATTATAGCTAGGAAAATTGAGGTCTTGATTAATCATAATAGCATTTTCATTTGAGCCTCCATTATGTAGCATTATCATATTGTCATATGTGATATCACCGAGAATTAGTTCTAAACCTTGATTATTATTTTGGTCTAATTCTAATGCTAATACTGTGGATCCAGAATGTGCAAAACGCCCTTCTTCTTCTTCGTTGCAGTCCTCATTAAGTCCAAGTGTAACACTATTTGTATTAAAATCTTCTTTAAAACGACCCCAGCAATTATCACTTCTTACAAGATTAATGCTGTCAGAGTTACCATACATCTGAATAGACTTATTTTCATGAAAGTACATATGGCTTCCAGACGGATCAAATGTGAGAATATCTACATCTGTATCTCCATCAACATCAATGATTGCTGGTATGTCAGAATTGCTAACATATATATTTAATTGACCAAATCCAGCATCAGAAGTTAAAACTTTTGTAAAGTTAAATGATAATAAATCATCTGAATTATTAGTGTATAAAGCAATAGATGATTCATAGCTAGTAAAAATATCTACTTTTTCATCTCCGTTATAATCTACCATTAAGCACCAATCATATAGCTCAGGGAAAAGGCTTATGTATTCAGGTGAATATTTATAATTGTTTGATTCAACATCAAATAGAAAAGGAATGATTCTATTGCCATTTGATGTTCCATTTTTACCTGATTTGTCAAAAACAAACAGGTCATTTATTCCATCTAAATTTAAATCAATTGATGAAAATTGACAAAAATTCATACCTCCTGCCCAAGCATTATTTAATATTTCGTTATTCCTATAGATAGGAATATTATTGTCTTGAATAAATGAAATTTGTCCAAATAACAGATTAGATACAAGTGAAAAAAATAATATATATAGTCTCTTTATAGTCATTTTAATTTATGTTTTTTTGACTTTTATAAAGTTACAATAATTCTTTTGTATACTAAGGTAAACTATAACATCTGTTAATTTATATTTAAAACTTGTTTTCTTTTTTATATATTTGCCTTCAATTTAAAATTATCGTATGAATAATAGTAATGTTAGAAATTTAATTAAGTTTATTGGAATAATTTTTTTCATCTCTTTTCTATTTTCCTTGTCATTTACTTTTGTAGTAAATAGAGAGCAGAAGAAAGCAGTTGAATTTTCTAATGGTGATTTCGCTTTAGAGCAATATTATTTAGATTCTATATCAACCGAACCTGTTTACTCTCCTTGGTTATTTTTTGGTCAAAAATCCTGGACTTTTTCAGAGTGTCAAGATAGTGAGTTGAAATTAGGTCTAGATTTACAAGGTGGTATGAATGTTACATTGGAAATCTCTATGCGAGATATTTTGGTGGCCCTCTCTGACAATAGTCAGGATCCTATTTTTAATCAAGCTTTAGTTAAAGCTTCAACAATGGAAAAAAATAGTCAATTAGATTATTTGACACTTTTTGAACAATCTTTTCAGGAATTAAATGTAAATAATAATATAAGTAAGTTGTCTTCTCCTAGAATTTTTGGAAATAAAGATTTAAGAGAGAAAATACCAAGTGATGCTACCGATGATGAGGTTATGAGAATTATTAGGGTTGAAGCAGAAGGTGCTGTTGATAGAGCATTTACTGTTTTAAGAGCCAGAATTGATAAGTTTGGAGTTGCTCAGCCCAGCATTCAAAAAGCTGAAAGAACTGGAAGAATTATTGTTGAGCTACCTGGAGTCAAAGATGTTGTTAGAGTAAAGAAATTGTTGCAGAGTGCAGCTGTTTTAGAGTTTTGGGAAACACATAATAATATTGATGTTATTAATTTTTTTCAAGAAGCTAATATTGTTTTAAACGAGAAAAATAATACAAATCAAAATTCTAATAATGACGATAATATTGATAAAAATAGTAATGAAGAAGACTTAGGAGATTTAGTTATACCTGATTTAAGTGATTCTATTTCTAATGTTAATACATTATTTGATGTTCTATCTCCACAAGTTGCACAAGATGCAAGTGGTAATATACAAATTATACCTGGTCCTGTGGTAGGTTCAGCTTTAATAAAAGATACAAGCAAAGTAAATAATTTTTTGAATGATCGAGATGTTCTATCGATTATTCCTAATGATTTAAGAAATATTAAATTTTTGTGGGAAGCGAAGCCTGCAGATGAAAAACAAGAAAGACTTAGATTACTTGCTATTAAATCTAATAGAGAAGACAAGGCTAAGTTGTCAGGCGATGTAATTGTTGATGCTAGTCAAGATATTGATCAGTTTGGGAATCCTCAAATAAATATGAGAATGAATAGAAGTGGTGCGAGATTATGGCAAAAGATTACAAGAGAAAATATTGGTAATTCTGTTGCAGTTGTACTAGACGACTATGTTTATTCATTTCCTGTAGTTAACACAGAAATTTCTGGAGGTAGTTCTGTGATTTCAGGTAATTTTACTTTGGATGAAGCTCAAGACTTAGCTAATATTCTTAAGGCAGGAAAGCTTCCGGCACCTGCAAGGATTATTCAATCAGAAATTGTAGGTCCTTCATTAGGTGAAGAAGCAATTTCAGCAGGATTTAAATCTTTTTTAATTGCATTAGGTTTTGTTTTACTATATATGATTTTTTATTATATGCATGCTGGTCTTGCCTCCAACGTTGCATTAATTATAAATATGTTTTTTATTTTTGGAGCATTATCTGGTCTAGGCGGTGTATTAACATTACCAGGAATAGCAGGTATTGTTTTAACCATAGGTATGTCTGTTGATGCTAATGTGTTAATATATGAAAGAATTAGAGAAGAAATATCACAAGGAAAAGGTTTGACATTAGCAATAAGAGATGGTTATATGCAGGCATATAGCTCAATTATTGATGCAAATATTACAACTCTGCTTACAGGTGTTGTTTTATTTTATTTTGGTTCAGGTCCTATTAAGGGTTTTGCAACTACTCTTATTATAGGGATTTTGACTTCGCTTTTTTGTGCAATCTTTATTACTAGATTAATTTTTGAATCTAGAATTAATTCTAAAAGAACAATTAATTTTTCTAATTTCATTACTAACAATGCATTTAAAAATTTAAATATTTCTTTTATTCCTAATCGTAAACGATATTATATTTTATCAGGTTTAATCATCTCAATAGGTATATTTTCCTTATTTACAAAGGGTTTAAATCAAGGTGTTGATTTTCAAGGAGGTCGAACATATATTGTTCGCTTTGATGCCCCAGTGTCAACTAATGAAATAAGATCTTCTCTTGGAAATGTTTTTGTTACAGATAAAGGTTTGAATATGTTCCCAGAAGTAAAAACATTTGGAAATATTAATCAAGTAAAAATTACTACTAACTATATGATTGATGATTTAAGTGCAGACGAGTATGTGGAGAAACAATTAAACGATGGATTATCTTTAATAAGTGTTGATAATTATGAGATAATGAGTTCTCAACTAGTTGGCCCTACTATTGCTGACGACATAAAAAAATCTGCGGTATGGTCAATATTATTTTCTTTAATTTTAATATTCTTATATATATTATTTAGATTCAAAAAATGGCAATATAGTCTAGGTGCAGTTATTGCGGTATTTCATGATGTAATGATATTGTTATCAATTTTTTCAGTTTTCTATGGTATTTTACCTTTTTCATTAGAAATTGATCAGGCATTTATTGCAGCTGTTTTAACAGTGATAGGTTATTCTTTAAACGACACTGTTGTTGTTTTTGACAGAATTAGGGAATATATTGTAATTAAAGTAGGTGATAATAGTGATGTGATTAATCGTGCTTTAAATAGTACTTTAAGTAGAACAATAAATACATCTTTAACTACCTTTTTTGTATTACTAGTTATATTTGTTTTTGGTGGTGAAATTGTTAGAGGTTTTATGTTTGCAATTATGACAGGAGTTATTGTTGGAACTTATTCTTCACTATTTATTGCTTCTCCAATAATGTATGATACGACAAAACACGAAAAACTTGCATCTTAATTTTAAAATTTACTAATGTATTTTTTTTTATTAAATCTAGGTTTTGGTGAAATATTTATCATATTATTGATTTATTTAATATTTTTTGGATCTAAAAACTTCCCTTCTTTAATGAAAGATATTGGTAGAGTTTTTTATAAAATTAAAAATTCTATTGATGATATATATAGAGATTTTGATTCTGATTTTAAAAATTGATTTTAGTGTTTATTGATACTGTGTTAATAAAAACATAGTTATGTTGATAAATTACTATAATTAATTTTAGATATTTTTTATTTATACAATAAATTTATTGTCTAATCAATACTATTTTATTAACTAATTATTAAATTAATCTCCCATGACACCTTTTAAATTTGAATATATATGGCTAGATGGCTATCAGCCAGAAGCTAACCTTAGAAGTAAGACCAAAGTTTTAAAATTTAACAATTTTGATGAAAAAGTTTCTACTTTACCAGACTGGTCTTTTGACGGTAGTTCTACCCTACAAGCTGAAGGTAGTTTTTCTGATTGTGTATTAAGTCCTGTTAAAATATATAAAGATCCAGCTAGATTAAATGCATATTTAGTTTTATGTGAAGTTATGAATCCTGATGGTACTCCTCATAAATCCAATACTCGATCTAGAATTAAAGATGGCTTTAATGATTATTGGTTTGGTTTTGAACAAGAATATACATTAATGGATGGTTCGAGACCATTAGGTTTTCCTGAGCAAGGATTTCCAAATCCTCAAGGAATGTATTATTGCTCTGTAGGTAACAAAAATGTTGCAGGAAGAGAGATTGTTGAAGCACATTTAGATTTATGTTTAGAAGCAGGTTTGAATATTACTGGTATCAATGCGGAGGTTTTATTAGGTCAGTGGGAGTTTCAGGTATTAGGAACTGATCCATTTGCAGCAGGGGACGATTTATGGGTGGCAAGATATTTATTACACAGAGTCACTGAAGAATATGGTGTCGGTTTAGAATTTCATCCTAAACCTGTTCAAGGTGATTGGAATGGCTCAGGAATGCACTGTAATTTCTCAAATGAAAAAATGAGAGATATTGGTGGGAAAAAATATATTCATGCTATTTGTGATGCAATTGGAAAAGTACATGATGAACATATTGCTGTTTATGGTTCTTCAAATGATCAACGTTTAACTGGATTACACGAAACTCAATCTATTGAGAAGTTTAGTTATGGAGTTTCTGATAGAGGTGCATCGATTAGAATACCTATTTCTATGCCTGCTAATGATTGGAAAGGTTATCTTGAGGATAGAAGACCAGCATCAAATGCATGTCCTTATGAGATTGTTGCTGTTATGATTAAAACAGTTGAGTCTGTATCTTAAATGATGTAATTGTTCTTTTTTTTTTCCTTCTACGAAATTAATTGTTAAATTGCAGATTATAATTTTATGAATATGACAAAATTTTTTTATATGAAAGTCCAAAATTATATACTATTATTTTTTATCTCAATATCAACTATGACATTTGCTCAATCAGGTGATTTTATAAAAGGTAATAAAGCTTTTGACAATGGAGAATTTGGTAAAGCAGAAAATATTTTTAGAAACGCATATCAAAGATCAAACGATAGAGCTGAAAAAAATGAAATAGGTTTTAAATTAGCTCAATGTTATTTTTTCCTTGGAGATTTTAAAAAAGCAGAAACCAATTTTCGTAGAACTATTAAAATGAGGTATGATAACCCTTTAGTGCATTATTACTTAGCAGAATGTTATAAAGGAATGGAGAAATTTGATAAAGCACAGATTGAATATGAGAAATTTATCAAATTAGATCCAGAAAACCCTAAAGGCCCATTTGCTTTAGAATCGTTAGAGTTAACTCAGGAATGGATTCAGGATGGAAGCAAGTATAGGGTTGTAAATGCTGGAAGTGACTTGAATTCTAAAGCTGATGATTTTTCACCAGTAATTAAAGGGAAAAAAAATGACGAGTTATTTTTCACATCCTCTAGAGATGGTGTTTTAGGTAGAAGTACCAATCAGATTACAGGACAATATTTTACTGATATTTTCTCTATAAAAAAACCGGAAAAAAAAGGCAAATCAAGAAAGACATCTAGTAAAGTAGTTGCACCTCCTGATTGGGATGAAACCACCTTAACCAATATTGATGCTGGCTTAGCTGATATTATTAATTTAAAAAATTCCGAAGAAGGTGTTATTTCATTTAATAAACGTGGGAATAAAATATTTTTCACGAGATCGATTTTTACAAAAAACCGATATCAAGGCAGAAGAATTTATTCAGCCAATTTCAGAGGAAAAAAATTTAGAGATGTAACTATGGAGATGATACCAGTCGATACTCTGGTTGATGTGCATGGACCTTCAATTAGTCCTGACGAAAAGAGTCTTTTTTTTGCAGCTGAAATTGACGGAGGATTCGGGGGTTCTGATATTTATGTTAGTCGTTATGATAGAAGAAAAAAATCGTGGGGCGAGCCTGAAAATTTAGGTCCCAATGTAAATAGTGAAGGAGATGAAGGGTTTCCTGTATTTAGTGCTTCTACAAATAATTTATATTTTTCCTCAAATGGTAGACCTGGTATGGGTGTTCTTGATATTTTTAAGGCTGAGTATAACGTAAATTTTGATGGAACTGTGGTGACAATGTTTAATGAGGCTGAAAATTTACAATATCCTGTAAATACTTGTTTTGATGATTTTGGAATTACATTTGAAAATTATTCGCAAGCTGGATTAGAGCCAGAGTTAAAAGGTTATTTTTCTTCTAATAGAGTTGGTAGTAAATGGAAAAGTAAAGGTAAGGTTGATATCTATTATTTTGATAAACAACAAATTTTCTTCAATCTTTCTGGTCAAATCGTAGATGTTGCTGATGGCTCTCCAATACAAGGGGCTCAAATTGAACTTATTGGCCCATCATCAAGTAATATCGCACATACTGACGGATTTGGTAAATTTTCATTTGATGAATGTAACTTTAGAGAAGATGAAGACTATAGAATTGTAGTTAATAAAGAATGGTTTTTTCAACAAGTTGACACTACTTTAAATACTCATAATATAAAAAATCGGGATTGTGAATATATAACAAAGGAAATGGAAGAGGCTAATGCTCCAAATACTTGTAGCTATCAAGAAGGTCATTTAGAGTATTCAATGTATAGAAAATTTGAAATGAAAACCATGAGGCGTCCTCTTGTTTTAAAAAGTGTTCTATTTGATTTAGGTAAATCTGATTTAAGAGAAGCATCTAAAAATGAACTAGATTCATTAGTTTCACTATTAAATAATGATTGGCCTAATGTTGTGATTGAACTTAGATCACACACAGATATTAGGGGAAGTGATACACTAAATGCAAGGTTGTCTTTTGACCGTGCACAAAGCTGTGTTGACTATTTAGTTGAACAAGGTGTTAATCCAGCAAGATTAGTTCCGCTAGGTATGGCATCAACAGAGCCAGTTATTCTTGAAGAATCAGAAGATAATTTACCTGTTGGTGAATTAAATGCAAATTATATTGCTAATTTAAAGTCTAAAAAACTGAGAGAAATAGCTCATCAAAAAAATAGAAGAACTGATTTTAAAGTATTGGATTCTAATTTAGATGATTGGTTGAAGAAAAATCCGAATTTAAAAGATGAAAATGACAAGATTCAAAGAGCTCTTATTGATAAAGAGGGGAATGTGATTCCAACAGATTCAAAGGGTAATTTTATAGAGCAGATTAATTGATTGTAAATAAAAAAAATATAATTTAAATTTAATAAAAGAGTATCTCTCCGATACTCTTTTTATTTTATAATTCGTATGGAAAAGTATTTAAGAAGAGGAGTGTCTGCAGATAAAGAAGATGTTCATAATGCTATTAAAAAAATAGACAAGGGTTTGTTTCCTAATGCCTTCTGTAAGTTAATTCCTGATTATTTAACTGGCGATTCAGATTATTGTTTAGCTATGCATGCTGATGGAGCTGGAACCAAATCTTCTTTAGCATATATATATTGGAAAAAATTTAATGATTTATCTGTTTGGAAAGGTATAGCACAAGATGCTCTAGTTATGAATATTGATGATTTGTTGTGTGTTGGTGCAATAGATAATTTTATTTTATCTTCTACAATTGGTCGTAATAAAAATTTAATTTCAGGTGATGTTATCTCTATGTTGATAAATTCAACTAGTGAATTAGTTGATCAGTATAAGGAATGGGATATAAATATTATTTCTTCCGGAGGTGAAACCGCGGATGTTGGTGACATTGTTCGTACTCTGATAGTTGATAATACAATTATTAGTCGCGTGCATAAAAATGATATTATTGATAATGCAAATATTGCACCAGGAAATGTCATTGTTGGACTTGCTTCTTATGGTCAATCAACATATGAGAATTCTTATAATTCGGGAATTGGTAGTAATGGTTTAACTTCTGCAAGACATGATATTTTTAATAAAAAGTTAGGTGTTGAATTTCCAGAAAGTTTTGATCCATTGATGGAAGAAGAATTAGCTTATAGTGGATCTAAACTTCTGTCTGATAAGTTATTTGACAATGAATTAGGACAATTAGTACTATCTCCTACTAGAACTTATGCTCCTATCATAAAAGAAATATTTAAAAAATATAAAAAACATATTTGTGGTATGGTGCATTGTACAGGAGGTGGTCAAACAAAGATATTACACTTTATTGATAATTTACATATCTATAAAAATAATATGTTTGAAGTTCCGCCAATTTTTGATTTCTTAAAACAAGAATCTGACACTTCATGGAAAGAAATGTATAAAGTGTTTAATATGGGGCATCGAATGGAATTATATGTTCATGAGGATGTTGCAAATTCAATTATCAGAATCGCTAAATCTTTTAATGTAGATGCTCAAATTATTGGTTATGTGGAAAAATCTCAGAAAAAAAAATTAACTATTACATCGCCAGATGGTATAATTTCCTATTAACATGTTAGATAAATTATATGCAATAAAAGAAAGGTTTAATGAGGTTTCAGCATTAATTGTTGAGCCTAGTATTATTTCTGATTTACCAAGGTATATCAAATTAAATAAGGAGTATAAGGACTTAACACCTTTGATAAAGGTTATTGATCAATATATTAAGATTACTCGCAATATCAAAGAAGCTAAAGATATATTAAAAAATGAAAAAGACTCTGAACTAAGAGAGTTAGCTAAATTAGATTTAGAAGAATCAAATGTTTTAAATAAAAAAATTGAAGCTGATTTAAAATTATTACTAATACCTAAAGATCCAGATGATTCAAAAAATGCAGTTGTTGAAATTAGAGCTGGTGCTGGTGGAGATGAGGCAAGTATTTTTGCAGGTGATTTATTTAGAATGTATTCTAAATATATTGATTCCAAAAAATGGAAGTATGAACTAATGGATGTAAGTGAAGGTGTGTCGGGAGGATTTAAAGAAATTGTTTTTAATGTAACAGGTGTTGATGTTTATGGGGAGTTAAAATATGAGTCTGGTGTGCATAGAGTACAGAGAGTGCCTCAAACTGAGACTCAGGGTCGTGTTCATACTTCTGCAGCTAGTGTTGTAGTTTTACCTGAAGTAGAGGATTTTGATATTAAGCTAAATGATAGTGATATTAAAAAAGAGACTTATTGTTCTTCGGGGCCGGGTGGGCAATCTGTTAACACTACTTACTCTGCAGTTAGATTAACTCATGTGCCGACTGGGGTAGTTGCTCAATGTCAAGATCAAAAATCTCAAATAAAAAATTATGCTAAAGCATTAAAAGTATTGAGATCTAGAATTTATGAAATCGAGTTGAAAAAAAGAAATGCAGAAATTGATGGTCAAAGAAAAACTATGGTAAAAACAGGCGATAGATCGGATAAAATAAGAACTTATAATTATCCACAAGGTCGAGTCACAGATCATAGAATTGGTTTAACTTTATACTCCCTTAGTGAAATTGTTAATGGTGATATTAATAAGTTAGTTGAAGAATTGAAAATAGCTGAAAATGCAGAAAAATTAAAAATGGGTTAAATGAATTTGAATTCAATTGTTAATAATATTCGCTGTAAGAAATCTTTTTTATGTGTTGGTTTAGATCCTGATTTAAATCTTCTACCAAAATGTCTTCTTGATTATGAAGATCCTGTTTTTGAATTTAATAAAGCTATTATAGATGCAACTAGTGATCTTTGTGTAGCTTATAAGCCTAATTTAGCATTTTACGAAAAACTAGGACCCTCTGGTTGGTCTAGTTTGGAAAAGACTATTAAGTATATTCCAGATGAACATTTTATTATAGCTGATGCAAAAAGATCAGATATATTCAATTCTGCAAATATGTATGCTGATACTTTTTTCGATTATCTAAAGTGTCATGGAGTTACTATTTCACCTTACATGGGCTTAGATTCAGTTAGTCCATTTTTAAGAAAAAATAAATGGGCAATTTTACTGATTGCAACTTCTAATCCTAGTGCTTCGGCTATTCAAAATATAATCACAAATAATAATATCCCCTTATATTTAGAATTAGTTCATCAAGTTAATTCATGGACAGATCAATACAATACAATGTTTGTTGTTGGTGCTACACGTTTATCAGAAATGAAGGAGATAAGAAAAATTGCTTCAAATCATTTTTTTTTGGTTCCTGGTGTTGGTGCACAGGGTGGAAGTGTAAAAGATGTATTTAACTATGGTCATAATAAAAATTGCGGTTTATTAGTTAATGTTTCTAGAGCTATAATATATGCTGGATCAGACACTGATTTTAAAGATGAAATTAGACAAGTTTCATTAAGTATTCAGCAAGAGATGGAATTGCTATTGAAAGATAAAAAAATTATTTTTTAGTGAAAAAAATGAAAGTTTTAATTACTGGGGGTAATGGGTTCTTAGGCAAAGAATTGCGTATGCAGTTTCAGAAAAATAATTACGATGTAATTGCGACTGGTTTAGGAAAAGATAGGATAAGTTATCATAATCATATTTATCTAGAATTAGATATTCAATCTCCCTCAAAATGTTTAGAGGTATTGCAAAAACATCAACCTTCAATTATTATTAATGCAGCAGCTTTAACAGATGTTGATAGATGTCAACTAAATCAAAGTGAATGTCTAAGTATTAATTGTGATAGTTTGAATAATTTTATTCCATATTCAATAGAGAATCGAATACATTTTATTCAGATTTCAACAGATTTTGTTTTTAATGGTAAAAAAGGAGAGTATAAAGAAAATGATTTTTGTGATCCAGTAAATTATTATGGTTTCTCTAAATTGGAGGCAGAAAATAAAATAATTAAGAGTGGTGTAGATTATGCAATAATACGCACGTCTCTTTTATATAATTTAACTGGAAATAATTTTTTAACTAGATTTATTAAAAAAATCAAGGAAAATGTAGAATTAAAAATAGTTGATGATCAATATCGTACACCGACATATATTTTTGATTTAGTTTCTGCTATTTTAATAATTGTAAAGCTTAAAAAAAATGGAATTTATCATATTTCCAGTGGAGAAAGTTTATCGATTTTTGATATTGTTTGTAATTTTGTTAAAAATATGGATTCAAATACTTCTTTAATTAAAAATATTAGTACTAAGGATTTAAGTCAAAAGGCTATTAGGCCTATAAACTCTAGTCTTCTTATTGATAAAGCAAAAAAAGATTTTAATTTTACTCCAATGAATTTAAATGATGTTATAAATCGATTTTTATGAAAAACAACTCTTATTACTTTCTGGTTTCTTTTTTTCTATTATTTGTGTCAATTCAATCATGTTTGTTATCACAAATAAATCAATCTTCCTCAATCATAGGTGAATACTCATATAGTGAGATTATTGGTCTAGATGTTTCTATTGGTCCAAATGATTATTTGTCCTTAAGTAAGGATGGAACATTTGAATATGAAGTCGGATTAATTAATGCTTTTGGTCAATGGTCTTTAATTGAAGACACACTAAAGTTTCACTACAATAGTCCTATTGATACGGTTCGATTATTCAAGATAGTCGAATTATCTTCAACAAAATTACATTTATCTGAAGGCTTGCTTCAATTTAAATTTACCCATAGTTTTTCGAATAAAGTTAATATGTTTTCAAAAGGTGTTAATGATTTATTTTCTCCTGTTGTTGATAAAATAGGAGGGGTAATATTTTATGATATAACAAAGCCTTTTAATGCTGATAAAAATATTCCATTTATTGTTATGTGGTTAGTTTTTGGGGCATTATATTTTACTTTTAGGATGAATTTTATTAATATTCGAGGATTTAAACATGCTATTGAGTTAGTGCGAGGTGATTACAGTGACCCTAGTAATAAGGGTGAGGTGTCACATTTNCAAGCNNTNNCAACTGCTNTATCNGGNACTGTTGGNNNNGGNAATATNGCNGGNGTTGCNNTNGCAATTNNNNTAGGTGGACCAGGTGCAACATTTTGGATGATTGTTGCAGGTNTGTTAGGTATGTCATCTAAGTTTGTTGAATGCACATTAGGCTTGAAATATAGAATTATTGATGAAGATGGAGTAGTTTCAGGTGGTCCTATGTATTATCTGCGAGATGGTTTAGCGAAAAAAAAATTAAAAAATATTGGTAAAGTATTATCTATTCTTTTTGCAGTTCTTTGTATTGGTGGATCTATTGGTGGTGGTAATATGTTTCAGGCAAATCAGGCTTTTGCTGCATTAAAGGGAGTTTTCCCATCCCTTACTAATTTTGGACCTTTATTTGGTATTTGTTTAGCTACTTTAGTGGGGTTTGTTATAATAGGAGGAATAAAAAGTATTGCTAAAGTCACTGAGAAAGTTGTTCCTTTTATGGCTGCTATTTATGTTGGTGCCGCATTGATTATTATTATGTTGCACATCTCTGATGTTGGGTTTGTTGTTAAAGAAATTATTAAAGGTGCATTTACTCCAGAAGCAGGTTTAGGAGGTTTTATTGGGGTTTTAATAATTGGTTTTAAAAGAGCAGCATTTTCAAATGAAGCGGGTGTTGGTTCCGCATCAATAGCTCATTCAGCTGCAAAAACAAAAGAGCCTGTTTCTGAAGGAATGGTAGCATTACTAGAACCATTTATTGACACTATTGTTATATGTACAATGACAGCATTTGTTATTATCATTACTGGAAGTTATCAACAAACAGGAGACCTAGGTGGTTCAGAATTAACATCGCAAGCATTTGGAAGTGTTATTTCATGGTTTCCGTATATTTTAACCATTGCTATTTTATTATTCGCTTTTTCAACTATGATTTCTTGGTCATATTATGGCTTGAAATCTTNGACCTTTTTATTTGGAAAAAGTAAATATTCAGAATTGAGTTATAAAATGATGTTTATGATTTTTATTGTTATTNGTTCATCAGCTAGTTTGGGGTCAGTTGTTGATTTTTCTGATATGATGATTTTAGCTATGGCGTTTCCTAATATAATAGGACTTTTAATCTTATCTAGTGAAGTTAAAGAGGACTTAAGGTGTTACTTAAGGAAGTTAAAAGATGGTACTTTAAAAAAATATAAATAAATATGAATTTTAATTATTCTGAAAATCAACAATTAATCAGTGAAACTATATCTGATTTTAGTAAAAGAAAAATAATACCTAATCTTATGCAATGGGATAATGCTCAATATTTTCCTATTGACACATTCAAAGAATTAGGTGAATTAGGTATGTTGGGAGTATTAGTTCCTGTTAAATATGGTGGTAGTGGTTTTGGTTATAATGAATATGTTACAGTTGTATCTGAAATCGGAAAAGTATGTGGTTCTATTGGACTTTCTGTAGCTGCACATAATTCTTTATGTGTTGGACATATACTTAAATATGGAAGTGAAGCTCAAAAATTAAAATGGTTACCAGGATTATCCACGGGTGAATATATTGGAGCTTGGGCTTTAACAGAGACAGGTACAGGTTCTGATGCATTGCAAATGAATACAACTGCAACTAAAAAAGGTGATAAATGGATTCTTAATGGTTCTAAAAATTTCATAACTCATGGTGTTAGTTCAGATGTTATTGTTGTTGTTGCAAGGACAGGTGAAAAGGGAGATTCTCACGGTATTTCTGCATTTATAGTTGATAAAAAAAAATCTGGAGTTAAATCTGGAAAAAAAGAAGATAAATTAGGAATGAGAGCATCCGAGACATCAGAAGTTATTTTTGACAACTGTGAAGTTGACTCATTAGATATCTTAGGAGAGGAAGGTGAAGGTTTTATACAAGCGATGAAAATTTTAGATGGTGGAAGAATTTCCATAGCAGCTTTAGCTTTAGGTATTTCTAAAGGTGCATATAGTTCTAGTGTTTTATATTCAAAAGAAAGAGAGCAATTCGGTAGACCGATTTCACAATTTCAAGCTATAGCATTTAAATTGGCTGATATGAAAACAGAGATAGAAGTTTCAGAGCTAATGATATATCGAGCATGTCAATTGATAATGAATAATATGCCCGTAACTAAGGAAAGTGCTATGGCGAAATATTATGCTTCTGAAACATGTGTTAAAATTGCTAATGATGCGGTTCAAATTTTCGGAGGATATGGTTACACAAAAGATTTTCCAGTGGAAAAATACTATCGTGATTCTAAATTATGTACTATCGGTGAAGGAACATCGGAAATACAAAAAATCGTTATTTCTAAGCATATAATTTGATATTAAATAAAAAGTATTTAAATTCGCAAACTTAAAATCAGAATAACGATGATTATAATTCCAGTCAAAGAAGGAGAGTCTATAGATAGAGCTTTAAAAAGATTTAAAAGAAAATTCGATAAAGTGGGAACTTTACGTGAGATTAGAAGTAGAAAAAACTTTATTAAAAAATCNACTNNAAGAAGAGANGAATTGCTTAAAGCTAAATTTTCACAGACTTTCTTAAATTCTCAAGAACAATAAAGATATTTTTTTTAGTAACTTTAGACTTTATACTAAAGTTATATGATGCATAATAATTTCATTAATTATTTGAAAAATGAAAGGCATTACTCATTAGAAACTATTAAATCTTATTCACATGATGTGGTTCAGTTTTTTAAATTAACTGATTTAGAATATGATTTTTTAGATAAAGTAGACATTGAACATATAAGGTTATGGATTGTTTTATTAAAAAAAAAATCTTTATCTGCACAAAGTATAAATAGAAAAATTAGTGCTTTAAAAAATTTTTTTAATTACTGTAAAAGGGAAGGTGTTGTAAAAATCGATCCTTTTTTAAAAATAAAATCTCTCAAAGAAGCATCAAGGTTGCCTTTAGTCATATCGGAACCTATATTATTAGATTTATTTGAGAAAGAAGGTTTTTTTGAAAATAATTTTGAAGGTATTAGGGATAAGTTGATTTTAGAATTATTATACCAAACTGGTATTAGGTTGAGTGAGTTAATGTCGATAAAGTTAAGTGATTATCATTGTGCTGAAAAACAATTAAGGATTATAGGAAAAAGAAATAAGGAAAGAATTATTCCCTTAACTAAATATATGACTGAACTATTAGATGAGTATATTTTAGCTAGAAATAAGCAATTTGCAAATACTAAATTGTCTTATCTTTTTCTCTCAAAAAAAGGGAATAAGAGCTATTCTAAAATGATTTATAGAATCGTGAATTATTATTTATCTCTTGTGAGTACTGTTCATAAACGAAGTCCTCATGTTTTACGTCATGCATTTGCTACTCATTTATTAAATAACGGTGCAGATTTAAATGCAATTAAAGATTTGCTAGGACATTCTAGTTTATTATCTACTCAAGTCTACACCCATGTGTCAGGTGAAAAAATAAAAAAAGCATACAAGAAATCACATCCTAGAGGTTCGTAAAATCATACATGCTAGATTCATTTTTTTAAAAAATGTTTAAAAAAAACTATTATATTCTTGGTGAAAGAGAAATGTTTTAATAAATTTGCATTCCTTTAATGGGTTTAAGGTAATTCTTATCTGTTAATGGGCTTGTTTTTTGAAATTTTGAATTGTGGATGTTGATAAAGATTTTATATAATCGTAGGTGTGAATGATAAATGTTGTTTGATTTTGCCGATGTAGCTCAGCTGGCTAGAGCAGCTGATTTGTAATCAGCAGGTCGTGGGTTCGAGTCCCTCCATCGGCTCGATTAAATGAGATAGGGGGAATACTCAAGCGGTCAACGAGGGCAGACTGTAAATCTGCTGGCTTAGCCTTCAGAGGTTCGAATCCTCT
>PAWM01000016.1:15743-161787 GCA_002714185.1 Flavobacteriales bacterium | reverse complement strand
TCCTCCTTAGCTCAGTTGGTTAGAGCATCTGACTGTTAATCAGAGGGTCCTAGGTTCGAGTCCTAGAGGGGGAGCAACAGATAAAGCATCTACGAAAGTGGGTGCTTTTATTTTTTAGATTTCCTTTTATTTTTTTTAGACCTACCAAAAAGTTGCAAAGCAGCTTTTTTATACATAAACACAGTGCTTTTTAATTTTTGCCCAGACTCAAAATATGTAAACCTCATAGCAACTCCGATACCACTGGTATCATACTCAATAAATACATTTCCGTCTTCTAGTTCAACTTCATAATATCCATATTTTGCTCGGCTATCTTCTTTTTCAGGAGGATTATCAAATCCATCAATACATAAATTAGCAAAGTTTTCAAATGCATTATCTAAATTTTTAAAGGAAAACGAGCAATCAAAAGCATAGATTTTTATGGGTACAGATGTGAATTTAAAATAATACCGATCATTAACAAAATCTGAGGCTTTTTGTTTTTCACAGACAATTACAGTTTTGCCAAATAGTTTTTTTTCCCCAATAAGCTCAAAAGTTGATTGTACATCTTTATCCTTTGGATCAACAATATTAATTTGCGCAGCCATTTGTATAGAAATAAATAGAAATGCACATAAAAAGAAAAGTTTTTTCATACTTCAAATATAAAGGTTTTAGTATTGAAAGGGAAGTGTTAGTCTAGTGCTCAATTCAAACTAGGTGATTTTTGATAGGCCTGAATATCTCTATATAACAGATGAAAAACCTCTAAATCTTTTAGTAAGTGGTTTGAAATAGGTCCAGGAGGGGGAGCAACAGATAAAGCATCTACGAAAGTGGGTGCTTTTATTTTTTTTGAAAAACGAAATCGCCTCCCTGATCACCAGTTTCTCGGACTACTCCAAATTGTGGAATTTGCAGATTAGAACTATTATTAATAACTGCCATTTTGAAACTTGAAAACAATTGCTCTGAAGTTAAGTATCGGTTTTTATTTTTAATTAATCGATCACCTAGATAATTAATAAAAACACTTTTATCAGGGACTTCAGTCATATTTCCACTTGTAATAGCTTTGCAACTAGGTGTATAATATAAATCTTTCATAGCCTTATTTTCATTATTGGAAAATGCTGTTCGTGTTTTAAAAATAGATCCAGCAAAACATGCATCAGTTATCAATAATGTATTTTGTGCACCAATGGCCCTTAAGTAACTTTGGATAGTACTGTTAGAGATCCATGCACCACGACCTGACTTTGTTGCATTTACTGGGAGCCAATAACCTTCTTGGAATTGATCATCCCAATATCCATGGCCAGCATAAAAAATCAAAAAGTTATCATATTCGCCTATAGTATTTAGAAGATTATCTAATTGAGATAGAATATCATCCCTGGTAGGATTCTTTAGTAAGGTTACATTATCCTTGTTAAAGGTGTAATGGGTGGTTAAAATTTTATATAACTTTTCAGCATCATTTACAGGATGATCAAGAGCCCCAATTTCACTTAAATAATCCTCCGAACCAATTATTAAGGCATAATAGATCCCTTTTAAATTTAATTCAGGTTGAGAATCTAAGTTTTCAGTTTCTTTACTATCACCTAATAGTCTATTTTTATCATCCTCATCCCTAGTAAAAAAGACAAGTTTGTCTTGAACTTTTGTTAAAGCATAATTTTTATAAAAATGAACCCCCTCTCTTTCTGGATGAATGCGTGTACATTTATGATCTCCATTATTTGGATTCTTCCAAGAGTATTTGCGATTATTTTTTGTCTTACTTACTTTATTAGCTACTAGATCCAGTTTATATTTAGCACGTATAAAAAGGGGAGTTACACTGCCATCTATATAGAATAAACTGTCTTCATAAAATAGGTTATATATAATCCCAGGAACTTTAAAAACATTCATTAAATCAAATGTTTTAAAATCATAAACAGCTATGGTACTTGGATTCATATTCATATCTACAATAAGGTACTTATCATCTTTAGTGATATATATATTAGATATATAATTTCGTTTATTCCACTCATATGCTTGATCAGGGATACTTATTTCCTTAAAATAAACATAGTCACTTAATTGAGTTAGGGTTGAAATTCCTTGAGAGAAACTTAAAAAAGGAATAATAAGAAATAGTAATAGTAGTTTTTTCATATTTCAAATATACTGGTTTTAGTATTGAAAGGGAAGTGTTAGTCTAGTGTCTAATTCAAACTAGGTGATTTTTGATAGGCTTTTATTTTATAAGATATTTTTTCTCCACAGAGCCATCATCATAGATGTGTAATTGGAAGCCTTTGTTAGTGGTTTTTCTTCCTAGAAGGTCTATTGAGAGGAGTAGGTTTTTAGAGTCAAATATTTCCAGGATATTTGTGCACCCATCATTATAGAGACAACTATTATTACTTAACAATGCATTTGGGTTATAGTTGCAAGCATCTTCATCTATGCATCCGCATATGTATAAAGAACCAGTAAACATCTCGTCATCAACTTCATTAAGAATACCATCACCATCAATGTCTGAGTCAACTTCATTAAGAATACCATCACCATCAATGTCAGTATCAAGAATTGATAAGGTACTGCCATCATCATTAAATTGAAAATTTAAAATACCGTCTCCATCAGTATCTCCTGGATCTGTATAGCAACACTCACATTCTATGCTAATCTCATAACACCACCCTATGGCAACAGGGGATAAATTATCGGGGTCGGTATCCGGTTGTTCACCGGGATATATACACGAAGTTAGGCAGACTACGACTTCTGCTTCACTAGTTGCTGTGGCAATATAATTACATGCCTCTGGATCCATACATCCCACAGTCTGAACACAATTACATTCATTATCAAAAAAACCAATATCTACTAGCTCTATACTTAAGGAGGGTAGACATAAGATAGACTGCATACATACATTACCAGGATATTGACAACTGCCATCATCTTGAGTTGCTAATTCATCGTAGTTACATGCAGATTCATCTGTACACCCCTCTATTAAATTAAATTCCCATGAACACAATGTAAAAGGGATATCCCCATCTACCATGTCTATTGGGTTTAAGGGATTAACATTAAAGTTTTCATCTACCATTACATTTGGCATTAATCCGTTCATAGCATGGAGTACACCCTCAAAAGGTAAATCAATACTATTAATTATTTCAAGTCCCCTTAATTCACTATATCCCCCTGCTAGTCCATAAAAGCTTCCACCATCATAAGGATTTTCTATCGCAACGATATTGTCATTATTGTCTCTTAACACAAGCCCACAATAGCTACACCAAAAATCGGGACTATTTACTGTAGAAATCACAATATTTAGTGTAGAGTCAGTTACACTATTTATTTCCACAGTAACTCCCTCACATAAATCTTGCCCAAAGCTTAAAAAAGGAATAATAAGAAGGAGTAATAGTTTTTTCATTTTACTTTTTTAAAGTCATAATTGCACAATATCCAAAGTGACCTAATTCAAAACTATCTAGGGTCCAACCATCTTTTGAATGATGATTTAATTCTGTTTCCATTTTTTTTGCTAAAGATTGTGCTGACCACCAATCATACACCCCAACGACTTTATACTCTACCATAATTAATAATTTTATTCAAATATACTGGTTTTAGTATTGAAAGGGAAGTATTCCTCTTAACCCTCTATTTATGTGAAAATATTAAAATTCAAAATACAAACTTAACTCTGTTCTACTAACATTCAGATACCCCCCCCCATTAAAGTAAGTATCGTTATTTAAATAAATATTTAAGACAAAATGATTTATAGCAGAAACCCCAATTAAATCTGGGATAATGCTATAATAAAATCCAAAAAATCCTCCACAATCAAAATTTATATTATAATCATTTTCAGAGATGTCAAAATCTTCAAAAGAAAAATTCGTATAAGAACCCCTAATATCAAGATATCCAACACCACCATAAACACCATAGAGATTCTCAGAAACACGAAAGGACCTATTAAACCCAAAATCAAAACCAGCATGATAAGTTTCATTATTTGGATTAAATCCTAGCTCAAGGACATTAGTTCGTATTCTGTTACGTTGTTTGAATTGTAGGATTAAATAATTATCAACTAATTCAGGAAGCCTATGTTCTAGATTATCTAGATCATTGCTTAAAATATTCAAAAAATTATAGACACTTCCGAAATTGCCTATTATACCTAATGATGAAATTGTATTTTGTTGTGCATAAGATGAAAACATACTAAAAAAAAACACAAACAATAAGATAATTTTTTTCATAGAATAAAAGTTAGCTAAACAATAATAAAAAAAAAATGATAAGGAATAATCGTTCTAGAATAAGTTCTTCAAAAAATCGATCTATTAGATTTTTTTAATAGAAAGAAGGAGTAATTATTTATTCACACCTCTGATATAATTGCTTTAGTATTAAAAGGGAAATATATTATAGCCACCGTCTAGTTGTTTTTTTGTAGTTTTTGAATTCTTCTCCAAATAGGTTTTCCATAGCTTTCTCTTCAGGACTTATTTGAAATTTTGTAATAAAATAAAAGAAGAACAATATAACAATTAGACCACCATAAAGATTAAATTTTAAGGTGATTGATAATAATATAAATACCATTCCAAGATACATGGGATTTCTAGTATATTTAAAAACCCCTGTAGTAACTAACGATGATGTCTTGGTAAGATTTAATGGGTTAATAGTAGTTTGATGATTTTTAAATGACAAAAAAGCTGTGCGAATAATAATAATTCCGCAGATTAATAATAAAACACTAAAAACATCTAGTATAAGCCCATAATGATTAGGGAAAAGATTCCTGGATAAATAGATTCCTAAACCAGATATTAATGTTACAATTGGGGGAGGTATTTTATTATTCATAATATCACTTTTTCATACTTCAAATATACTGGATTTAGTATTGAAAGGGAAGTGTTAGTTTAACACCCTAACTTAATAATAACAAACTATATCCTACTATACCTAATAACATTAGAAATAACCATATTAATAGTATGGTATTATTAGTTTTCACATATTCTAGAATAATATATAGTCTTCTGTCATTGTCATCTTTTAGTGATTCTAACAATTTTTTTCTTTTTTTATTTGCTCTCATAGAATAAACAGAAATAATAAAAAAAAGACCTATAAAGATTAAAACAATAATTATTTTCATAGTGATTAAATTTATATAAATATAAGTGTTTTAGTATGTAAAAGGAAGTTCTAATCTAATGCTCAATTTAAAATAGGTGCTTTTATTTTACAAGATATTTTTTCTCTGCAGAACCATCATCATTGATACTTTACAGCTTAATAAGCTAGAATCGAATATTTAGATTTAAAAAAGGAAATGCTAGAAAATCACCGTCAAGAAAATCCCTGTTTTTAAAAATATGAATATTACCCCCCATATTTATAAAGAGTATTTTCCATATTTTTTTTTCAAATCCAATTGAGAAGCAGGTGGCATCTGAGTCACCACCTATGCCAAAGACATTTTGAATAGATATAACAGAATATCCATTTATGAAGGATCTGAACAAGTATTTCTTATATCCTGCGACAACAGTATTTAGTGCAAGCATAGTTCCAAAACCTATAAAAAGTTCATTGTTTTTATTTTGCAGAATAGACCTGGTATATCCAATAGCACTAAACCCTGTTTTAGAATCTAGTAGCCCAATTGAGATGTAATTATTAGGTTGTTGTTCACCTTGACTTAAAACAGGAATTGGAAAAAGAAATAATATAATAAGTATGAAGAATAGTTTTTGCACAGTTTAGTTTTTAAGGTCACTTAAATTTACTGGTTTTAGCATTGAAAGAGACATCCATTAAAATAGGTGTTTTTATTTTATAAGATATTTTTTCTCTATAGAACCATCATCATAAAGATGTATTAAAATCTTTTCATTTGAATTAATCTGTGATTTTTGTCCCAGAACATTAACAGTTTTTATGATTTCTTTATTTGTTAGAAACAACTCTATTGAAAGAGGTAATGCACATTCACAATTTTCTTCTAAATAACCATAAACTAATTGTTGTAACTGTTGATCAAATTCTTCACATTCATCACCAGGATATTCACAAGATTCATCATCTTCTGTTGCATTTGGGTCATAATTACATGCATCGGCATTGATACATCCCGGGATATTTAATACCAACTCATTACAAGATCCATTATCAATTTCATAACTGCCTACACAATCACTTGAGCCACCTGTGACCCACCCCCCCCAAGAATAAGTCCACTCACATCCAGGATATGAATTACAAGCATCTGCACCTTGAGATGTGAATTGAGAACAATTACCAGTTACAATATCAGGCATCCAAGTCCCAATACAGTCATCAATTTCATCACAAATGCCATCATTATCAACATCTCCATCAATGCACTGACCAAAAGACAAAAAAGGAATAATAAGCATTATTAGTATTTTTTTCATAGTGTAATTATTTTACAAGATGTTTTTTCTCAACATCTCCATCATCATAGATATGTAATTGGAAACCTTTGTGAGAGGTTTCTCTTCCTAGAATATCTATAGTAGTGATTAATTTTTTTGAGTTTATATGATTAAGTTCTAAATAATTTGTTGTATTACAATCAATTAGGCCATCCATATCAAATTTAGATACAAAGTTCCAAACCTCCACATTTGCATTAATATCTTGATTTCCCCATGAGGTTAGTGGTGAGGGCCAATCATGTCCACCATTAATAATTTTTAACTCTTCAACAGAAGCACACCCATCACCATTCATCCACGAATAACGCTCTACAGTACTACCATCGCTAGTATTTAAATTAGGTAATTGTTCAGCTATAGGTATGAGTTCTGTATTGTTGGAAGTTGCCCAATAATTATTTATTTCTGCAACCGAGAGATACCATCCATTTAAATCATTATAAGGATGAATTCCATCATCGGTGCCGGCTATACTTAAAACCGACGTTGGATGAGTTAACTCACACCAGCTAAATGCTCCTAAAAATGCTGCTCCAGCAACTGATGCTATTGAGGTGATTTTATTATTTAATTGACATGCTAGTTCATAGGAAAACATCCCACCTAGAGAATAGCCACATGCATATATTCTATTAATATCTACATTATAGCTAGATGCAATAGTATCAATAAGTGCTTCAATAAAAAATATATCTTTATGGTCTGTTGGTTCTTTATGAAGCCAATTAGTAGAATTTCCGTCATTTGGATCTTCAAGTGCTTGAGGATAAACTAAGATAAATCCCGCAGTATCAGCAATTGACCTAAAGTCTGCTTCATAATTCATAAAGTCATCTGCATATCCAGACCCTCCATGAAAAGCAAACAGAATTGGTTCTGGGTTCAAAGATGAATAAGTTTGGGGGATATAAATTATATACTCTCTGTTATGACCATCATAAAAAATATTTTCAGTACTTAATTCTTGCCCAAAATTCAAAAAAGGAATAATAAAAAGAAGTAATAATTTATTCATAATTTAAATATACGAATTTACTGTCCTTCAAGGAAAATATTAGTCTAATACTCAATTAAGCTAGGTGATTTTTAATAGACCCGAATTAGATAAAATTACAAGAAAGAGCATAGATTATAAATAAAATATAAATAGACCAAAAAAGGGCAGCAATTTTTAACCATCTACCGGCTCTTCGAATAGTTTTTTCATAATCGTCCTCTTTTTTAAAAGAATCTAGTAAACTGCCTGCTTTATAAATAGAAGTGACAAATATTATAGAAATGATAATATATGTAATTATTAATGCTACTAAAATCAAATTATCATTTGAGGAGTAGTTTATTTCCATAGTCAAATATAAGCGTTTCAATTTTTTAATGTAAGTGAAAAATAATTCCAATAGATAATTTAAACTGAAAACTTGCAAGAACTAAATCAAGCTTATCAGTATTTTCTTCATATTGATTAATGTAGGCAATATTTTTTATTGTATATGTGGTTCTTGTAGTACCAATAGTGGGGTCTATAGAAATATTAGGATTGATAAAAAAACTAAATCCAAAATCTAGTAAAAAAGTGTTAATTGGAATGTTTTCAATTCCACTATGTTCTATAGCAAGAGGTGCGATATAATTAGAAGACCAAGAATAATTTAAGTTATCTAACAAGCTATAGTCGGATATTCGACCTATTTGATATCCGGCTTGGACCCACAACCACAGATTATTAATATAATATCTACTGAATACTCCGTAGCTTAAATAAGAATATTCACCGTCACTATAAATATTATTATTGTAATTAATTATATCATAATTGAATTTAAGACTTAAGTTAATAGATAAGTTATTAATGATAAAATAACCAGCATTTAAAGATAATGATGTGCTTTTAAAGCTATTATTTGGTAATTCAGATTGGTAAGTAAAAGTATTTTTTAATTCAGTTAACTGTAAGCTACCGATGCTCACATTAGTATTTCCTTCAAATACAACTGCCCCTTGCTCTGATTGAGCGGAGATTAGCTGTGTTATTAAAATTGTAATCACAAAAAATAAGCACCTCATAAAGTCTATCTTTTATATTATTTAAATATAAGTCTTTTAGTGTTTCAAAGTTTCAACGATAAAGCATCTATGAAGGAGGAGGCTTTTATTGTGTAAGATAATTATCTCTTTTTATTCAACTGAATTGTAATTATTTCAGTATTCTTTTACCAAATAAAAATTTTTCATTCCAGTAATAGGGATCATTAATTTTACTTATCATTACTCCCTTACTAGAGGAGCTGTGAATAAAATTTCCTTCACCCAAGTAAAGACCCATATGAGTTATTAGTTTATTAGCAGCAGTTGTGTTAGTAAAAAAAACAAAATCTCCCCTAATAAGATTAGATTGGTCATAAATGACATATCCAAGTCTAGCTACTTCTTGAGCTATTCTAGGAAAATTAATATTTTCACTGTCAAAAACAACATAGAATAAACCAGAACAATCTATTCCAGATTTGGTTTCGCCACCATATAAGTAAGGTGTTCCTAAGTAGTTTTTCGTTTTTTTTATAATATTTTCCATTTGGTTATTAGAAATTGCAAAATCATTTTCTATACCATCCTTTTTAAATTGTGAGTATTCTTTCATCAAATAATTATCAGATTCAATAGATTTTTCAAAATCGGATAAATAAGTACTCTTACTTTTTATTGACTCAAGTTTTCGAAGATCTTTAGTGTCATTATTTTTAAATTTAGGCGAAGTTTTTTCCGCTCGTTTTAAATTAATAGGAATACTCAAATTAACATAGGGCATAAAATTGAAATTTCCATTATTAAATTTGAAGCCAAAATTAGATTTTTTTGATAATTGAAAACCTAATGTTAATTCAGTTGTATGAAAAATATTTTTCAGTTTTTTAAAAGATTTTCCATTATAGGTAATGCTTGGGGAGAAAGTAAAGATTTTTTCTTTAGAAGAATTAGTTAAATCAGTACTATTAATTATACTTAAATCAAGACCTATAGAGGTTTTTTTTGTGACATAATAACTATATAATAAACCTGTAGAATTATAAATAAAACACGTTTTTGCACTTAAAAGGATTTCATGATTATCTACTTTTATCCCAGCATTAATATTCATAATCCAGGGCAATCCTATCCCTAAATCAATTACGGGTTTAATAGAGTCTAACAATAATTTATTGTTAAGAGTATTTTGTCCAAAGCTAAAAAAAGGGATAATTAGAATAAAAAATAATTTTTTCATAACAATCGTTTTAAAAATAATTTTTTCAAATTGTAAATGTAGTTTAGTCTAAAATATATTCTTTTTCAACTGAACCGTCATTATATATATTAATTTTTAGGTGAGCGAACTCATTAGTTTTTCTTCCTAAAATATCAGATGTATAAATTAATTGCTTACTTGGCTTATGAAGATTAGAGATATCACTAATATATGGTTCACAAATTTCAGATAATGAATCAATCCATATTTTGGCTCCAATTATGGCAAAAAATGCACAAGTTGAATGGTCAAAATTTCCACCATCCCACAACTCTACATCAGTTGATCCACCATTTATAAAATAATTAAATGCAATAATTGAGTTTTCATATGTAACATTATCATCACCATTACAGTGAATAAGTCTCATGGGTGATTCTGGGATGAAATTATATACATCGTTATCTATGAGAGCTAATTTAAAAGGGTGATTTTCGGTAGTTAAAAAATCTTCATAATATTGGGGCTGAAATATATCGATTGGGTTAACAGGAAGAGTTTCGTTAATTTCAGTCATATTATATTCACCAGAATACATACTAAATAAATACTGACTATATGGCTCGATTAGCACATCATTAATATTAGAAAATAAATTATAAATATTATGATATCCAAAGAGTACATATGGTAAATATCCTGGATTCGGATACTCTATAGCATTATTTAACATATCAGTTTGAGCCTCGGACATACTATACGGCCCAGCCATAGGCACAGAACCCGTAACTTGTATATTCAAGCTATCATTTTCTTGAATTTCTTTAACTGCTGCCATAGTTGCATGCCCACCTTGCGAATAACCCATTAAAAATAATTGTTCACTTGGCATAACACCTTTATCATAGGCAAAGTCTTTACCAAATATGATTAAGTCAATAATTGATGAAGCTTCTGTGTCAGCATGCACATAATTATGAAATCCAATGCCTTCACCTAGCCCAATAAAATCACTCATTGTAACAATATAGCCGTGTGATGCACCTATAACACCTATTCTTTTATTATTACTTTTCATATTTGATGGAGCAGCTGAGTCTTTAACTGCTGTTCCATGCTGCCAGCTTAACACAGGAGTAGGACATGTTGTTGCCTTAGGCAAGTATATAGCACCAGAACATAGAACTAAATTGCCATTGTGATTAGGAGTTAAATATAGGATTTTATATCCATCAACTTCAAAATTAATTTGTCCAGTATTTTCCGGAAAACTATTACTGTCATATATGTCCTGTACATCTTCGAGTGTCCAACTTTCTATCAACTCATAAGAAATAATTTGTGAAAACGAATAAATGTAAATAAAAAAAAGTAAAATTAGGTATGTTATTTTTTTTAAATAAAACGGGTATATATAGTTGAAAGTCATCTTTGATTTTTTTGCATTATGATTTACAATAGAAAATGCAATTTAAAAATAATTATTTAATTGCTATTTTTCTTAGCATGTCATATCTATCCAGTCCTTCAGTATAATAGTCTTTAGTAAATTTCTCGATTTTAAAGCCAAATTTCTCGTAAAACTTAAATGTCTTTTGAGTGGTATTTAATCTAATATCTCTTTTTGGAAAATTGAGTTCAATTTGTAGTATTCTATAATTTAATAAAGCAGTTCCAAAGCCTTTATTATGGAAATTAAAATCAATCATCCCCCATGTTAAATCAATTGTTTTAGTTGTGTTATCGTAGCTGTACCCCCCTGAGCCAACTATATTATTAGAATTATTTAATACAACAAAATATTCTTTATCTTTTATTAATAAGTAATTTTCAAATAATTTTTGTTCAGAATAATCAAAAAAAGTTGGTGTGTTTGTTTTAAAAATAAACATACAGGCTTCAAAATCTTCCAGATGATATTTTCGAATTTTATACAAGCCTTGTCTTATTTTAAGATGTATTTTTTTTCTACAGAGCCATCGTTATAAACTTCTAATTGAAAACCTTGTTTCTTATTTTTTCTACCCAGCAAATCAGTTGTTTTAATTAAAATCTTTTTAGATTGTAAGTGTATATTTTCAGTTATATTTGTGTTGTTAGGTAATGACATTTGACTAAAAAATCTCCAAATTTCTTCACTAATATTAACATCCATATTCCCCCCCCAAGATCCAGGCCAATCATGTCCACCTCCAATAACTTTGTATAACCATACTTCATTATTAGATGAATCAGAGGTGTAAATATAGCTTTCTATTATACTACCATCATTTGGATCATTATCAGGTAATTCTAAAAAAGTAACATCAGTTAGATTATTTTGACTAACCCAGTAATCAATTGTAGTTGGTATATCTAAATATGCTCCCCATCCATCATTATTGTTTAAGTCTCCCTCATAAAGTGAGATATTATCATTTGTTCCATGGGTTTCAAAGACTGGTACAGGTTCCACGGGGTTACAATTATTATAGATTTCTTCCATAATTAAGCCAGCGACAGGTGCTATTGCTCTAAATGTTTCACTTGCTTGACAAGCAAGAAGATAACTAAAATCACCACCATTTGACATACCGGTGGAAAATGTGTTGTTATCGCTAAATTGATATGTTTCTTGTAAGTATTCGGCCAGAGCAACAATAAAGCCTAAATCATTAACTTCAGGATTATTTTGAAAGTCATAACCAACATTAAAAAAGCTATTTCCATATTGATCCTGAGTACCTTGTGGATAGCATACAGCAAACCCATTTTCGTCGGCAACTTCATTCATACAACAATAATTCATAATATCATTTGCACTACCTGTATATCCATGAAACACAAATACTAATGGTGCATTTTTTTCTAAATTAGAAGGGGTATATAATAAATATTCTCTATCTATTTTATCCCAATTAAATGTTAATGGAGAAATACAAGATCCATCATCAATTGTAGCAAATTCATTGTAGTTATATGCTTCAGAATCTGTACACCCTGGAAATTCCCAGTTACATGATTGGTCGTCAATTTCAAATGTAAAATACCCCAATGATTCATTAACTTCGTATTGCTCAGATTGTTGATTGTTGATTGTAGTTTGTATGTATCCTCCTTTCCATCCGTCTCCAAATGAATCAAGACCTACGAACATATAGCATCCCGAGGGTAAGCATATTTGAGTATTTATATTCATATCATCATTAGAGCCCTGAAAACTTGCTATTGGTGTAGGATTTGAAGACATCCAGTTTTCATAATTATATAAGTCCCAAAACATTTCACTAGCCCAATTACCGGTTTGAGTTTCTATAAATAATAAAGATTCACCTTCAGCACAATCATTATAAGTACAAGATTCATTGTCAACAAGAGCTGTCTCATCATAATTAGATGCATTTGGGTCCATACAACCAATAAAATTCCATTCGCAATTTAATGAGTTAATAGAAAATAATGTATAAAAACCATATCCACTTAGAGGTTCAATAAATAATGACTCTAAGCCATCACCAAAATCTACATTTTTATTTGATGTTATTTCTAGGCTTCCACCATTCCATCCATCACCATATGAATCAACAGCATTTATTGCATAACAACCCTCGGATAAACAAATTACATCGTAGTACTCTTGATAATCTTCAAATTCTTGGAAGCTAATTATTACGCTTCCTTCACCATCAAGTATTTCCCAGCTAATTTCTTCGGCCCATTCTTCGGTTATAGTTTCTATTAATAATTCATATTCACCATCATTACATTGAGATTTAACAATAAATGTAAAGACAGAAATAAAAATAAGAAGAGGTAGTTTGTTCATAATCTAAATAAAGTTTATTCTATAATATATCTTTTCTCAACAGATCCGTCATTATATATTTCTATTTGAAATCCTTTATGAGTGTTGGTTGTTCTACCTAATAAATCTATTGTTGAAATTAGATTTTTGTAGATAGTTGAAGATTCGGGTGATGATGTTGTATTACAGTTTATTAAACCATCAGTATTATATTTTGAAACAAAGTTCCAAATTTCCGCAGAGGCATTTATATCCATGTTACCAAAAGAACCTGGCCAATCATGATCACCTCCTATAACCTTAAGTTCTTCAATAGCAGTGCAATTATCACCATTTAACCACCTCTTTCTTTCTACAGTACTACCATCATTAGGGGCACTGTCCTCAACATTAGTCACAATAGGATTTAAGTCTGTATTATTATAATTTGACCAAAATGTCGTAATGCCATCTACTGACATATATAGAGGCATATCATAATAAGACAGACCTTCATAGGTAGAATGAGGATTTTGATCAACTGTACCAGGTATAAGCATCATACCAGTTGGATGAACTGGTGAGCATGGCTCCCATCCATAAATATCATTTCTATAATAGTCTTCGAGCATACTTCCAGATACTGCAGCAAATGCTGCAATTTTATTATTTAAACGACAACCTAGCTCATAAGAAAGAATTGCTCCTTCTGAATAGCCACATGCATATATTCGACTTTGATCAATGGTATACTCAAGGCTCAAGGTGTCAATAATCGCTTCAATAAAAAAAATATCGTCGTGATCAGTTGGTGCTTTATGAATCCATGAAGTAGTACCACCCTCAGGATCTATAGCACCTTGAGGATAAATTGCTATAAAATTTGCAGTATCCGCAATGGGTCTCATATCATTTGTGTAAATAAAATCTTCTGCATATCCAGACCCTCCATGAAAACTAAATAATACCGGCACGGGGACTTCCGTGGAATTGTAAATTTGAGGTACATATACCATGTATTCTCTTTCAATCCCATCAAATAACATAGTTTCTGTTATTAGTTGTTGACTAAAAGTTAAAAAAGGAAAAAAAAGAAAAATTGATAATTTTTTCATAATCGGTTGTATTTTTTATTTATAAAATTTTAGCATTAATAATATTTTTATTTAAATAAAACGATATTTAAAACCTACTATACCCCATCTTTTTGGCATAATAGCACCTAAAATGTCAGAATAATTTTTATTCATAATATTAAGCAGTTCAAAATTAAAAGATAATGTTTGATTGAACTTATAGTTTATGTTTAAATTATGCACAAAATATGATCTATTTAAATCTTGATCAATTATTAAATCAGATTCACTATTTCTTAATTTAAATCTACCGTTAATATTTAAATTAAACTTTTTCCATGACATTAATAAATTATAATTTAACCTATCACCGGAATTGTTAGCTAAATACTTAGATGATAAATGATATTCATTATTAAAAAAATCTTTTGAATTTTCTGCAGAAAATATTTTTACATATCCTAATGAGCCATTAATATTTAATTCAGAATCATTCAGTAAATTAAACCAAATTTCAGACTCTAAACCTAGAGTATTTAATTCACTTATATTTTGTGCTATTAAATAGTTTTCATTTTCAAAAAGGTCAATTTCAGTAGATATTTCATTTGAATTTAAAAGTACCCAGTCAATTAGATTTGTAGATTTTCTGTAAAATAATGTATTTTTAAGAATTATATTTTTGTATTTTTTATAATCAACACCTATTTCAAAATTATAGCTTGTTTCTGCATCTAAATTTGGATTACCAATATTTCTACCAGGAGACAATGTATCTAGATAATTATTATTATAAAATCTTTCTGTAAAATCAGCGGATCTAATTGTTCTACCAGTACTTAATCTTAAATTATAATTAGTTTTATTATAGTTTATATCAAATTGAGGACATAGCTGTATTTTATAAGAGGGATTATAATCAATCCTTAATGATGGATTTAAAGCTAATTTTCCAACTTTTTTCAAAATATTTATATAGCTACCAATGTAGTAGTCAGTGTGATTCCCCCTATCTATACTAGTAATACCTCTACTTTGCAATTCTATTCCACTTACATATCGGTATTGATCGGTTTTTTTAACATAATTCAGTTTGCTATTGAATAATTTAGTGTGATTTTTATAAACAGGAAAGCTAGGATTAAATACATATAAATCAGAAACAGATTGGTAAGATGAATGAAAGTCAATTTTAGTATTTATATCAATTTTATAATTAAGTCTAAGTTGAGTCCATGTTTTTTCAATCAACTCATTAGATAAGTCATAGGTACTTCTTGTATAATAATATTGAGAATTAAAATAATTTTTACTATAAGCCGATCTCAACATAACATGTAATTTATTATTTACTGAATATCTATGAGATATTGAAATATTTTGATTATCAAAAAAACTAAATATATCATCATATAATTCCTGACCATCCGATTTAATTACATTGGTAGCTATAGTAGAGAATAATTTTTTAGACAGGTTTTTTGACATATAAAAATCAAGTCCTTTGAGTTTGTGTCCACCGACCTTGGACTCAACAATTGCCTCATTTTTATTATAATTTTCTTTAAACGATTTTGTAATTATATTTATAACACCACCTACTGCATCAGGACCGTATATTGATGAACTTCCACCTCTAATAATTTCAATTTGATGAATCTCGAATACACTTATTGGAATATACATGCTAAAATGACCAGTAAGAGGGTCATTAACTCTTAAACCGTCTAAAAGAACAAGAGTTTGATTAAATGTTGTTCCTCTTAATACAACATCTGATTGCGTTCCAAATCCCCCTCTTGATTGTAATTCTATACTTGGAATTAGCTTTAGTAATTCGTCAATAGAATTAAATGAATAATTTTGAATATCAGATGAATTTATAATCGTTATATTTTTTCCTGATTCTTGTCCACTAATATCTATATAGCTACTATAAATGTTGATAGTTTTTAAATCAATATGGCTATTAACAGAATTATTTTCTTGTGAAAGAATCGTTAAAGGAATTATTAAAAATAGAAGTAGTTTTTGCATATTGTTCAAGGTGTAAAACACATCAAATTTAGTGATTTTATATAAATAGTATTGATGATAAGATAAGTTTTAAAATCCAACATATGGTTCTAATCCAGTTTGAGTAAATTAAGACATTTAGGTTTTTTTTATTAGATGAAGCAAGCTGATTATGTATAGGTACTTGTATACCAAAGGTACTTATCCAAATTATAAATACTAAACCACTCATTAATTGAATTATGATATTATCGAAATTTTGTATTAATAATGCAATTAATATAAGTAGTTCTAGCACCATCATTGGTCCTGCGGTAATTCCAATTTTAGCAACATATTGTTTGTGAATAGAGCTAAAATCATGATTAATATTTTTAAATAAGGGATAATTCACGATTTGTGTAATTATTATAACACCAACTAGTATAGAAGTTATAATTAAATTGTAAAGCTCTAGATTATGCATAATTAAATTTTAATTGTTAAAATATCAGAAAATCGAGTGGTGTAGCAGGGGGATAATAGATTACTTTTAAAAGCCCATTTTTTATTTGTTCCTTGTGAAGCTAACTGGACCTTTTCTCTTCCCATTATTAAATTAATTTTATCTATAGAGTGCATCAATCGGTTTCTTTTTTTTCTATCAATGTTATCAAATAATGACATTTGAACATTTTCTTGTGGAGTGATATTATGAACAATTACACCCGCTTTTTTATAATTAATATTTTCGCGGTAAATCATTTTAAGAGCCTTAGTAGCTGTGTTTACAATTTCAATACTATCGTTAGTAGGGGTGTCAAAATTCAATGTAATTGATGGAAAATACTGCTCATTATTACTTTTAAAACGATTTGTTGTTAGGAATAAAGATAGTTTAGAGCAACAGCTCTTTTCACACCTAAGTTTAAATGCACAATTACTAGCAAAATTACTAATAGCTTTTTGTAAGTTATCAAAATCATTTATTTCTCTATCAAAAGAACGTGAAGTGCACATCTGGTTTTTTCTTTTTTTGGCTGTTTCTAATTTGTAACATATTTCTCCATTTAGCTCTTTTTGTAATTTAATCCCATTTATTCCAAATATTTTTTTAATCCATTTAGGATTCGCATTTTTCAATTCAAGGGCATTATTGATATTAGCATATTTTAGATGATTAGCAAATTTTTCACCTACACCCCATAAATTTTCTACGGGGAATACAGATAGTATGTTTTTAATTAAATCTTGATTATCTAATATACAGACCCCCTCAACTGTCTTCTTTTTTGCAATATGGTTAGCTACCTTTGCTAGTGTTTTAGTTGGCCCAATCCCGATAGATACAGGAATACCAGTCCATTTTTTCACTTTTCTTTTAAGGCGAATTGCTCGATTTAAGTTTATAAATTCTGAAAAATCTAAAAATGCTTCATCAATAGAGTATATTTCTAAATTTTTTACTTCTGATTTTAAGGTGCTCATAACTCTCTTAGATAAGTCACCATAAAGAATAAAGTTGGTGGAGAATACAGTTATTTTCTTAGTAAAAATTAAATTTTTGATTTTAAAAAGTGGTTCGCCCATTTTTACACCTAGTTCTTTTGCTTCGTTACTTCGTGCGATTACACACCCATCGTTGTTAGATAATACTATAATAGGCTTATGTTTTAATTTTGGATTAAAAACTTGCTCACAGGAAGCATAAAAATTATTACAATCTAATAATCCAATCATACAAAATGGTGTATTGCATGGGCTACTACACCGAATAACTCAAAGTTCATATCTCCAACAATTTCAATGGGTTCATATTCTGCATTTTCTGCTTTTAGAAACATTTTGGTATTAGTCTTTTTAATTCTTTTTACAGTAAATTCTCCATCGATGTGAGCAACGACGATACAATTATTAGTGATTTCTAGAGATCGATCTACAACAAGTAAATCGCCACTCATAATACCAGCCCCTATCATACTATCACCAATAACCCGCACATAATAAGTAGAAGATGGATTTTTGATTAAAATAGTATTTAAGTCCAATCTTTCTTCTAGGTAATCCTCAGCAGGAGAGGGGAATCCCGCAGAAATACCACCATTAAAATAAGGTATTTCTATTTTTTTATTGGATTCACTGGTGTAAAATTCAAGAGTATTAGTTATAAATATTTTTTTTAGCATCACACCCATTATCATTCATATTCTTGTTGCAGAATTTTTTATTTATTTCCCCATTTTTTAATTAATCTTTTTATTAGATTTAATTCTTCTGTAAACGGTTTTCTAAAAAGAAAATATCGTAATGTATATATTGTTAATAACACTAAAACTCCAAACGGAATTATAATTGCTATTATAAATATTAGTATTTTAATGTTATCACCTTTCTCCAATTAGGTATTAATTTAAGTTATGAAAAGATAATTCTTTTTTGAACAATTTTTTTTAATACTAATAAGTATTTTGCAGGATAATTTAATCGTTCTCTATTAAGCTAGAATAAGAAATATGATTATTATTTAATTATCCTCAAGATGCTCAAGTTTAATCAAAATATCGTTAGCTTCTTTTTCTAACTTATCACTTTCTTTTCGGTTGGTTTTAGACATTTTAAAAGCGAGTTCTTTTTTTTTGCGATACAAATCAGTAAGCTTTTCTTTTTCTGTCTTTCTTTTGAAGATATTGAACATATTAATTTAATTTTTTTTTCAATATACAGGTTTTTTCACCTACATAGAAGAGTTGCTTTAATGAGTTTGAATTTTGATGGATTTTATTTTAGTATCTTTTTTTTCTTGAAAATATTGTTCAATTAATATTTTTTCATCTTCTGAAAAGTTATTTTTTTGGGAATTTAAAAATGTGTTATATTCTTCTTCGCCAATAGTCATAGAGCTAATGAGATTAATAACGCTATTTGTGAACATATTTGGATCATTCACACTCTGTAAGTCAAAACGATTTCCATTGTAAGAGATTAAATAATTAACATTATTATTGAAGCAAATATTACAGTAGAAAAAAGTTGTTAATATATCTTTACAACTAATATTAGTTGTATTAAATAAAGATTCTAGTTCTTTTTCAGAAAACTCTGTGAAAAGCTCCCTATTGTAATTTTTAAATCCATTATTATGATTCGATTTTGGAGACTCAAAATAATTATTCTCATCACAACTAATAATCAATTGTTGGTTGCAACTGATTTGTAGTCCAATTAATATGTAGAATAAGATTAATTTTTTCATATTTCAAATATAAATATTTACTTAATGAAATAATTGTTAGTTTCTTTTTAAATTTAAAGTAATAGTTCCTCATCGAGGATAAAAATACATTTTATTATATATGAGTATTAAATTTATCACAATCTTAATAATGAGCTTTTTGTATGTGGTGATGGGCATAAAACACTTGCGGAATCACAAGTATTTTTTACCTATGATACCTCCTTTTTTTTCAAATCATAAATTATTGATATATCTCAGTGGAATTATAGAAATTACATTAGGTTTATTATTACTTTTTCCAACATATCGTTTTTATGCTGCTAGTGGTATTATTATTTTTCTTATTGTAGTTTTTCCTGCAAATATTTATGTAGCTATTAATAATCAAGCTAGAAAAAAAATGGGCATTACTAAGTTAGTAGCTGTAAGTAGATTATTTTTCCAGCCATTATTAATCATGATTGCATATTGGCATTCATATTAATTATTTTTTCGAATTGAAACACATATTATATATATTATTATTTCCGTTGTTTATTTTCACCCAAAATAATGATACAAGTTCTAAAAAATTAATTTTTTCTTTCGAAAGCGGAGCCGTAATTTATTCAGGCAACATCTTGTTTGAGCAAACAAGCTTTAGTAGAGAGGGGATGTATTTTTCTTTTAATTTTTTTACTGTGAATGATATTACAGTAAAAACTAATCTAGTTTCAGAGATAAGTTTTAAATTAAGTAATGCTATTGCAAAAAAAATTGATATAGTTATTCCAGAGTTAAATTTAGATTTTAACACTAAAATTCCTAATATGTTATCAGGGAATTTCAACTATTCAATTAAAATTAATAAACAAATTAATCGTTTTATAACACATGGAGCTTCTTTAGAATTTAGATTATTTCCACTTTTTTATAAGAAAGGTCAAGTTTTCAATGCACAATTACATTCATTGGGAGGATTTATTTCATCTGAGGAAAATGGAAGCTTGCCGGATTTAGAGAAATCGTTACAAATATCCTACGACCTTAATTATAATTTATCGGATGTCACTTTTATTTGTATGTCAGTTTTTTTTAATAGTGATTGGACAGTAAAGAACTTTAACTTGAACCCATTATATTCAGGTGTATCATTGAAGTTAACAAAAATTATCAGCTATAATTTTCAACCTCCCTGGGTAACGAGTTTTAAAAAGTAATGATTTTTTTTTCAACACAACCGTTGTCATAAATGTAAAAAATAGGTTAGCCTTTTTTTTGAACAGTTTTTTTACCCAGTTGATCGGTAATTTGAACTAATTGTTTTTCTGATGATAAACAATCAGGAAAGAGTAATCTCATTTCATTGATATTTTGATCAATCCATTTAATTCGGTGGTATATCCAAGATTTTAAAAAATCTAGTTCATCTTGATATGTTAGGCCCAATTGATAGTTGGGCCATACCCATTGACCTAAGATATCCCATCTTTCGAAATTTCTTGTTTGAGCAACATTTAGATAATTGCCGATGCTATCAATGTGGTGAAATATATTTTCAAAAGTAAGAGTATTGCCTCTTAATTCACTCCATCTATTAATTAATTTATCTCTAAATGAATCATTTTTTAGTAAGTTATACCAAAAACCAGGGATACTTGTACGACAGGACGTTTCTTGTTCTAATACCCAGCCTGAAATATTAGAAGATTGACAAAAGTCAACATTTCCAAATGATAAATTATAGTCCCAAACGGGGCCCATTTTGATTTTTCCATTATTTATCTCACTATCTTTATGTAAAAACACACTTATTCTATAGGCATCAACATCTTTACTTAACTCGCTTATTATTAGGTAATCAATAAATGAGCTAAAATCAATTTTTTCTATCTCATCTAAATCTATTTGATTACTTGATAAATTTTTAATGAGTGAGTTGATTTCATTCATATAATTTTCTATGTAAATTTTTTGTTCTAATGTAATATCATTTGGTTTTGGATAGTGATATTGGAAGCAAACAGCGGCATCATTAAAAGTTGTAAAATTTGAACACCAAGAAGCATCTTGTGGTGACTCCGTTAATTTGTCAATTTTAATTATATATCCTCCTGATAATGGGTCGTTATTAGTAAATTCACTTATGTCTACTCTATTTTTATCTCGCTTTACTTTTTCAGTTAGCAGATAAACGCCTTCGTAGTTTGAATTGACAAATAATTCACAATATTGTGATTTTGTAGCATAGTTTCCCATTTGTCTTGCAAGCTCATATGTTAAATTATTTCTCAATAAGGTTTTATCAGAATATGCTCCATATAAAATCCAGTCATTTTCTTTTGGTAAACCTAAAAGAGAAACATTATTATTTTCTCCATCATGAGTTTGTGTTTCTATACTATATGATTTTTTCGGGAAAACATCTTGGGATGAACTACCTCTAAATTCTATACTGATTTTACCATTATAATTATTATAATTATCAGTCAATGTATTGATACCAGAATCGTTAAATATCACACCCATATCACTAGTAATTCTAGGGTTATCCACGATATTATTACCATTTGTATTAATAACAATAATAGGTAAATTAGATTGAAATTCTTGTCCAAGAATCAAAATAGGAAATATTAATAGGATAAATAATTTCTTCATATCTTAAATATAAGAGTTTTTCATATTGAATGTGAAAGAATAATCTAGCTATAAGTAGATATTTACAGATATTTCGTTTCTCCTGTTATAGAATTTGTAAGGTGGGTCATATACAAATAATTCAAACTTGTTATTGTGTTTAATATTATTATTATTTAATATTTCTTTTAGTTCTTCAATATGTTTCTTTTCTTTATCACTGTTACTATAGCCAGAGAATTGGATTACCGCTTTTTTAATATACTTAGTTTCTACAAATTTTAAATTTTTATTATTAGGCTTGGGAACATTTTTTATATTATATTTTTTTGGTATTCTAAATAGCATTTCATTTTTATTAAAGAGTTTTATAACTACGGGTGATGTCATAGCTATTTCTTCATTGTTTTTATTAGATCCAAAAATGTAATCCGCCAATACACGGAAAGAGGAGTTTTGTGCATTTTCTTGTTCATTATTAACATAACTGATGTATAATGATGGATCATATTCTCTAATTTCAACGGATTCTATGGTCTTGATAACTTTATATATGTCTGATTTAGACGATTCTTGCGATGATGAATAAACAAAAATTAATGATATTATAATTAGTATTTGCATAGCCCAAATATATACTTATTCTAATAATTGCTAAAATATCAATATTATGAACTATATTTGCCAACTAAATAAATTATATATATTATGGAAAAAGGAACTGTAAAGTTTTTCAATCACACTAAAGGCTTTGGATTTATTTGTGAAGAAGGTAGTGGAAAAGATTATTTTGTACATTCAAGTGGTTTATCAGCACCTATAAAGGATGGTGATGCTGTTGAGTTTGAATTAGCTGATGACCCAAAAGGTAAGAGAGCAGTAAATGTTAAGCCAGTAGGAGAATAAATAAGATTGAGTAGAAGAAAAAAAAGAATAAATAGTTTCTAGTTAAGTAGAATTATTTAAGAATAACTTTTTTTCTAAAAGTTCCATCATCATATACTTCTATAAATATCGTTTGCTTCAGGATTCCTTGTCCAAGAATAGAAATATTTTTGATGATTTTTGGATTCTTTAAAGAGGTATTATATAAGTTTAAGAATTCTTGGCAAGAACACTCACAAACATCTGATACACTCATATTGAAATAGCCTAGTGGAGTTAAATTTGTGCTACAATTTAATGGGATTATTGTTTGGGACTCTAAGTAGGGAATTATATCAGCACACCCAAAAAACCCAAATTCAGGGTCATTTATGAATATTGAGAGAATATTTAAAATCACTTCATCTGCATCTTCACATCCAACAAGATTTTTAGAGTAAAATGGACCATTATCAGATAATCCATTTAACTTATTTTGACCAATCAAAAATAAGGGAAATATAGAAACTATTAAGAATATTCTCATAACTCAAAAATACAATTATATAGTAGATAGATAGGTTTTGATAAGCTCTAATTGCTATCCCAACTTTCTTAAAGAAAAAATTTCACGGCAAGTTTGAAACATAAATAAAGTTCTAAAATGATTAAAATTTCTGTGTAATTTATTAAAATACAGTAGTGTATTATTCAAATAATGAAAACTCTAATATTCCTTCTGGGTTATTAGGGAATATATTAGTGTCCCAGCTTTTAATTCCCCATTGATCACAATTCCCATCTCCAAAGTCAATTGAAGCAACCCAATCATTGTTTTGATTATAATAGTTAAATAAGCCAGCAACAGGTGTTATAATTGTTTTATCCCATGCTTCAAAATAACATTCAATTTTTTCTATGCTGATGCTTTCTACTTCAATGTATCCATCTTCTTGCATAGCCATTCTCATTTGGTGTATTTCAGAATTTGCACAACAGCTATTATTTTCTTTATTTATTTCAGTCTTTTCACAAGATGAAAAAATTATACTTACACTGATGCAAGTTATGATTATTAGTGATTTTATTTTTTCCATAAAAAGTATTTTAATAATTCAAATATAATTGTTTTTTTAATAGTTATCCGGCTCTATTTTGGCATTATTTTTGCTCTATTCTAAACATATTAATATTAAATAATAGTATTATGAAACATATTTATAGTGAAAAGCTAGAGCTAGGTGCTTATTACACATACGATGATAAAAAAATAAAAGTTTATGATATAAAAAGCATCAAAAAAGACTTCAAAAAATTGTTAAATAAATTAAGTAATAATTCAAAAAACTCTTTTTAGTAATAAATTATATATTTTATCAAATACCTTTCACAAAGGTAATTAAAGTTGACCCACCTTATGGTCTGTATTATATTGATAAATTCCCAGCCGTTTTTTACATATTCGTTTATTTTGTTCTCGCTTTTTTGAGATAAATTTTTAGTTGACCACCAATCTGCAATTGAAATCAATTTAAATCGTTTATGAATATATATAAGTAAATACTTATGTAAACTAGTTATTAATTTTGTAAATTGTAAACTGTGAAAAAGATAGATTCAGCATACTTAAACAAGAAAATAAATAAGCTTAATAAAAAAATTCATCGTGCAGAAGAGCAGGGTGATGACAATAAAGTTTGGTGGAGAAAAATGAAATTAGATAAATTAAAACATCAGTTAAAGAAGCTTTTAAAATCTAAATAACTATTCAGTATAATTTTTTAATAATATGATTTATCAACTTGTAAAAGAACAATTTTTAGAAGCTAATATAGATGAAGTATGGGACTTTGTTTCATCACCAAAAAATTTAAAAAAAATTACTCCAGAGCAGATGAATTTTATTATTACTTCAAATAATTTAGCTAGCAAAATGTATCCTGGTATGATTATTACTTATAAAGTATCCCCAATATTTAAAATACCAATGAACTGGGTTACAGAGATAACACATATGCAAAAAAATAAATATTTTGTTGATGAGCAAAGGGTCGGCCCATACAAAATATGGCATCATCAACATTTGTTTGAAATAAAAGACAATGGTGTTTTAATGACAGATATTATTTCATATAAATTACCTTTAGGTTTATTAGGAAATTTGGTTCATAGACTTTTTATTAGAAAACAATTAGAAAGTATTTTTTCTTTTCGATTTGATAAAATGAATCAAATATTTAATAATAGAAAATCCTAACAAGATTTTAGCTTAAATACTTATAGTCTACATAAAAAGTTCCTAGAGGAATAATTGAGCAAATTAGAATAATAATTAGATCTTTAATATGCCATTTCATTTTTCTATAAAAATATAAAGCTAGTAATACATAAAGCAGAAATAATACTCCATGTGGCATTCCTAACATTTGCACGTATTTTTCATTATGTAGTAGGTATTTAATTGGCATAGCAATTAGTAGTAAAATATATGACAATCCCTCCAATAGTGTGATAATTCTAAATATTTTTATTAGTCTTATTTTCACTGTCTATGGGTTTTATATCTATAAATAAAAAGTATAATTATACCTGCAATATTTGAAAACCATACGTAAGAATTCCCCCATGAAATACCGTTAAATTTAACATCTATAATTGGCCAGAGTATAGGAGTTGGAAAGAATTCAGCGGTGTGAAATGGAAAATCTAACAGTATATGAAAAGGCCATGCTAACATAGCAAAGGCAAAATTTTTACTTACAAAAGTAAATACTAAGTAAATAATAAAAAATGCAATCAAAATACTATGTGTAAGATCGTATAATGAAAAAATATAGTTAGGTAAATCTTCTAAATTAGGTCTACCACTTTGCATAGTAGTTGGGTGAAAAATTAAGCTAAATAAAAAATATATACCAAATGAAAATAAATCCGGTAGTGCTCCAAAAAAAAGACTCCAATATGGTCGCCCTTTGTAGCCAAACAAACCTCTTCCCCATAAAGCATGACTTAGTGTATCCATAATATAAATATAGTTTTTTTGTAAAAAATATATTTATGAGCAGGACACACATTTTTTACTTTCAGGAATAATAATCAATCTTTCGATAGGAATTTCACATGAGCAACGAACACATAGCCCAAAATTTTTATTATTGATTTCTTTTTGTGCTAATAACAATTTTTCTAGTTTAATTTTGGCTTTTCTTAAGGCAGCATCTAAAACACTTTTATTATTTATAGCATCCATCCTTGACACACGACCAATTGCATCATCTGGAGAAATTGGCTGAGCCATTTTCTCATACTCTATAATATTATTTGAAACTCGTTGAATTTCCTTATTTATTTTTTTTTTAATCAGTTGTTTTTTTTTCAAAACATATTGTAATTAAAAGAATCTATATTTTATAAAATGTAATTATTTAATAATTAATTTTTTATCAACGGACCCGTCATTATAAATAGTTAGAGTAATGTTATTACTATTTGTTTGACCTAAAATATTTATTTTTTTAATAATTTTTGTCGTGGAATTTAATTCAGTTAAATTAGAATTAGCGCACTCCATAATTTGAACAAGAATAGCATCTGTAACTACTGTTCCACAACCATGTGTTGAAGTAACGAGACATCGAAAATAATATAACCCCTCAGCTAAATCAGGAAAATATGTACTTTCATCATTGCCGATTGAAATCCACTCAATAGGGGCAGGTGTACCAATATCGATGTTAGTAATAATACCTTGCTGCCATTGATAAGAAAAATCAGCAAATCCACCCCAGCTTAATTCTGCACCGAATGGTTCAATTTCAAATTGAATCATTGAATTAGTATTAATACAAAGAGTATCAATTTCTTTTAATACTCCTGATTCTAACTCAGGCAAGACATAAACAATAACTTCATTAGTTGTAAGTGTAATATTGTTATGAGAAACAAGAACACGATAATAAGTATCTATATTTAATAAATCGGTTTCATAACTTGTCTCAGATGGATTTTCTATAGCATCAATATAAAACCAATTTGTTCCATTCCATGATTTTTGCCAGTTATAACTATAGTCGCCGTTATTATTGCCCGAGGGTAGTGTTTCAAAACTTAGCATAACAGACGAGTTATAACAAATAGGAGTGGGTAGTTCTACTAATGTCCCTGGAGAGAATTCTTGACTAAGAAGAAAAAAAGGGATCATAAAAAATGATAGAATAATTTTCATAATTAATTAAAGATATTTAATTTTTATTAATTAATTACTCAATCATAGATAATATATTTACTGTCATTAAAAGGTTCTATTAGAATTTTTTGAACTTTAGTAGATGAAATATATTTATCCTTTTTATGATTTGTTGTATAATCTAATGGCATACCAACATTTTCAAATTCACCTACTCCACTTATTTCTTTTGTTAAAAATCCATCTATTTTTATTGAATCATTTTCGCTAATAAAATAAACACAGTTAAAATCGTGAATTTTTCGATGCTCATCATAAAATGAAATAATTGAATTGGGGTTTTTAGGAATAGGCATTTTTTTAATAACATTTTCAACAATACTGTCATTGATTTTTGCTGACATATGGATCGATGTAATTGCATGTCTATAATTTTGAATTATAATTGTTGAGCTAATAATTTTTTTTCCCATTATTTTCCCATCGGTATCAATTTCAGTGCGATTACCAATTTTAGAATAATAAGAAACACTTTTATTAGGAAGCATGTTTTTCATCATTTTCATTTTAAAGGGTAATTTATCATAATTTATAGATGACTCTATTTTTACCTGAGTAGAATCATTAGGCAAAAAGTGCTTAACTTGTCCATTGGATAAGAGCGTTACAAATAATCCAATAAATATTACAATTAGTCGGATCATATAATTTATTTATTGTCTTTTAATTGTTGAATTTGTTTTTCAATAGCATCATCTTCAATAATAGAAAAAAGTAGGGAGGGCTTTTGAATTATATGTCCAGATTTTATTTTTTCCCAATTATCTGCATTATTCCATGACTGCGATTCTGTAACACCAAGCATGTCTTGTAATTTTTTTGCAGTAAATGGCATAAATGGAAAACACAACATACTTAATGTAGCAGCTAATTGAATAGATATATATAAAATTGTTTCTGTCCTTAATTTTAAATTATCTTGTTTAATAAGTTTCCAAGGTTCAGTTTCAGCTAAGTATTTATTTCCTTGTCTAGCTAGATCAATGAATGCTTGTATTGCAAATCGAAATTTATAATTTTCAATATGTGATCCTACAACAGAGGGTGTAGTTTTTATTAACTCAATCATATCTAGGTCAATAGTTTCAAGTTTATGTTTTAAAGGAACTTCACCCTTCCAGTATTTATGACATAAAACAAATACTCTGTTTATAAAATTTCCAAATATTGCAACCAATTCATTATTGTTTCTTGCTTGAAAATCTTTCCATGTAAAGTCATTATCTTTTGTTTCTGGAGCATTAACACATAAAACATATCTAAGAACATCTTGCTGGTTAGGGAATTCAATTAAGTATTCATGTAGCCATACAGCCCAGTTTCTTGAAGTTGATATTTTATGACCTTCTAAATTTAGAAATTCATTAGCAGGGACATTTTGAGGTAAAATATAATTACCGTGTGCTTTTAACATACTTGGAAAAATAATACAATGAAAAACAATATTGTCTTTACCTATAAAGTGAATTAATTTAGTTTTATCATCACACCAATAAGATTCCCAGTTTGTATTATTATTTTGTGCCCATTTTTTTGTTGCTGAAATGTATCCAATGGGAGCATCAAACCACACATATAGGACTTTTCCATCTTCATCCTGTATTGGAATTTTGACACCCCATTCCAAGTCTCTAGTGACAGCTCGTGGATGGAGTCCACTTTTTATCCATGATTGACATTGACCTAGCACATTAGTTTTCCAGGATTTTTTTTTGTCATTTAGAATCCATTTTTCTAACCAATTTTGATATTTGTTTAAAGGGAGGTACCAATGTTTAGTTTTTTTTTTAATTAATTTACTTCCGCTCAAAGCAGAGGAAGGATTTATTAATTCACTTGCATCTAAGCTTGTGCCACATTTTTCACATTGATCACCATATGCTTCATTATGTTTACATATAGGACATGTGCCTGTGATATATCGATCTGCTAAAAAAGTGTTTTCATTTTCATCAAAATATTGTTCAGATATTTTTTCCTCAAATAAGTTATCATCATAGAGTTTTTTAAAAAAAGATGAAGCAGTTTTATGATGGATATCACTAGAAGTACGATCATAAATGTCAAATGATATGCCGATATCATTAAATGAGTTTTTAATCATTTTGTGATATTTATCAATTATTTCTTTTGGTGTTGTATTGTTTTTCTTAGCAGTTATAGTAATTGGAACACCATGTTCATCAGAGCCACATACAAATAGCACATCATTACCAATAATTCGATTATATCTAGCAAAAATATCAGCAGGAATATATACTCCTGCCAAATGACCTATATGAATTGGCCCATTTGCATAAGGTAATGCAGCAGTAATAGTAAATCTGGAAGAATCTGTCATAGTTTTGCTATATTGTGTAAAAATATATTAAAAGATTGACAATAAATAGTATAAGTAGTAGAATGCCTTCTTTTTTAAACTCTGGCGATCAAATTGAAATTGTTGCTCCGGCAAGGTTTATCGATAAATCAGACCTTTTTTATGCAAAAGAGATAATTAAAAGAAATGGATTTAGAGTAAAAATAAATGATAGGCTATATAAGCGGCAAAATATTTTTGCTGGTTCAAATGAAAATAGAATTCTTGGTTTAGAATCTGCACTAAATGATTCACAAACAAAAGCTATTTTTTTTGCTCGCGGAGGCTACGGATGCATTCAACTAATTGATAGTATTAATTTTAAAATCTTTTTAGAAAAACCAAAATGGTTAATAGGTTTTAGTGATGCTACTACCATACTTATACATATATATGTAAAGCACAAAGTATCTTCAATTCACGGCCCCATGCCATATAATTTTAAAAACACAAAACAAAAAAGTATTGATATGATATTTGATTTGTTAAGAGGAGATAAAGAAAAAATTAAAATAAGTAATAATAATTTAAATGTATATGGAAGTTGTTCTGGTGTACTGATTGGTGGAAATCTTTCTATTTTATGTAGTATGATTGGCTCCTCTTCTTTTTTATTATTAAAAAAACAATACATCCTTTTTATAGAAGATATTGATGAATACAGATATCAAATCGAAAGGATGATGTATATTTTAGATCGTGCTGGTGTTTTAAAAAATTTAAAAGGTCTTATTGTAGGTCAAATGACCAATATTTTGGATAATGAAATTTCATTTGGTAAGACAACACACCAAATAATTAGAGACATAGTATCAAAATATAATTATCCTATTGCTTTTGATTTCCCGATAGGTCATTCTAATACAAATCACCCTCTTGTTATAGGAGCAAAAATACACTTAGATGTAAATACAGAATTTTCAGAGATTAGTTATGAAAAATAGTAATAAAGATGAAATTAGATTAAATCGTTTTATTTCGATGTCAGGTGTATGCTCAAGAAGAAAGGCAGATAAACTGATTAAAGAAGGAGTGATTTCGATTAATAATACTATTATAACCGAGTTGGGTCAGAAAGTTAAATCAAACACAGATATTGTATGCTTAAAGGGCATTAGAATCTTTCCAGAAAAAAAAAAATATCTATTATTAAATAAACCAAAAGGTTATATAACTACAATGAAAGACGAAATGGGAAGAAAGACAGTTATGTCATTAATTAGCAATGCTTGTAAAGAGCGGCTAGTTCCAGTAGGTCGATTAGACAGGGATACAACTGGATTATTATTGTTTACTAATGATGGGATTTTAGCAAAAAAAATGATGCACCCCAAATATAATATTAGTAAAAAATATAATGTAACATTAAATAAAAGATTAAAAAAAGCACATTTTAAAGATATTCAGAAAGGAATTCTTTTAGATGACGGGATTATTTATGTTGATGACATAAAGTATATTGAAGAAAGTGGCTTAAAAATAGAATTAATGATACATGTTGGAAAAAATCGAATTGTAAGAAGAATATTTGAGTCGCTTGGTTATAAAGTTTTAAAATTAGATAGGGTTTCATACTCTATTTTAAATAAAAAAAAGCTTCCATTAGGAAAATGGAGAGCTTTAACCTCACAAGAAGTAAAGTATTTAAAAAAAGATAGTTAAATTATATTTTAATTTAGATGTATGGAATTTCAATTACAAAATATTTCTTATAAAGGATTGTTATTTTTAGGATTATTAATAATTATATTGACATTATTATATACAAATAATTTAGCTTCTCAATTTAAAATAGAAGAACAAAAAAAGGTTGCTTTGTGGGCTAAAGCTACTAAGGAATTATCCGATATTAATAATTCAAATTTTGATTTAGGTTTTGTATTTGAAGTAGTAAATAATAATACAACAGTACCTGTAATTCAAATAGATGAAAATGGTGAAATTAAAGCACATAGAAATGTAAAGAACCCTGAAAAGGAGCTTTTATTAATGATGAAAAAATATCCTCCTATTGAACTTGAATTAATTGATGGTTCAAAAGAATATATATATTATAAGGATTCAAAAATATTACAACAATTAAAGTATTTTCCTTTTTTTATTTTTTTAGTTATAATAGCATTTATGTTAATTGCTTATTCAGCTTTCAGTAATGCAAGGGTTGCTCAACAAAATAAAGTTTGGATAGGTATGGCGAAAGAAACAGCTCATCAAATTGGAACACCTCTTTCATCTCTTATGGGTTGGCTTGAGTATTTAAAGAAAAAAAGTATTGATAAAAATACATTAATTGATATAGAAAAAGATTTAGATCGTTTAAAAATTATTGCCTCAAGATTTTCTAAAATAGGTTCCTTGCCAAAATTAGAAAACAGAGATATAAATATAGTGTTAGAGAAGTCAGTGTATTATATGAAAAAAAGAGTTTCAAAAAAAATATCACTAAAATTAAACACAAAAAAACAAGAAACAAAGGTCTTAATAAATGTAGATTTATTTGAGTGGGTTGTTGAGAATATCATTAAAAATTCAGTAGATGCAATAGACGAAAAAGGAAAAATTAGTATTGATGTAAATGAAAATAAAAATTATATAGTTATTGATTTTACTGATAATGGAAAGGGAATTAAAAAAGCGATGTTTAAAGAAATTTTTAAGCCAGGATTTACTTCTAAGAAAAGAGGATGGGGATTAGGATTGTCATTAGTCAAAAGAATTATTGAAGAATATCATAAGGGAGAAGTTTCTATATATAAGTCTATTCCAAACAAAGAAACGATTATAAGAATTTTATTAATTAAATAATTATGGCAGGAATATATATTCATATTCCATTTTGTTCCCAAGCATGCTATTATTGTGATTTTCATTTTTCAACTTCTTTACGAAATAAGTCTAAAATTATTTATGCAATTATCAAAGAAATACAGACTCAAAAGAATTATTTAAATGGCGAAAAAATTCATACAATTTATTTTGGTGGAGGTACTCCATCTATTTTATTAGTGGATGAATTAAGCCAAATTTTTTCCGCAGTCAAGGATAATTTTGCATTATCTAATAATCTTGAGTGCACATTAGAAGCTAACCCTGAAGATATCAATGAAAAAAAATTAAATGAATGGTTTAATCTTGGTATAAATAGATTAAGTTTAGGTGTGCAGTCTTTTAGAAATAAAGATTTAAATTATATGAACAGATCTCATACTGCAACTGAGTCAGTTCAATCAATTGAACTAATAAAAAAATCCAAGATTTCAAATTTTAGTATCGATTTGATATACGGCTTTCCTTTACTAACTAATACTGCATGGTTAAATAATTTAGAAAAATGTATCAACTTCAATGTTCCTCATATTTCCTGTTATTGTCTTACTGTTGAAAAAAAAACCCCTCTTTTTCATATGATTAAGAAAGGTGATTATAGATCATTAGATCCACTTAAAGGTAAAGAGCAATTTTTAATTGCAAGAAAAGTATTTTTAAAAAACGGATATACTCATTATGAAATATCAAATTTTTCAAAACCAGCTTTTTACTCTCAACATAACAAAAATTATTGGAACTCAACTAACTATTTAGGAGTTGGTCCTTCTGCTCATTCATACAATGGTATATCTCGACGATGGAATGTGAAAAATAATGCCCTGTATTTTAAGAAAATAAATAATAATGAGTGTATCTTTAAAGAAGAGGTGTTAACAAAAAAAAATATATTAAATGAATATATATTAACATCAATTAGAACTAAGTACGGCTTGAAAATAGATTATGTTTTTGATAAAATGACATTAAAGCAAAAAGATTCTTTTAAAAAAGAAATTAATAAATTAGAGAAAAAAAAATTTGTCATAATTATAGATAGAAAAATATTTTTAACTGAAAAAGGAATGTTATTTGCAGATTCTATTGCTGAAAATCTATTTATAATTTAATTATTTTACATGAAAACAATACTTGAACATAATAAAAATTCGTTTATTATTGATTTTAATGACCCACTGGATATTTCTATACCAATTATGTCAAACGGAGTTTGTGCATGGGGAGTTGACCAATTAAAAATTGAACCACATATTGATGGTTTATGGATTGGGGATGTTAGTAAGGGAGCTGTTGTTAATTTTAATAATATTAGCTTTAATCCCCATGCACACTGTACTCACACAGAATGTGTTGGACATATTAGCCCGCAAAAAGAATCCATTAATAGTCAAGTGAAGCAATTCTTTTTTATTGCTAAATTAATTACGGTTCTTCCAAAAAAGAAGAATAGCGATTGTGTAATTACAAAAAATATGATAGAATCCTCATTTGTAAATAATGAAAATGTAGATGCATTAATAATTAGAACTTTACCAAATAACGATAATAAAAAAAAGAAAAATTATTTTAATTCAAATCACCCTTATTTAGTTAAGGCCGCAGTTGATTATATCGTTGATAATAATATTAATCATATTTTAATTGATTTACCGTCGATTGATAAAGAAAAAGATGAAGGTCATCTAACTGCTCATAAAGCATTTTGGAAATTCCCTGATGATATCAGACTTAATTGTACAATTACAGAACTCATTTATGTTCCTGACTCTATCTTAGATGGTCTGTATCTATTAAATTTACAATTTTCACCTTTTGAAAATGATGCATCACCTAGCCGTCCTGTCTTATTTAAACTTAAGAGCATTAAACATGAATATTAATATGGACTGTAGTGATTTAACTAAAATTTCCAGGTTTAAAACCAGAGAGGTATTTGTGGGTGATATAGGAATAGGGGCAGACAATCCCATCCGTTTACAATCGATGACAACAACTGACACTATGGATACTAATTCTTCTGTTGAACAAATTGTTAGGATGATTCAAAGTGGGTGTGAAATAGTTAGATTAACAGCCCCTAGTATAAAAGAAGCAAAAAATCTTTATGAAATTAAAAATAAATTACTTCAAAAAGGTTATACTACTCCTTTAGTAGCAGATATTCATTTCACTCCCAATGCAGCTCTAGAAGCAGCTAAAATTGTAGAAAAAGTCCGAATTAATCCAGGAAACTTTTCTGATAGAAAAAAATTTAAAATTTATCAATATTCGACTAAAAGTTACTTAGAAGAGTTAAAAAGAATTGAAGAGAAATTTTTCCCACTGATTGATATATGTAAAAAAAACAAAACAGTTCTTAGAATAGGAACTAATCATGGTTCTTTGTCAGATCGTATTATGAGTCAATATGGAGACACACCAATGGGAATGGTTGAGTCAGCACTTGAATTTGTAAGAATATGTGAAAAATATGCATATCATGACATCATATTATCTATGAAATCAAGTAATCCTATTATTATGGTTCAAGCATATAGAATGCTTGTTCATAAAATGAAACAAGAAAATATGAATTATCCGATTCACTTAGGTGTTACAGAGGCTGGAGAGGGTGACGATGCAAGAATAAAATCGGCTTTAGGTATAGGTTCACTATTAGTTGATGGTATTGGAGACACCATTAGGGTTTCTTTAACAGAGCCGCCAGAAAATGAAATCCCAGTGGGTAAACAAATATTGAGTTATATAAAACAAATAGAAAAACATTCTATTATATTAAAGGAATCAATAAATCCATTTATTTTTTCAAGGAGAAAAACCTATAATATAACTAATATTGGCCATACTAATGCCCCGGTAGTAATAACTGATTTTTCAGATAAAAAAGAAATAACTTATTCGGATTTAAATAATATAGGATATAATTATTCCGAAGAATTAGATAAATGGAATATTAGTGATACAGCATCTGATTATATTTTTATTGGAGATAATAACTTTAATTTTAATAAACCAGGGCCTTTAAAAATTATATATAATTATAAAACTTGGACACTCCATGAAAAAGGGTATCCACTCTTAACAGTACAGGAATATTTAAAAAACATAAAATTATCAAAGGAAATAAATTTCATTTCAATTTATTTAGATGATTTATCCAAGGATTTATTAAAAAAAATTAGTAAAGATCAATCTATCGTATTAATAATATGTACGAATAATATAAACAGTCTATGCGACCATAGAAAAATTTTCATAGAATTCATTAATAATCAAGTTAAATCACCCGTTGTCATCAGAAAAAATTATAACATTTTTTCTAGAGAAAAGTTGCAAATTCATGCCTCAATTGATTTTGGTGCTTTATTTTTAGACGGTTTGGGCGATGGTATTTTTATTTCTAATAAAAGGAATTTTAATAATAAAAAAATAAATCAATTAGAATTTGATATTTTACAAGCTACACGTACACGAATATCAAAAACAGAATATATTTCGTGTCCATCTTGTGGTCGCACTCAATTTGATTTAGAATCGACAACAGCAAAAATAAGAAAAGCCACATCACATTTGAAAGGTCTCAAAATCGGGATTATGGGTTGTATTGTAAATGGACCGGGAGAAATGGCAGATGCAGATTATGGTTATGTGGGTACAGGTAAAAACAAGATAAGTTTATACAAGAAAAAGGAGATGGTTAAAAGTAATATAGACACAAAAGATGCATTATGTGAGTTGATTCAATTAATAAAAGATCATGGTGATTGGGTTAATCCATAGTGTTTAGCATACTCAAATCATACATGGTGTCCATATTTAAGTATTGGTCAGGGTAGCTAATTGTATTTAATTTTTCAAACAGAATCTTTTGATTTTTTTGAAATTCAGATCGTTTATCTTTATTGATTGGAGTTGATGGGGGAAGAGTAGTTTTAAAAGGGTCAACTTGTTTACCATTTTTCCAAAAACGATAGCAAACATGTGGACCGGTAGCTTGGCCAGATCTTCCAACATATCCAATAACATCAATTCCTTGTCTTACTTTTTTTCCCTTTTTGATTCCATTTCTACTCCATAGACGTTTACTTGATTTATCCATATGAAGATATTGTGTGGTATATGTCGAATTGTGGCGGATTTTAACATAATACCCGTTATACTTATTGTAAGTCACTTCAGTAATTACCCCATCGGCAGTACTATATATTGGGGTCCCAATTGGTGCAGCAAAATCTGTACCAAAATGACCTTTCCATCTACCTGTTACAGGATGTTTTCGTTTGTTTGTAAATTTAGAAGATATACGAGTAAACGAAACAGGTGCTTTTAAAAAAAATTTACGCAAGTTGTTTCCGTTTTCATCAAAATAGTCTTCAAATCCCCCTACTTCATTAAATGCATATGCGTAATAATTAGTATTATTATGTTGGAATAGTGCTGCATGAACTTTACCCACACCAATAAATTCGCCATCAACATATTTAGCATCGTATATTACTTTGAATTTATCGCCAGTATTTAACCTAAAAAAATCAATTGTCCAAGGGTATATTTCATCGGCGAAAATATTTACTAATTTTGCTGACAGATTACTTTCTTCTATTGCAAACCATAAAGAGGATTGAATGATACCGGAGCCTGTTTTTTCTTTTATAACTAATTCTTTTTTATCTAAGTATACTGAAATTGTGTCATTTAATTTGGCTACTAAAAAGTCTACTTTATTGATTTCATAAATAAAATAAAAAGGGATAGAGTCACTAAATAATAGTGAATATGACCCGCCAGCTTTAACATCTCGAAGGTCAAAAATCTTTCTTGATAATTTTGCTAGTTTATCAATATCAGAAAAACTTACATTATGACTATTCAAAATTTGCCCAACACTTTCTCCATTTCTAACATTTTCATTGATTACAGTTAAGCTGTCGATGTTTAAATTATATAAATACTTTGATTCTTTAGCTGAAGATTGATTTTCATTAATTGAATTTTTTTTTGCTTTATTGCAGCCGAATCCAATTAAAAATATAAATGAGATGATATAAATATTTTTCATTTTTCAAGAATTGATTCCACCCATTTTTTTCCCCAATTTTCTTTTTCTTTATTTGTCCATAGTTTTGGAAAAAATATAATTTTTTGAAATTTAGGAGGTAGGTATTGCTGCCAATTTGTTCCACCAGTTGCGGCAATATCATTTTTTTTCATATGTAAATATTTTACAGCTGATTTGTAGTGAGCTAATTTCCAATTTACATTAATATTTAAATCATATTCTTTAATTAAAGAAATTAATTCTTTATTTTTTTTATCTTCTTCCGCTAAGGAATTGTATTTTGATAATAAATTAAGGTTTTGCATTCGATTAGCTAGTTTTAGTAGTCGTTTTTTATATTTCTTTTCAAACTGTTTTAGTGTATATGTTTTTTCACCTGAATCTAAATCGTTTGCACCCATTTGCCAATATAATTGGTTAAATACTGTTTCAATTGATTTTGTTTCTTCCGTTTGATTATGATGTAAATTTTCTAGACTAGTAGATCGTAGTTCAATCATTCTATATTGGACACTTTGAAAGCCACTACTAGGCAATAAAGACATTCTAAACTTGAGAAATTGGTCTTTGTCCATGCCTTCAGTCATGATGTTAAATGAGTTAATTAATTGTTTTAAATATCTGTTAATTCTTTTCATTTTTTTAATAAAAAGATCTACTTTAAGTTTGTGGTTCCATCCTAAATCTTGTCCGTTTTCTGCAATTTTTTTTCCATTCTTATTTATTTGTTCAATCTCTAATAAACACAATTTAAAATAGAGTTCAGTAATTTGGTGATATAATATAAATATATTTTCATCAGGAAAATCAGTTTTAGGTGTTTGCAAAGTTAACAATGTATCTAAGTGAATATAATCCCAGTAGCCCATGTAATCAGAATAAAGTAAGCCGTCCAAAAATGAGTATATATCTTGTCCTGTTGCAAGATATTTTTTAGATAGTTCTTGAATTTTTTGTGTTAATTTTTTATCCTTTAGCATTTTAATGGTTGTTAAATGAGTTTTAAATATAAAGAATAAATTATCAATTTAGCTTTAAATAAATTATTCATTTAAATTATGCATTGTTCCTTTTGCACCAATTATATTAACATATATTGACCCCACTAAAATTGGAAATTCTATTTTGACAGGAATATGCATTGCATCATCTGTTACCCAAATAAATGCTCCAGTTGATTCTTTAAACATTCTTCCTTTTTCTAATAAAGGTGACCATTTGGTTGTTTTAATTGTGCCAAATTTGGTTTGCACTAACTCTTTCTTCAATTTAACAATATAAGACGGTATAATCTCTCCATTATAATAATAGGAAAAGAATAATGTATCTATATTTTGGTAATCTTGCATTGCGATTGTTCGAATTTTATAAAATGTGGTCAGTATATCGTGTATTGAGTTCTCTAAAGCTGTGTGACTATCAAATTTTATCGAGTCGTGGATAAAAAATTTCCCTTCTTCAATGGTCATTTCAGATTGGATTAAATTAAGTGTTTCTATGTTGGCTATTGATTTGTACTCGTGTTGAACTTTCATAAATAGACTAAACATTCTAGTTGTTTTTCCAAATCCATGAAATAGATAATTATTATTATCATGTTTTTTAATTTCAAATGTTGCATGACCTGCAGTTAGAATACCCTTTTTTTTATTTTGTTTACCATATGATATTTTATATCTAAGTTGTTCTCCTATAGAAAATGAGTCATTTTTTAAGTTTTTTGTTAAAATTTTATCAAAAGAATCATTTTTTTGAGAAAAAGTGGATAAAACAATAAAAAAAATCACATAAAATAAATTTATTTTATAATCTTTATTTTGTTCAATTTTGTTCAATTTTGTTCAATTTTGTTCAATTTTGTTCAATTTTGTTCAATTTTTGACTAAAAAACAATATTAATTATCTTATTTGGGACAATAATAATCTTTTTTAATTGGTTGTTATTTAAATAATTTATTGTTTTTGGGTTTTTAATAATTATTTCTTCAATTTCTTTTTTTGATAACTTACAATTAAGATTGAGAGTAAATCGCATTTTCCCATTAAATGCTATAGGATAATTTATCGAGTCTTCTTTTATATATTTTTCTTCAAATTTGGGCCATTTCGCATCATTAATAGAAGATGAATGGCCTAGTGAAGACCATATTTCTTCGCATATAAATGGTGCATAAGGTGATAATAAAATAATGTAATCAGTAATGATTTTTCTTTTATTGCAGTCTTGGTTGATTAATTCATTAAGACAAATCATAAGATGACTAACAATTGTGTTAAATGAAAATCGCTCTAAATCTTGTGTAATTTTTTTAATACAAATATGAATTGATTTATATTCCTCTTTAGTGGGATTTACATCGGTTACAATTAATTTATTTTTTTCGTTATGAGTTAATCTCCATAGTTTTTTTAGAAAATTATGCACCCCGTTAATCCCTTTGATATCCCAAGGTTTATATTGTTCAATTGGACCTAAAAACATTTCGTACATTCTCAATGTATCTGCACCATATTTTTCAATTAATTCATCGGGTGATTGAGTGTTATATTTTGATTTAGACATTTTTTCAATTTCAAATCCACATAAATAATTTCCAGAATCATTTAAAATAAATTTTGCATTTGAGAATTCAGGTCTCCATTGTGTAAATTTTTCAACATCTAGAATGTCATTGTTTACAAGTCCAATATCAACATGTATTTTTGTAGTTTTGTAATTGTGTCGTTTTTCATATGTCACAAATTCAGAAGTGTCGGTTTTTCTATAAACAAAATTTGAACGACCTAAAATCATACCTTGGTTAATTAATTTTTTAAAAGGTTCTTGAAACTTTAAATATCCCAAATCGAATAGGAAGTGAGTCCAAAAACGTGAATATAATAAGTGTCCGACTGCATGTTCAGCGCCGCCCATATATAAATCAACTTGTCCCCAGTAATTCACTTTTTCTTCTGCAACAAATTCATAATTATTATTAGGATCCATGAACCTTAAAAAATACCACGATGAACCAGCCCAACCAGGCATTGTATTATATTCCATTTTTTCTCCATCAAATATATTCCAGTCTTCTTTTTTGGCTCTTGCTAATGGAGGATTTCCTTCTTTAGTAGGGAGATATTTATTTATTTTGGGTAATTGTAAACATGAATTATTATTTAAGATGTAAGGTGTATCATCTTTATAGTAAACGGGAAATGGCTCACCCCAGTATCTTTGACGACTAAAAACAGCATCTCTAATTCTAAAATTTGTTTTTATGGTGCCTATATTTAGTTTTTCAATTGTTGAAATAGATTTTTTAATTGCATCACGAGAATTTAAATTGTTCAAAAAATCAGAGTTAATTATTGTACACTCTAAACTTTCATTAGCACTTTCACTAACATCAGTATTTTTAAAAATATTTGGAATATCTAAATTAAATTTTTTTGCAAAATTCCAGTCCCTTTGATCGCCACAAGGCACAGCCATAATAGCACCTGAACCATATGAGGCAATAACATAGTCAGCTATCCATATAGGGATTGTTTTTTTTGTTAGTGGGTGAATAGCGTAAGATCCAGAAAATACACCCGTTATATTTTTATTGTTACTTTGCCTATCTCTTTCTGATTTTAGAGATACATCATTACAGTAGTCAAGTACATTTTGATATTGTTTTTTTGTTGTTATTTTATGAACTATGGGATGTTCAGGTGCAATAACCATAAATGAAACACCAAAGATTGTATCAGGCCGAGTTGTAAACACTTCAACTGAGTTGACATTTTTAGCAACTTTAAATTTTATCAATGCTCCTTTTGATTTTCCAATCCAATTTCGTTGCATTTCTTTAATAGAGCTATTCCAGTCTATATTATTTAATCCATTTAATAATCTATTTGCATATGCAGTAATTCTGAGTGACCATTGTCTCATCTTCTTTTGCTCCACAGGAAAGTTACCTCTTTCGGAGTAACCATCTTTCACTTCATCATTAGCCAATACAGTTCCAAGTGCTGGGCACCAATTGACCCAGGTGTCTGATAAATATGCTAATCGGTATTTTAATAGTATTTCTTGTTGTTTTTTTTCATTAAAGTTTACCCATTCTTTTGAGTCAAAAAGTTGTGTATCTCCATCACATGGAGATTGTACTTTTTTGTTTCCATTTATTTCAAATTCTTTAATTAATTCGGATATGTGACAAGCTTTGTCATTGATACTACAATAATATGAATTAAATAATTGTTTAAAAATCCACTGAGTCCACTTATAGTATTTTGGATCTGAAGTACGAATTTCCCTGTCCCAGTCAAATGAAAAGCCAATTTTATCTAATTGTTCTCTATATCTTTTGATATTATTTTCTGTTGTAATATTTGGATGTTGACCTGTTTGAATTGCATATTGTTCTGCAGGTAATCCGAATGAATCATAACCCATTGGGTGTAATACATTAAACCCATTTAATCTTTTATACCTAGCATATATATCTGATGCAATATATCCTAATGGATGGCCAACATGAAGACCAGAACCTGAGGGATAAGGGAACATATCTAATACATAAAATTTTTTTTTAGTTAAATCCTCGGTTACAGAATATGTTTTATTTGATTTCCACCAATCCCGCCATTTTTTTTCTATTTTTTTGAAATTATAATTCATGTAAATTTTAGATGATTAAAATGTATAAACTAATATATATATTAATAAATAAATTCATTACATTAAGTGATAAATATTATTCATGGTTTTAAAAACAGAAAATTTTTTCAAAAAAAGGTTACTGACTTCCAAAATTTCAGTTTTATTAGCTTCTACATTTTCTGTTTTAGTTATGGGTATTTTAGGTGTTGTTGCTATTAATTACAATAATTTAAGTGACACTCTGAAAGAAAACATAAGTTTTAATTTAATTATAAATAATGATGTTCCAGAATTAGAGACACAACAATTAATTAAGTCTTTGACTTTATTAGATGGAGTAAAGTCAGTTAATTTTATTTCTAAAGCTCAGTCTGCACAAGAGCTGAAAGAGAATTTAGGAGAAGATTTTTTAAATATTTTAGGCAAAAACCCCCTAAAAAATATTATTGAAATTAGATATTTTGCAGATTTTATAGAAAATACTAGTCCAATAGAAAACATAGAAATTTTTAATAAATACAATGAAATTGAAGATGTAATATATGATGAAGATATTATTTTTTTATTAGAGAATAATTTGCAGAAATTAGGTTTGTTTTTTATAATAATTTCAATATTCTTTTTTATGATTGCATTTATACTAATTAATAGTAATATTAGACTAACGATTTATTCAAAAAGATTTATTATAAAAACTATGCAGTTAGTTGGTGCTACAAAAAAATTTATTCAAAAGCCTTTTTTAAAATCTAACTTAATCTTAACCATTATTGCGTGTCTGATTGGAAACTTTCTACTACTATGCCTATTATTTTTAATTATTAATCAAATTCCTGAATTTAAAAATTTTATATTATGGAATCAATTGATATATTTAACGATAATTACTTCTATTATTAATTTAACTATTTCGTTATTAAGTACATTAATCTGTGTTAGGAAGTATTTAAATTTAAAAACAGATGAATTATATAAATAATTAACCATATTTATGAATAAAATCAGAGAAAAAAACAGAAAATCCTTCCTTTTTTCCAAAGGAAATTATATTATTTTATTAATTAGTATATTTTTGTTGTGTTTAGGATTTATTTTTATGATTGGCGGTGGAGGCCAGAATGATTTTGACTTCAATCCTGCTATTTTTTCTTTTCAACGGATTGTCCTAGCACCAATTATCATCCTTTTAGGATATGTTGGTATGGTGTTTGCAATATTCTATAATGATTGAACAAATTAAGTATATTTTTTTAGGTTTAATTCAGGGTCTAACAGAGTTTTTCCCTATAAGTAGCAGTGGACACCTTGAATTATTTTCTTACATATCTAATATCGCACAAGAGGAACCCTTATTATTATTTATTATTGTTCATCTTGCTACCGCTTTAAGCACAATTATTGTATATAGAAATAGGATAAAAAAAATGTTGATTGGAGTTATTACAGATAATAATAAAAATGAGTTTTCTTTTTTAATTAAACTTGCAATTTCGTCCATACCTACATTGCTTATATATTTAGTGTTTAGTAAAAACATAGATTTGATTTTTAAAAATGCAACCCATTTAGTATGTATTATGTTAGTATTAACGGGTTCTGTATTATTCATAACTCAATTTTTTATAAAATCAGATAAAAAAATTGGTTATTTAGATGCTTTATTAATTGGTTTAGCTCAAGCATTAGCAATAATTCCAGGTGTATCAAGATCTGGAGCTACTATTTCAACAGCTTTATTTCTTAAAATCAATAGAGATGATGCAGCAGAATTTTCATTTCTTATGGGTTTAGCTCCAATCTTAGGGGGATCTTTTTTAAAGATTTTTGAATTTTTATCATCTCCGAGTACATTGGAACAAGTAGAAATTAAGGGTTTATTATTATCTTTCTTTGCTGCTTTTTTTTCAGGATTATTTGCATGTAAATATATGATAGTATTAGTTCAAAAAAATAATTTAAAGTTTTTCGGCTATTATTGTGTCTTGCTTGGTATTTCTTTTTGGATTTTCATTTTATGATTACAAAGATTGAACAGACATCAAAGATTATTTTGGTAAACAAACCTCTAGATTGGACATCATTCGATGTTGTAAAGAAAATCCGAGGTTTAATAAAAAAAAAAATATAATATACCTAAAATTAAGGTTGGTCATGCTGGCACACTTGACCCAAAAGCTTCGGGATTATTGGTGATTTGTACAGGTTCAAAAACAAAGATGATGAAGCTTTTTGAAGTTCTAGATAAGAAATATGTGGGTGTTATTAAAATAGGATGTTCAACTGATAGTTTTGATTCTGAAACTAAGGAAAAAAATAAAAAAACATATACAAATATTTCATTAGTTGATATAAAAAATGTTTTTCAACAATTTATTGGTGAACAAATCCAAACACCACCGATTTATTCCGCAATTAAAGTTGCAGGAGAGAGAGTTTACAAGAAAGCTCGTAGAGGCGAAATTAATATTGAATTAAAACCAAGAAAAATTTATATTAAAAAACTATCTATAAAAAGTATAAACTTACCATATATTGAATTTGAAGTTGAATGTAGTAAAGGAACATATATTAGAAGTTTAGCCAATGATATAGGCAAGAAATTACTGTGTGGAGCATATTTATTTAGCTTAAAACGTACTCAAGTTGGAGATTTTAAATTATCTAAAGCTGTTGAAATGGATAAAATAATTAACTCATTATAGAATAGAAAAATTTAACAAAGAATTTAAATTTGATATTTTGTATATTTGCGATCAATTAAATATAATGCAATTCTAAAATGAAGCTTAAACTTTCTCAATTTGATTTCAATTTACCTACAGAACGATTATCAACAAAACCTTTATTGAATCGAGATGATTCTAGAATGATGGTAATTAATAAAACTAAAGGTACTATAGAACATAAAAAGTTCAAAGATTTATTGGATTATTTTAGTAAGGAGGATGTTATGATATTTAATAACACAAAAGTTATACCGGCTCGATTATATGGCAATAAAGAAAAGACTGGGGCTAAAATCGAAGTTTTTTTAATGAGAGAATTAAATAAAGAAAGTAGATTATGGGATGTGCTTGTAGATCCAGCACGTAAAATCAGAATAGGAAATAAATTATATTTTGGAGAAAATGACGAATTAATTGCGGAGGTGATTGATAATACAACATCCAGGGGAAGAACGCTAAGATTTTTACATGATGCTCCATATGAAGAGTTTAAAAAGAAAATTGAATTATTGGGTCAAACTCCATTACCAAAATACATAAACAGAGAGCCAACAGCTGATGATGAAGAAAAATACCAGACTGTTTATGCAAAACATAAAGGTGCTGTTGCTGCTCCAACTGCAGGTTTACATTTTAGTAAAATTATGTTAAAAAAATTAGAAATTTTAGGAGTCCACATCCCTGAACTTACTCTCCATATTGGATTAGGAACATTTAGACCTGTAGAAGTTGAAGATCTTTCAAAACATAAAATGGACTCAGAAGAAGTTTTTATTGATGATAGTATTGTTAAGATAGTTAATAATGGGCTTGCAAATAAAAAAAGAATTTGTGCAATCGGTACGACTACAATAAGAGCAATCGAAACCCCGGTTTCTTCTTATGGCACTTTAAAACCGTATCAAGGATGGACAAATAAATTTATTTTTCCTCCATACCAATTTCAGATAGCAAATTCATTATTAACAAATTTCCACTCTCCTAAGTCAACGGTACTTATGCTTGTTTCTGCTTTTGCAGGTCATGATTTAATAATGAAAGCATATAAAGAAGCAATAAAAGAAAAATATAACTTTTTAAGTTACGGAGATTGTATGTTAATTATTGAATAGAATCTTTCTATGATTCATTATGTGTTAATATTAGCAGCAGGAAAAGGTAGTAGATTAAAAAATAGTCAAATCCCAAAACAATTTTTACTAATTAATAATTTACCAATTATTATGCATAGTATCCTTGCATTTAAGGATGCAGATCCCAGTTGTAAAATTTATATTGCATTGCCTAAAAATTATTTAGATTTTTGGAAAAAATTATGTAAAAATTATAATTTTAAAATAAAACATAAAATATACATTGGAGGCAATAGTCGCACATCATCTGTTTGGAATGGCTTAGAAAAAATTAATCAAGAAAAAATAGTTGCTAAACAATTATCAAAATCTACAAAGTCAAATCATTTCAATGATATTGTTAGTATTCATGATGCAGCCCGTCCATTTATTGATAAAAAATTAATTTTAAATTTAATTAAAATTGCTAAAAAAAAAGGTATAGCTATTCCAGCAATTAAATTAAAAAACTCTTTAAGAAAAATCAGTCTTGAAAATTCATCAGTAAATTTAGCCCAAGATAGAAGACAATATATTATTACACAAACTCCACAAGTATTTTATTTAAAAGACATATATGACAGCTATATTAAAATTAATTATGAATTTGCAAAATATAATGATAATGATATTTTAGATTCTAAGTATTTATTTGATGATGCTGGTATATATGAGGCTTCTAAAACAGAAGCTCTTGTCAACATAGAACACGGGAGAGAATATAATATAAAAATTACAACGGATTTAGATTATCTAATTGCACCAACTATTTATGAATTTGTAAAAAATCTTAAATGATAAATAAAAAAGATATTAGAGCAGTTGAAAAAAATGAATTAGAATCATTTTTTATGAATCATAAGTCTCCACAATATAGGGCAACTCAAGTAATTGAATGGATTTGGAAGCATCACCAGTTAGATTTTAATAAGATGCTGAATCTTAGTAAATCAGAAAGAGAGTTATTAAAAGAAAATTTTATAGTAAAATCTGTTTATATTTCAAATACAACCATAAGTTCAGATGGGACCGTGAAGTTTTTATTTAAAATGGATAATGCTAATGTAGTAGAAGGAGTATTAATCCCTCAGTTAAACAGATTGACAGTTTGTATTTCTTCACAAGCAGGATGTAGTTTAGCTTGTAATTTTTGTGCTACTGGTAAATTAAAATTAGATCGAAATTTAACAGCAGGTGAAATTTATGATCAAGTTTTTTTAATCAATCAATATGCTTTAAGCAGATATAATAAAGCGATTACTAATATTGTATACATGGGCATGGGAGAACCATTATTAAATTTCCATAATGTCATAATGAGTATAAAACATATTACATCTGCTAGGGGTATGGCTTTGTCAGGAAAAAGAATTACAGTATCTACAGTAGGTATAACAAAAATGATTAAAAAAATTGCAGACCTCGAGCCCAATTTTAATTTAGCAATATCTTTGCACTCAGCAATTGATAAAAAACGGAGTAAAATTATGGCAATAAATGAGACTAATAATTTATCAAATTTAGAACTAGCATTAAAGTATTTTTATGATAAAACAAAAATTAAACCGACATACGAATATGTTATGTTAAAGGATTTTAATGATTCTATTGAAGATGCTCAAGCATTAGTTGAATTTTGCAAAAAAATACCAAGCAAAGTCAATTTGATAGAATATAATAAGGTGGAAGGAATAAAATATCAAAAGTCTACTATTAAAAAAACAAATATATTTTTAGAAATGTTAGAAAAAAATAACATTTTAGCTAAATTAAGAAGAAGCCGCGGAGAAGATATTGGTGCCGCTTGTGGACAACTTGCAACTCAGAATAAATAGTGATTGAATTTCAAAATATAATTGCAAAAGAACTCAATGAGTTTGATAAAAAATTTAAAATTATTTTATCAACTAAAGCTAGTTTACTATACAAAGTAACAAGTTATATAAGTAAGAATTCAGGAAAGAAAATTAGACCAATTTGTACAATTCTAGCATCAGGTCTAATTAACAATATAAATGAAAAAACTTACAGATCATCTATACTAATTGAGCTTTTACACACAGCAACACTTATACATGATGACATTGTAGATGATGCAAATATTCGAAGATCAAAATTTTCAATTAATGCGATTTGGAAGAATAAGATTAGTGTGCTTTCTGGGGATTATTTTTTAGCAAAAGGTTTAAAATTAGCTGTTCAAAATAAAGATTTTGATGTTTTAGATGCAATATCTACAGTTGTTCAAAAAATTGTAGAAGGTGAGTTGATGCAAATTGAAAAAACAAAAAAATTAAATTTAACCGAGGAGGATTATTTTAAAATTATAAAGTTAAAAACAGGATCACTCTTTGAATGTGCTTTCCATGTTGGTGGACTTAAACACGATGGAAACCCAGATGATATTCAAAATTTAATAGAATTAGGTTCAATCATAGGTTTATTATTTCAAATAAAAGATGATATATTAGATTATAATTTTTCTAATCATAGCGGTAAACAATATGGAAATGATATACAAGAAGGAAAAATAAATTTACCATTATTATACTCATTGAGGGATATGAATTTTTTAGAGAAAAATTCAACTTTTAGAATTTTAAGAAAAAAAAATAATTCTGTAGAAGAACTTAATCAGGTTTGTAAATTAGTTGAGAAATATCAAGGATTAGAAAAAGCAGAACACATAATAGAGAATCATTATAAAAAAGCGGTATTAATTTTGAAAAATTTTAATAATAGTAAATATAAAAATGCAACACTTGAATTATTAAATTTTTTAATTAAAAGAAAAAAATGAAGATTTCACAAAAGACAATAGATGAAATTTTTAATACAGTTGTAATTGAAGATGTAATTGCTGAGTTTGTTGCTTTAAAAAAAACAGGAGCAAATTACAAAGCCCTAAGTCCATTTAGCGATGAAAAAACCCCTTCCTTTGTAGTATCTCCGGCTAAAGAAATATGGAAAGATTTTAGTTCAGGTAAAGGAGGAAATGTGATTTCATTTTTAATGGAGCATGAACAATATTCTTACCCAGAAGCATTATTATTTTTAGCGAAGAAATATAGTATTAATGTTGAATATATAGAAATTGACTCTAGACAACAAGAAAAAGAGAATGAGAGGCAAGCAGCAATAATAGTGCTAAATTTTACAAAAGATATTTTTGTGAAAAATTTATTTTCAAAAGAAAAGAGAGCTCTAAATTATTTGTCTGCTAGGGGATTTACTAATGAAACATTAAAATTATTCGAAATAGGTTATTGCGGGAAATCTGACAATCAAGTAGCAAAAGAATTAAAAAAATTAGGCTATAATATTAGTTATTTACAGCAATCAAATGTGTTAAATAAAAATGAAAATATAAGATTTGGAGGTAGAATCATATTCCCCATCCATAGTCTGAATGGCGATGTTTTAGGTTTTGGTGCAAGAATCTTGGATAATAAATTAAAAGTAGCAAAGTATTTAAATTCAGACACATCTGATTTGTATCAGAAAAGTAAAATTTTATACGGAATGCATCTTGCAAAAAAATCTATTAAGAAAATGGATTTTTGTTATATAGTTGAAGGCTATACTGATGTTATGGCATTATTCAAGTTTGGAATTAAAAATGTAGTTTCAAGTTGTGGTACTGCATTGACTAAAGAGCAAATAAGATTAATCCATCGGTTCACTAATAATATTACCATTTTATTTGATTCTTATAAAGCGGGAATAAGTGCAACCTTAAAGGCTATAGATGCAACTGTGAATGAGGGAATGCAGCCAAAAATACTTCAGTTACCTCCAGGCGAAGATCCTGCTTCTTTTTTAATTGAAGGAAGTCAAAATGATATTGATCAATATATCCAAAATCATACTATGAATTTTATTGATTTTAAGTGTCAGTTAAGTGAACATAATGACACAGAGACATTAATTAATACAACAAAAAGTATTATTGCAACTATTTCTTTAATGTCTGATTCAATTTCAAGAAGTTTTCATATAAAAGAAGCAAGTAAAAAATTAGATATTTCAGAAAATAACTTATTAGCAGAACTTGACGTTCAATTAAAAAATCATACAAACGGTTTGAAATATAAAAAGAATAAAATTGAACCTAGCATTGTAAATGATGCAAAATATGATTTTGAAAAACTTAGTAAGAATTACATAGAGGAATTACAATTAATTAGGTTGTTAATTGCATATGGGTTTAAGCATAAAGTAACAATTAATGGTCGTGGGTTTTCTATTGCAGATTTTATTCTATCAGAACTAGCAAAAGATAGTAAAGATATAAATAGCACATTTTCTATACCAATTTTTAATCAAGTATTAACAATTATAAAAGAAAAGATTAGTGTTAATCAAAACTTTTCCAAAGATTATTTCCTTAATCATAGTAATGATGAATTAAGAAGTTTTACGGCTTATATACTTACTGATAGGTATTTATTAGGAAGTTGGGAAAATAAAGATATTATTGTTGTTCAAGAAGAAGATATTTTATTTAAGGTGACAAAAGAAGCGATTTTAAGATTTAAGTTAAAAAGAGTACAACAAATACTTCAGGAAATTATGTTAGAGCTTAAAGAATCCAATGCTACAAATCCAACATTAATTAAAAAATTTACTCAGTTAAGTAAGGTAGAAAAGAAAATACAACAAAATTTAGGAAGAATATTTTAACGAGAATATATTTTTAATTTCTTTAGAAGAATTTTAAACTCTTTTGGTGATATTTGTTGTTGTTTATCACTTAATGCTTTATGTGGAAAATTATGTACTTCTATCATAAATTTATTAATATTTTTTTGCATAGCTTGTTTACTAATTTGCTCTATGTATTTACTATTTCCAGCAATATGACTTGGGTCAGAAATGATAGGTAAATCGGGGTGTATTTTTTGAAATTCGTATAATAAATCCCATTTAGGATCATTTCTTAAATTATTTTTTTTGTCAGAGTAAAATCCTCTATGTATAGTTTTTAATTTTTTTATTCCAAGATTTTTTAAGCGATCAATTGCACCTGCCCATAATTTAACATCAGCAATTATAGGATTTTTTACCCAAATTTCCGCATCGACTCCTTTAAGGCTTTCGGCTATTTCTTGTATTGCAAATGGGTTGGCTGTGGTTCGAGCACCTATCCATAAAATTTTAATATTATAATTTAATGCTAATTCAATATGCTTCGTTGTACCAACTTCAATAGCTACAGGGATACTATATTTATTTTGAACTTTCTGTGCCCAATTTAATCCCCTCTCTCCAACACCTGAGTAGTCATTTGGGGATGTTCTGCCTTTCCATACACCTGCACGAATGATATCAGTAAATGTATAAATTTCATCGACTATATTAAAAAATTGATTTTTTGATTCTATAGCACATGGGCCTGCAATGATTAAAGGATTATTAGTTTTTACCATTTAGTATTATTATAAATTCACCTTTTATTTTAGATTGCGAAAGGATATTTATAATATCTATCATAGAGCCTCTGTAGGTAGTTTCATGTATTTTAGTTAACTCTTTTAATACTACAATCTGCCTATCAGGACAATATTGATATAATTCTTTCAATGTTTTTAATATACGGTGAGGAGATTCGTAAATGATACTAGTTGTTTTGCAATTAATTATATTTAATAAGCGAGTTTTTCTTCCTTTTCTAACAGGTAGAAAACCTTCAAAAATAAAACGATCACATGGAATACCTGATTGAATTAGAGCTGGAATGCAAGCGGTGGGACCAGGTAAGCAATTAATAGAAATATTATTTTTTATACATTCTCTAATCAATAAAAAACCAGGATCAGAAATTCCAGGAGTTCCTGCATCTGATACTAAGGCAAGCTGTTCTCCATTCATTATTTTATGAATTAGATTTTTTAAAGTTTTATGTTCGTTAAATGAGTGATATGAAATCATTTTATTAGTTATATCATATTTATTTAATAGTTTTTTTGTTGTTCTAGTATCTTCTGCTAGAATGATATCTACATCTTTTAATAGATTAATTGCTCTAAGAGTAATATCTTCTAGGTTTCCAATAGGTGTGGGAATTATATGAATAACTTTTTCCATAGTATTTATGAAATCACTAATTTAGTCATTATAATTTAAACTTCACATGAAAGACATTCAAGTTATCACTGGGTGTATGTTTGCTGGAAAAACAACAGAGCTATTAAATCGTTTGAAAGCAACCAATAAACAGTATTTATTAGTCAAACCTAGAGTAGATACTCGAGATCAATTGAATAATATTTCAACTCATGATGGTGTATTTGAAAAAGGTATTAGGGTTAATAAGTTATCAGAAATTTTTACACAAATTAAAGACATTAAAGTAGTGGGTATAGATGAAGCACAATTTTTTAGTAAATCGATTATTGTCGACATAGAATATTTAGCCTCTAAACAGATAACTATTATTGTCGCTGGATTAGATAAAGATTATTTAAATCGCTCATTTGGCTATATGAAAGAAATTAGTAGTATTGCTAGCTCGACTACAGTTTTGACAGCTAGATGTAATCATTGTGGAAGACCCGCTAGTTATTCACACAGAAAAAATCATCTTAATAACACTCAAGTATTAATTGGTAATTCTAGCGAATATGAAGCATTATGTAGTACTTGTTATTTCAAATAAAATGTAGTATGCAAAAAGAATTATATAGTACATGTTTATATATTAACTTTTCTCAGCTACATAGTAATATTCAAATTATTAAAGAGAATATAAAATCATCTTCAATAATTGCAATGATAAAGGCAAATGCATATGGTTGTGGTGATATTTTAATAGCAAAAAAACTTTCTAAATTAGGAGTTAATTATTTTGGTGTTGCAGATTTTGAAGAAGGTATTAGATTGAGAGATAATGGAATTAAAGGCCCAATTATGGTTATGAATACCACAGTTGATAGTGTTGAAAAAATAATTGAGTATAATTTAGAACCAGTTGTAAATAAAAAAGAGATATTATTAAGTATAATTAAAACAAATACAAAAGCTTCATCTACATTGATTCCTATCCATATAAAAATTAATACAGGCATGAACAGGTGGGGTGTTAATCCATCAGATTTATCAAGTATCATTAAATTAATTCAAAGTAGTTCAAAAAAAATAGTAATTCGATCTATTTATTCTCATTTATCTTCAGCTGAAAACAGGCATCATGATAGATTTACAGATGTTCAAATAAATAAATTTTTAAAAATCAAAAAACTTTTTGATACAAACTTCCAATATCATATTCATACTCACATATTAAATTCATTTGGATTTAAGTACTTTTCAAGTAAGATTAATCAATTTGACCACCTACGCATAGGTATTGCACTATATACTGGTTTTAAAAATTCAAATCTAAAATCCATATTAGAGTTGAGATGTAAAATTGCTCAAATTAGAGAATTGAATATAAATGATACTGTTGGATATAGTAGAGAATTTGTAGTTAAAAAGAAAATGCAAATTGCAATTATACCATTTGGATATGCTGATGGTCTACAGAGGAGTTGGGGTAATGGTACTTTAAAGTTTTATTTTAAAGGGCATTTATTACCAACAGTTGGTAATATCTCTATGGATAGTTGTGCTATTGATATTACAAGTTTATATAACACTAATATGATTAATGATGGTGATGAAGTTATATACTTTGGTAAGGAAAGGTCTATTTGGAATCTTGCAAGTGAATTAAATACTATTCCCTACGAAATCTTAGCTACTTTATCAAAGAGAATCAAGCGAATATATTATGATTGATTGTATTTTCGATCTTTATTGTATAAGATAAAAGAAAACAAACAAAAAAACACTAATGTGTTGTGATTTAAAAAATAATTATCAAATAACATAATCCATAGAAAAAATAATGGGAAAATTAATTGCAAAAAATCCTTTTTATCTGATGAAAAGAAAATTAAAATTTTGCGATAGAAAATATAGAGCATAAGAAATAGACCTATTATTCCTAATTCAATTAAAATAAAAATATAATTATTATGAGGGTGCTTTATTGTATCTAAGTTAGGGTGTAATTTGTTATAAACTTCTTCAAAACTATTAGATCCCATTCCACTAATAGGTTTCTTTCTTATGAGCTGAAAGGAGTTTTTAATATATAAGTATCGCTGACCAATACTAGTTTCGTATTCAGGTGATTTTTTATTAATTTCTTCGCTCCAGTCATTATTTTTCAGTATTTCAGATATAAAGTACTCTTTCGGTAAGGTGTCATTCATTGCCATATAAGCTGCATCATTTTCTACTTTTTCTTTAAAAGATGGTTTATTGTAGATTAAATTAATACTCGCTATTGTTTGATGGATTCGATTTTGAAAAGGACTAAAAATATAATAAGAACAAGTTGTGATAAAAAATACAACTAATAGTAAATAGTATTTAGTTTTTGATGTGGAAAATAATAATATATAAATAGGAAAAAATATTAATAAAGATATAATACCAACTCGCCCATATGAGTTAAGTAATGCAATTAAAAAAATAATAATTAATATAAAGTATTTTAAAAAGTTTATTTTCTTGATATAAGATAAAATTATCAAAATACCAAAGCATAGAAAAATAGCATAATCAAAATGATCTAAGAATCCATGCAAAAATAAATTTGTATCATAATGTCCTTTTTTGAAAAAAATATTATTAGGAGAAAATAATGTTGTAATTGATAGTATAATATTTATAATCAAACCTAAAAGAAATGTTTTTTTATAGTTTTGAATATGATTATTATTATAATCTAATGTATATAGAATAGGTAATAGCAGTAGTAATAATTGTTTTTGCATAGTATTATTAATGATGGAGCTATCGGACCAACAATAACTAATCAAAGAATAAATAAAAAAACAAACAGAGGGATATATTAATGGGTCGTGAGAAATTGATTTTATTTTTTTTTTTAAATTACCACTACAAAGCCAAGAAAGAACCAGTAAACATATAATAACATCTGTAACATATACAGAAATAGTAATGAAAAATGAAAGAAGTAATAATAAATAACTATTAATTGTTACTATAGTAGTTTGCTTGTTCAAATCAAAAATTATTTATTAATTATTCTTTAGTGAGCATTTTAGAATAATTTACTTTTTTTTCAAGAATTTCCATTGCATCTATTATATATAGGTCTGATAAAAGATTATATTCTATAACACCATGATTATAAAACTGCCTTAAAATCATATCATTGGATATTATTTTATTAATATCTTTTTTATATCGAATTAAATCTTCTTTTTTATTTTTCAGGATATTTTCTTTTAATAATTCAATATCGTCTTTCATGCTTTCCAAGTATTTTTCGGAATCTAAGGATTCTTCTAGTAAGGATATTATCTCTTCAGAATAAACTGAAAAATTAAAGCCATCTTCCTGTAAATAATTTTCAAATTTTTCATAGGTGTCAATAGGAAGTTTAAATTCTTTTGGTGACTCGGGAAAATCTATTGTTGGAAATAATAAGTTGCCAAATTTAAAAATATGATTGTCTTTAATTAGTGAAAATACTATTTCTGGTCGTTCTAGTTTTCTCATTTCTATATCAGGGTTAATTCCCCCTCCACCATATACTGTTCTTCCATTATTAGTTGTAAAGACACTTCTTAAACTATCTTCAATATTTTTTCTCTTTCCTTTTTGATCAGTATGGCTATTTTGAATACATCTGCCCGAAGGTGTGTAGTATTTAGCAACAGTTAATTTTAATTGAGTATTATATGCTAATTTTTGATTTTGTTGTATAAGACCTTTTCCAAAAGAGGTGCGGCCTAGTACAAGGCCTCGATCTAAATCCTGAAGACAACCAGCTACAATTTCTGATGCAGAAGCGGAATTTTCATTTATTAAAACAACCACAGGAAGGTTTTCATATAAAGCATTTTTCTTAGTTACATATGTTTTATTCCATGATGCATTTTTACCTTTAGCTGTTAAGATAGTATCATTTTTTGGTACAAATAAGTTTACTATTTGTAGACATTCTCTTAAGAGCCCTCCAGGGTTGTTTCTTAAATCTAGAATTAGTCCATTTAGTTGCCCATCAGATAAACTATCTAATTCCACAAGTGCATTTTCAACTTCTTTTGCAGATTTACGTTTAAATTGAGATAATTTAATATATGCTGTATTGTTGATTAGCAATTCATAATGTGGAACGGTTTTGGTTTGTATTTTTTCTCTAGTAATGTCCACTGATTTTATGTTTCCCTCAGGTGATTTTAGTGTTATTTGAACATTTGTTCCAGGTGACCCCCTTAATAATTCACTTACATCTTCTGTGCCTAAGTCAATCATTTTTTCTCCATTTATTTCAATAATATTATCACCAATTTTTAAGTTTGCTTTATCAGCAGGAGAGCCCTGAAATGGCTCTGCGATGACTACATAATTATCAACTTTTCGGATTTTAGAGCCGATACCTCCATACTCACCTGTTATTGACCTTTCTCTATAATCCTCTACTTCAGATTCAGGTATATAAACTGTCCATGGATCAAGAGTATTTAACATATTATCAATCGTTTTTTCCATGAGCTCACCTGGGTTTAGCTTTTCGACATATGATTTTTCCAATTCTCGATAGATGTTATTGAAAATTTCTAGGTTTTTTGTTATTTCAAAATAATTAGAAACTAAAGAACTAAGAATTAGTAAAGATGCTAAAATAAAGATGGGAAGTTTCAGTTTTTTCATAATTAATAGGTGTTTTATGGTATAGGGTCGTATCCGGAGCCCCCGAAGGGGTGACATTTAATTATACGTTTAAAGCCAAGATATATTGCAGTTATTATATTATATTTTTCCAAGCATTGTATAAAATAGTTTGAGCATGTGGGATGATATCTACAATTACTTCCTAAAACAGGTGAGATTATAAGTTGATATATTTTAATTATATAAATAAAAATAACACTAATGATTCTCATTTAATTTTTTTTTAATATGATTAAATAAAGTTACAAATTCTGCATTTAATTCATCAAACTTCGGCATACTACTTTTATTATATATTATTATTATTATTTGATTTGGTAGTGTGACAAATTTATTAATGATTAACTGATTGATGCGATACGATTCACGAATGATTCTTTTTATGTAGTTTCTGTCGACAGCTTTTTTAATTTTTTTTTTTGAGACATTGATTATTAATTTACTAGAATTAGTAGCATCTCCTTTTTCGTGTTTCCATTTAAATGTTAGATGTTCTGTTTTAAGATGATAACCATTTTGATAAAGATCATCTATCGATTTTTTGGATAATTTTTTCTTAGAAAATAAAATAGTCATCAATAATTTAACGTAATTTATTTTCTTTTAGAAATGCTTCTAAAGCCATACTCATTGATGGGTATTTAGTATTTGGAGCTTGTATATCAATATTTAATCCTGCATTTACTGCTGCCTGATTTGTTGCTTCTCCAAAGACTGCAATTTTTGTATTTTTTTGTTCGTATTTTGGGAAATTCTCATACAGAGAATCTATGTCTCTGGGACTATAGAAAACCATAATATCAAAAGTATTAATCTTGACTTTAGAAAGGTCAGTTGAAACTGTTTTAAAAAATTCACCTCTAGTATATTCGATATTACTTTTATTTAAAGCATTTAAATATGATTCTTTAATAAAATTAGAAGAAACTAGTAAAAATTTTTCGTCTTCATGTTTTTCCATTAATTCTATTAATTCATCAAAATTATTATTTGAAGAATAGATTTTCCTTTTTCTGTAAGCAATATATTTTTGCAGATAATATGATACTGCTTCGGAAATGCAAAAGTACTTCATAGAGTTGGGAACTGTTATGCGCATTTCGTCACATATTCTAAAATAATGATTTACTGCATTTCGACTAGTTAAAATTAGAGAAGTATATTTTGGAATACTGATTTTTTTGAGCCGTATATTTTTAACAGTTTCACCTTCAATAGATAAAAAAGGATTAAATACTATGTTTAAATTTTGTTTTTTCGCTAAGTCATGGAAAGGTGAATTCACATTACTAGGAACAGGTTGGGCGATTAAAACTTTTATTCTTTTTTTCAAAATACAACAGGGGCTAAAAATTAATTCACTATCCTTAATAATTCAAATAAAATTACATAAGGTAATAACTCAAGACCACAAAGGTACAAAATATTATAAAATATAAGATGAATCTTAAATAGATTTAATCTTGATATTAAAACAACTTTCATAATAAAATATGTAAAAGCGAATAAAATAAATAATGGAAAGGATAAATTTATTATCATACTACCCTGATATAAATATGAAATAAAAAATATAATGGGTGTAAAAATAATAGTACAAAACATTAAGCTAGTTGTATAGCCATAATAGTATTTTTTTGCAGTATCGTTTAATTCAAATGCCCAATTTATAAAATAGATTCCAATGCACTTTATAGTGAAAAATAACAGTAAAATAATAATTGATTTAAGAAATAATTGGATAGATAATTCCTTTTGGAGATATAATAAATAAAATGAAATAATAATTCCGAAAACTAGTAATACATTAATTGAATTAAATACTATAAATAGTATTGAGTCTTTTCTATGATAAAGTAGTGAGTATTTTTGGTTAAAAGGGTATTCCAAAAGAGATAGTAATCGATCTTTATTATTAAACATTAATAAGCTAGCCATAAAAATGGAGAAAAATAGGATTATAGTATGTATGTCGTTTAAATAAAAAGCCATAAAATATGTTCATTAAAAATCATTCTATAAAGCTAAATTATTATTTTTGTTTTCAAAATCAATGACATATGGCTAATCAAGATAATTTTGAATCACCCGATTATTTTTTAATGGATGAATTATTAACTAATGAACATTTATTAATTAGAAAAACTATTAGGGATTTTGTTAAAAAAGAAATATCACCAATTATTGAAGAAGCATGTCAATCGTGTATCTTTCCAAAAGACCTTATTCCTAAATTAGGTTCACTAGGTTGTTTTGGACCTTTTATCCCTACAGAATATGGTGGATCAGAATTAGATCAGATATCTTATGGTTTGATTATGCAAGAATTAGAAAGAGGCGATTCAGGAATTAGGTCTACCGCATCTGTACAATCGTCACTTGTTATGTTTCCCATTTACAATTATGGGAATGAGTCACAGAAAAACAAATATCTTCCTAAACTTGCTACAGGAGAATTGATGGGTTGTTTTGGTTTAACAGAGCCAAATCATGGGTCAAATCCAGGAGGTATGGAAAGTAAATTTATTGACAAAGGTGATTATTTTTTACTCAATGGGTCAAAATTATGGATTTCTAACTCTCCTTTTGCAGATGTTGCAATAGTTTAGGCAAAGAATGAAAATAATAGAATTAAAGGTTTAATTGTCGAAACTGATATGGAAGGTGTTTCTACCCCAGAAACACATAATAAGTGGTCTTTAAGAGGGTCAGTGACTGGAGAAATTATTTTTGATAATGTTAAAGTNCCNAAANNNAATNTATTNANNGGNAAAGATGGNNTAGGTGCACCNTTNGGTTGNNTAGANAGNGCNAGATANGGTATNGCNTGGGGTGCAATTGGTGCAGCTATGGATTGCTATGATACAGCATTNAATTATTCTCTTCAAAGACAACAGTTTGGNAAACCAATTGGTTCATTTCAATTACAACAAAAAAAATTAGCAGAAATGATTACTGAAATTACAAAAGCTCAATTTTTAACATTTCGTTTAGGTGTCTTAAAAAATGAGAACAAAGCAACATCAGCTCAAATCTCTATGGCTAAAAGAAATAATGTAGATATGGCACTAAAAATAGCTCGTGAATCTAGACAAGTGTTAGGTGCTATGGGTATTACAGGAGATTACCCTATTATGCGTCATATGATGAATTTAGAATCAGTAATTACATACGAGGGGACACATGACATTCACTTATTAATTACAGGTCATGATATTACGGGTATTAGTGCATTTAAGTAAAATCAGTATTACTTATGCTTCACAACTTTCACAAGATTTTTTTTGTTTAAATTTTTGAGCAGCATTCATGCTATGTTGATAATAAAGAGATTTTAAACCCAGTTTCCATGCAGACATATAAATTTTATTAATTTCCTTTGCAGACATATCTGGGTGTACCATAATATTTACTGATTGCCCTTGGTCAATATAATTTTGACGATTTGCAGCTTGGTATATTATATCCATTTGGTCAATTTCAGAATATGTTTTAAAAATATCTTTTTCATCTTGATTTAAGAATTCTAAATGTTGAACTGAACCATCTCTCTCTCTTATACTATGCCAAACCTCCTTATTATTTTTACCTTTTTTTTCTAATAATTCAACTAAAAAAGGGTTTTTAATAGTAGTTTTAACTTTAGCAATATCTTTTACATAAATATTTGACCAGATAGGTTCAATCCCTTGAGAAACTTGCCCCAATATAAAGGCAGAAGATGTCGTGGGAGCTATTGCATTTAATGTTGTATTTCGTCTTCCAAATCCTTTTAAAACTTTAGGTTCACCAAACATATTTGCTAGTTCGGTAGATGCAGAGTATGATTTTTCTTTAATCAGTTTAAAAACTTCGGTATTTAAATTAAATGCTTCTTGACTATTAAATTTGAGCATTTTAGATTGCAAGAGAGAGTGCCAACCTAAGACACCTAGTCCCAGTGCACGATTTTCTTTTGCAAAGTTATATGCTCTTTCCATAAATAAAAAAGTCTGTTGATCATCTCTGTTGTTAGAGTCACGGTAGGCTTCTAGTTTTTGAGTAAATTCGGTAATTACTGCATCCAAAAAATATACCATTATTTCAACAGCATCTGTATTTTTCCACTTATCATAATGCAAAACATTAAGAGATGATAAGCAACAAACAAATGACCATTTATCATTGGATGGAAGCATAATTTCAGTACATAAATTACTAGCATTGATTTTATAGTTTCCTTGTTTATATACATTAGGTGCTCCATCATTTGCATTATCAGTAAACAGAATATATGGATATCCAATTTCACCACGTCTTTGGATTACTTTTGCCCAAGTATTACGTTTATCAGTATCTCCATTAATCATCTCCTTCATCCATTTGTCAGTTACAGTAACTCCGTGTGTTAGTTCCTGGATAGGGTTACCTTCAGTTCCTATATCTAAGAATTCTGAAATATCTTCATGTTCAATAGGTAAGTATGGAGAAAAACGACCTCTCCTTACGGACCCTTGACTAACAACATCAACCATACTTTCAAACAACTGCATAATATGAACTGAACCAGAGGCTTGCCCATTATTTTTGACTGCTGCCCCACGGTGTCTAAGGTGCCCAAAATATCCAGAGGTTCCTCCCCCCAGTTTCGACATCATGCCTACTTCAGATTGAGTATATAGGATGTTACCCATATCGTCGGCAACATTAGATCCAAAGCAGCTGATAGGCAGGCCTCTTCTTTTTCCAAAATTCGACCATACAGGAGATGATAGTGAATAGAATCCTTCTGACATATAATGGTAAAATTTATCACTATATCCTTTGATACCAAGTATTTCTTCTGCTCTATCAGCAATCTCTTTAATTCTTAACTCAGGACTCACACCCTCAGTTAAATATCCTGCTGATAAAAAATTTCTACTATGCTGGGTTAGCCATGAAAAGCTATTTTTTTGGGATTCTTTAGCATTTAATAATTGCTTATTTCTAGCGAGTAAAAGTGCTTCTTTATCAATTTCGTATTTATCAGATGTTGCTATTTTCTTGTCAGTTGAAATCTTTTTCATTATTTAAGATATTTTTCGAGGGATTCATCTTTATTAAAAAGATCATCGCCTGTTATACTTTGTGTACGCTTGCTGTAATTAATAGATCTCTTAACGAAAAAATCTCCGTGTTTTGTGCCTATTATTTCATCATTAAACCACTCAGTTTCATTTAATAAATTTTCATTTGTTTTAAAAACTTTTTTCAATCCAATGCTTTCCAGGGATCTATTAAATCTGTCTTTTACAAATTCGTTAACATGTGCTTTAGGTAAAAAGTCTAATTCTCCTTTTTCAAAAATCCAGTCTACAATTGCACTTTCTGCTTCGTACGCTTTTTTGCACATATCTTGTATACGTGATTCATAATCTGAGTTAAACCATTCCGGATTTTCAGATTTAAGTATTTTAATTAAATCAATACCAAAGTCTCCATGAATTTGTTCTTCTTTTGATGTTGCTTCTACCACATTAGAAATTCCTTTAAGCATATTTTTGTGCTTATTGAAAGCCATAATAATTAGAAATTGAGAAAATAAGGAGACATGTTCTATGAATAATGAAAATAGTAGAACGGACTCAGCATATTCTTGTGTGTTTTCACTTTTTGAATTTATTAGTGCAGTTTCAAGGTATTTAACCCTTTTCATAATTACAGGCTTTTTCTTCAAACTTTCAAATTCTTTGTTTAAGCCTAAAATTTCTAATAAATGTGAATATGCATCGGCATGTCTAACTTCACTTTCTGCAAAAGTTGCACCAACCGATCCAATTTCGGGTTTAGGAATTTTTTGATACATATCGCCCCAGAAACTTTTTACAGCAACTTCTATTTGTGAAATAGCTAGCATAGTATTTTTTATCGCAGAACACTCTTTGTCAGAGAGTCTAGTTTTAAAATCTTGAATATCACTAGTAAAGTTAAATTCGGAATGTATCCAATATGAATGGCGAATTGCAGGAACATATTCGTATAATTCTGGNTANTCNTANGGNTTTAANNTAATNCNTNNTTCAAANATATNNCGTTNNCNNTTTNTNGNNTGNGTNTTTCTATAAAGNATATANGCTTTNGCAACATNNANAAATTNACTTTNCATTAANGTTTGTTCNACNANATCTTGAANNTCNTCNACATTAGGAACATAATTGCTAATTTCATTTTTTCTTATTACTAATGCACGATAAACATCCATAGATATTTTTTCAGCATCTTTAACATCGCCGTTTTTAACTGAGATCATAGCTCTTAAAATTGCATCAGTAATCTTTTCAAATTCAAATTCTTTTTTAGTAAAATCTCTTTTAAAAATATGTTCTATTCGTGTCTCTTCCATTACAATAGTTAACTTTCTTGTTTAATTTATAAAGTATTTCGTTCAATAAAATTGGGGGTGAGCAGTTTACAAATATGTAATTATGCAAACGCTGTTCACAAAGATTTAATTTTAAATTAAATATTACAATAAACTTTTAGTATTAAATTAATTTAGTTTTTAACAACGATTGTTATTAACTTTTTAATAATTAGATTTATTGCACATAATAATACTGATACATATTTAGTTTGTCATTAAATACATTAAATTTGGATAAACTTTAAGTTATTAATATATACTATGATAGATTTAAAAAAAATCATCAGTCATTCTAAGGAATATGGTTTTGTGTTTCCATCAAGTGAAATTTATGATGGCCTTTCAGCAACGTATGATTATGGTCCCTTTGGAGTTGAGTTAAAAAATAATATAAAAAAGCATTGGTGGCAAAGTATGGTTTACGAACATGAGAATATTGTAGGCCTCGATTCCGCAATTTTTATGCACCCTTTAATTTGGAAAGCTTCTGGGCATGTTGATGCTTTTAATGATCCGCTAGTTGATAATAAGGATTCAAAGAAAAGATACCGAGCAGATGCTTTAATTGAGGATCAATTAGTTAAATTTCAGCAAAAAATAAATAAAGAAATCAAGAAGGGCGAGAAAAGGTTTGGTTCAAAATTTGAAATAGTTACTTTTCAAAAAACAAATGCTCGTATTTTGAAATATAATGATAAAATTAAAAATTCTAAAGAAAAATTAAATGCAGCATTAGAGAAATCAGATATGAATGCTCTAAATGAATTAATCTCTGATTTAGAAATTCGTTGCCCTGTGTCTGGCACTTCTAATTGGACTGAGGTAAGAACATTTAATTTAATGTTTGATACTCAATTAGGTGCAGTAGCAGATGAGTCAAATAAGTTGTATTTGAGACCCGAAACAGCTCAAGGTATTTTTGTTAATTTTTTAAATGTACAAAAGAGTGCTAGAAAAAAAATTCCATTTGGAATTGCACAAATTGGAAAAGCATTTAGAAATGAAATTGTAGCTCGACAATTTATTTTTAGAATGAGAGAATTTGAACAAATGGAAATGCAATTTTTTGTTAAGCCTGGTCAAGAAATTGAGTGGTATCAATTTTGGAAACAATCAAGAATGGAATGGCATAAGTCACTTAATCTTTGTCAAGGCAATTATAAATTCCATGACCATAGTAATTTAGCTCACTATGCAAATGCGGCTTGTGATATTGAATATGAATTTCCAATTGGATTTAAAGAACTAGAAGGTATTCATTCTAGAACAAATTATGACTTGTCACAGCATCAGAATTATAGTAAAAAGAAATTATCTTATTTTGATTCAGAAAGCAACGAAAGCTATCTTCCATATGTAGTTGAGACTTCAGTAGGATTAGATAGGTTATTTTTATCTGTACTTTGTGGTTCCTTTGCAGAAGAAACTGTGAATAATGAAAAAAGAACAGTTTTAAAATTACCAAATTATTTAGCCCCTATAAGTGTTGCAATATTACCGCTACTTAAAAAGGATGGATTAGATGATTATGCCCGTAATCTTTTCAACGATTTAAAGATTAAATTTCCTTGTCATTATGAAGATAAGGATTCAATTGGAAAAAGGTATCGAAGACAAGATGCAATTGGAACACCCTTATGTATAACTATTGATCATGACACATTAATTGATAAAAAAATCACAATAAGGGATCGAGATACAATGTTACAAGAGAGAGTTTCAATAAGTAATTTATCAGATTTAATTAAAGAGAGGATCGGTAGTTAATCTCAACTTGCTTCCAGTTAACGATGCTCCAAAAAGCTGTTATATAATCAGGGCGTCTATTTTGATAATTCAAATAGTATGCATGTTCCCACACATCTAATCCTAAAATCGGTGTTCCTCCACAGCTATTTTCCATTAGGGGATTATCTTGATTAGGGGTGGAGCAAATAATAAGTTCGCCATTTTTACAACATAGCCATGCCCATCCTGACCCAAATCGTGTTGCAGCAGCTTTTGCAAAATCTTCTTTCATATTTTCAAAACTACCAAATTTCTCTTCAATTAAAGATTTAAATTCAGATGATATTGGTTCTGGATTTGGACTTAAAATATCCCAAAAAAGACAGTGATTAAAATACCCTCCTCCATTATTTCGAACTGCATTAGGTAAATTAGGTGTTTTTAAAATTGACTCAATAGATTGATTTTCAAAAACCGTATCCTTAATTGCATTATTTAAATTATTAGTATATCCAGCATGATGCTTAGAATAGTGAATTTCCATTGTCTTTGCATCAATATATGGCTCAAGTGAGTCATAGTTATAGGTTAGTTTAGGTAATGTAAATAGCATAATATTTTATAGTTTATTTTGTAGCAAAGATAATGAAGTTGTGATAACTTCATCATTCTGATTTAAAAAGATTTGCATTTCGCTCCAGCCGTAAACTTGACGAATAATTAATGTAGAAATTCTATTTATAATATTTTTTTGATTTTTTTCAATTTCTTGAATTAATTGTTTTTCATTTATATTTTCTACTAATTCATAAGATAACCATTTTTCTATTTTTAATAAAATATTTTTTTTATGTCTATTATCGATGGTGAAATTTTTAAAATCATAATCATTATTTCTATATAGATTAGCATAATCATATGCTAATTCACTAAAAAAGTCACTAGTATATAAATAAACAAGGCTTGCAGGAAGAGAGTCACTTGTAGATTGTACAATATTATCAGGCATAATGCCACCCCCACCATATACAATTTTTCCCCCTATAGTAGTAAATTTTTCTAATGTATCAATTGTTTCGTTTACATCCCTGATATACATTTCTGAAAAATATTCTTCTTGGTCTTCAGAATATGCTTTTTGGATACATCTCCCAGAAGGGGTGTAGTATCGCGATACAGTAAGTCTTATTAAAGAACCGTCATTTAGTGAGATTTGTTCTTGAACTAATCCTTTTCCGAAACTTCTTTCACCAATAATGATTCCACGATCATTATCTTGAATTGCCCCTGCTACAATTTCACTTGCAGAAGCAGATCCTTCATCAATTAAGACACATAGTTTTCCTGATTTAAATATTCCAAAACTGTCTGCGAAATATTCTTGTTTTTTTCTTGCATTACCCTCTGTATAGACCAATAATTCTCCGTTCCCAAAAAACTCGTTTAGTATTTTAATAGATTGATCTAAGTAGCCCCCACTGTTTCCTCTTAAATCTAAAATCAAACTTTCTATATTTTTTTCTCTTTTGAGTTTCTCTAACTCCAATTTAAATTCTTTAAATGTAGTTGCTGAAAATCGATTTAGTTTTATGTATCCAATATTGGGACGGATTGCATATGCAACATCTAAACTAACTAATGGAATTTTACCTCTAATGAGATTTATAGATCTTATTAATGTGTCTTTTTTAGTGTTAATACCAATATTTACTTTTGTACCCTTTCTCCCTCTTAGCTTTTTTATTACATCTTGATTAGTTATTCCTACTCCTGCAACATTTTCATTTTCAATAGATATTATTCTTTCACCTGCTTGTAAACCTTTTTTATCCGACGGTCCATTTGGAATCACATTAATAATGACTATAGTATCACGATGTATTGAAAATTCTATTCCAATTCCATCAAAACTGCCTTGCATCATTTCCCTAGAATTTTGAACTTCTTCAACATTCATATAAACAGAGTGTGGGTCTAAATTCTTTAAAGTTTCTTTAATAGTATTTTCAATTAATGAATTATAATCTACCGAATCAACATAATTACGGCTTATCTGTTTAAGTACAGTATTGATTTTAGTATTTTCAAATTTTGAAGTAGAAGGATTATTATAAGATAAATATCCTAACAGGATAATAATAAAAATTAATAAATAGAAAGAGTTTTGATTATCCTTCATAATGCGAATTTAGTTCATTTAAATGTGTTATTTCTACACCTGCTTCTTTTAAGAAATCAAGACCACTTGTGTCTTTATATATTTTATTAAAAACTACTCGACTAATACCTGATTGGTAAATTAGTTTACTACAATCTTTACATGGTGAAAGAGTTAAATATAGTACTGCACCATTTGATGATTGCCCGTGCTTAGCACATTTAAGTATAGCATTTGCTTCAGCATGTAGTACATACCATTTCGTTTCACCATTCTCTAACTCACATTTATTTTCAAAGCCTGAAGGTGTTCCATTATATCCATCCGAAATAATCATATTATCTTTTACAATTAATGCACCAACTTGCTTTCTTGTACAATGAGAAAGTTTTGCCCATTCAAGCGCCATTTTCATATAAGCTTGATCATATCGATTTTGTTTTTCCTTGGTATACATATAAATTTTTTTGTACCCAGAGTGGGAATCGAACCCACACTCTGTTGCCAGAACTGGATTTTGAATCCAGCGCGTCTACCAGTTCCGCCATCTGGGCAAAAATTATAATTTAGACACAAATCTAAATTAATTAGTTAATAATTATCTAATTAAGTATAATTAATTTGTTAATTTTGCAATCTCCTAAAAAGGGAGTATAAAATATGTATAGAAATTATGGACTCAAATGTTAAGATATTTTCAGGTAGACATTCAGTATTGTTAGCTGAAAAAATTGCACAATCTTATGGTGTTCCATTAGGAAATGTTGTATTTAATAATTTTAGTGACGGAGAGTTTCAGCCTTCATTTGAAGAAACAGTAAGAGGTCAAAAGGTGTTTTTAATTCAATCAACACCGCCTCCATTTGATAATCTACTAGAGTTATTGTTAATGATTGATGCTGCCAAAAGAGCTTCCGCAAAAGAAATAATTGCTGTTGTTCCATATTTTGGTATGGCACGTCAAGATAGAAAAGATAAGCCTAGGGTTCCTATTGGTGCTAAGTTAGCAGCTAATTTAATTAGTTCTGCAGGTGCAACTAGAATTATAACAATTGATTTACATGCAGATCAAATTCAAGGTTTTTTTGAAGTCCCTGTCGATCATTTATTTGCTTCTACAGTTTTTATTAAATACATAGAGTCATTAAAGTTAAAAAATTTAACTATAGCATCTCCTGATATTGGTGGTTCTAAAAGAGCAAATGCTTATGCTAAGTACTTTAATTCTGAAATTGTAATTTGTTATAAAAAAAGATTAGTTGCAAATGAAGTGGAAGAAATGAAAATCATAGGTAATGTAAAAGGAAAAGACATCATCTTAGTAGATGATATGATAGATACAGGGGGTACATTAGTTAAAGCATCCGCTATGATGAAAAATGAAGGAGCAAACAGTGTTCGTGCAATTTGTACACATCCAGTATTATCAGGTAAAGCATATGAAAATATAGACAAATCAGACATAGAAGAACTAATTGTAAGTGATACATTATCAGTATTGCAAAAAAGTTCTAAAATTAAAGTATTAACAATAGCAAATTTATTTGCTGATGTTATTAAAAATATAAATAATAATAAATCAATAAGTTCACAATTTTTAATTTAAAATTTAATTAGTATGAAATCGGTATCTATCAATGGAATAGCGAGAGTAGATTTAGGAAAGAAATTCGCTAAACAATTAAGAAAAGAAAATAATGTACCCTGTGTTATTTATGGTGGTACAGAAAATCCAGTTCATTTTTATGCACATGAAAATGAATTTAGAAAAATTGTATACACTCCAAATGTATATTTAATAGATGTAATTATTGGAGATGATACATATAAAGTAATTATGGGTGATCTTCAATTTCACCCTGTCACGGATAGTATTTTACATATTGATTTTCTGAGAATCTTTGAAAACAAAAATGTAAAGCTGAATATTCCTGTTAATATTATAGGAAATTCAATAGGTGTTCGTAATGGTGGAAGATTATCTCTTAACATGAGAAGAATGTTAGTGGAAGGTTTATCTGAAAATCTGCCAGGGACCATCGAGATTGATATTACAAATTTACGGATTGGAGATTCTATAAGGGTTGCAGATGTTACAAGAGAAAATATAACATTTTTAAATAATAGTGATGATGTTATTGTAGCAGTGAAAACTGCGAGAGCAGCTATTGCAGAAGAAGAAGAGGAAGAAGAAGCATCTGCTAGTGAAGAAGGAGGGGATACATCCACCGAAGAAGCTAAAAGCACTGAGGAATCATAATTGTCAGTTCAGGATTATTCAAAATAATTATTATGAAAAAATTCCTTGTTGTAGGCTTAGGTAATATTGGTGAAAGTTACCATCATACTAGGCACAACATTGGTTTTAATATAGTAGATACTTTATCAAGTTATTTTAATAGTTCTTTTGAAGAAGAAAAATATGGTTGTGTTTCTAGATTTAGAATTAAAGGAAAACCTGTAATAGTTCTTAAGCCAAATACTTTTATGAATTTAAGTGGTAAGGCTGTACAATACCATTTGCATAAAAATAAACTAACAACAGATAATTTATTAATTGTTGCAGATGATATCCATTTGCCCTTTGGTAAAATAAAGATAAAAAGAAAAGGTTCGGATGGGGGGCATAATGGTCATAAGGATATTATTAATACATTAAATACATCCAATTATTCAAGACTTAAATTTGGTGTAGGCAATAATTTTGATAAAGGTGGTCAAGCAAAATATGTTTTAAGTAAATGGAATAGTGAAGAAAAAAAAATGTTAGAAAATTTTCTTCAGTCATCTATCAATGTCATTATTAATTTCTGTAACTTAGGTATAGATAAAGCAATGTCAGATTATAATTAATTATGTTGAAAAATTTTTACTGCACTAATTTATTTTTAATTTTTTTTCTTATTTCTTCAAATCTTTTTTCGCAGTATTTTGATATTGGGTATGATCAAAATTTCTTTAATATTTCAGACCTAAATGCATCAAAATATAGGATTATTAAAACAGTAGTTGATTTTCATCCGGAAAAAGATGTTAAAAGAGTATTTAATAATAAAGGTGAGCTTATAGAAGAATTAGTATATATTAATGGAAATCTTTCTTCAGGTATCGAATATTTTAAAGATTTAGATTTTCCATTTTTACAAGTTCCAAGAGATTTTGTTGTTCAAGACATAGAAGTCAATCATAATATGGCTCAGTATTTTTATAAAAAAGTTAATTCATCATTAACAAAATATATCCCAGAAGCTCAGATAGCTCTTTTCAAATTAAGAGTATACAATTATGATAATCAAGAGTTTTATATTTTAAATATTGGAAATGGAAGAAGAAAATTATTTTTTAAATAAATCATCCTACTAGTAATATAATAATCCAATAATTAATTCGTTTTACTAGTGCATATCGAATTATACGGGGGTATAATTTCTAAAAAGGGGGGGGCATTTGCCTCCCTCGTCTATTATAAGTGTTTATAAATTTCTTAAAACTTCATTTTAGCTTAATTAAAGTTAATTTACTATATTATATTTGTACATATTATTTAAAATAATACTACCATGAAGCAAATTGAATTAATTATAATAATTTTCATCTGTTCTTTTGCGTATTCGCAGGATGATATTAAAAAAGTATTTTATGATGATGGACAATTGAAGGAGGTAAAAACTATTGAAAACGGTAAATTAGAAGGAGTATGTCAATTGTGGTATGAAAATGGACAATTAGAGTATGAAGGTAATTTTATATATGGAAGAAAAAATGGCACCCATAAATGGTGGTATGAAAATGGACAATTAGAATATAATGAAACTTATAAAAATGGAAGAAAAAATGGTATTTGGAAAGGCTGGTGGTCTAATGGCCAATTGGAATATGAGGGTGGTTTCAGAGATGATAAGCGAGATGGAATATGGAAAAGTTTTTATGAGAATGGACAATTAAAAAAAGAAGCTAAATTTATTTTAGAGAGAAGAATAACAGAGTTTTGTTTTAGTGAATATGGAGAAAAAATGGATTGTGATGAAAATTTAGAATCTATATGGTGGTGGAAAAAAGAGAAATGTTTGGACGAACAAGGTAATTATATTCTTTGTGATGAGTTTTACTTAGGGGGGTTTTAGTTTTTCTCAAGTCAATTTAACATTATTTTTGAATTAACATCAAATAAAAGATGATTAAGGTTTTTGAGATGTTTAGTGGGTATGGGGGTGCGTCTTTTGCTCTTCGCAAAGCTAATATAGATTTTCAAACTATAGGTTTCTCAGAAATAGATAGTGTTGCTATTAAATGTTATCAAAATAATTTTCCACATGTAACAAACTATGGAGATTGTAAAAAAATAAATCCTCAAAAATTACCAGATTTTAACTTATTAACCGCGGGATTTCCTTGTCAGCCATTTTCAGGGGCAGGTAAGCATCAAGGTGCTATAGATACTCGTGGAACATTATTTTATGATATTATAAGGATAGCAGAATTTAAACAACCTGAGTATATTGTATTAGAAAATGTGAAAGGATTAACATTTAAGAATCATAATCATACATTGCAAATAATTCTTAAAGAGATTATTAGAATTGGCTATCGGGTTAATTACAAGATTTTAAATTCAAAAGATTTTGGAACACCTCAGAACAGAGAGAGAGTTATTTTTTTGTGTCAAAAAAATGAAATTAAAAAAAAAATATTATTTCCTAAAAAGGAAATTTTGACAATCTTTTTAAAAGACTTAGTATTGAATAATGTACCAAATAAGTTCTATTTGAGTAGAAAAAAAATATTTTTTGAAACAGATAAGTATCCGGAGCAAGATTTAACTACCACCAATAATATAGTCTCAGTTGCTATTAGGAATAAAAATAGATCAAAACATCAACATCAAGGATTAAAATATGGAGCTTATCCGATTGAATTGCATTTAAGATTTAATAAAGATATTGGAGTAAGCTATGCTGTGAAATCTGCTAGTCATGAATATATGATATCAGATCTTAATTTAGTTAACATTAGAAAATTAACACCACAAGAATCGTTTCGTTTAATGGGTTTTTTTAACGATGAAATTAATTTAAGTGGAATTAGTCAAACTGGTCAGTACCGATTAGCAGGTAATGGATGGGATATAAATATGTTTTCTAAAATTTTCAAGTCTTTTTTAAATTCAGAACAATAGCTTAATTTTGATTTAGTAGAAACTTTTTAAATAATTCTTTCTATATGAAACATATATATATTATTTTTTTAACATTCCCTATTATTTCCTTTAGTCAACAAGAATATGAAGAATACTATTCCAATGGCAATCTAAAAATAGAAACAACATATTATTACGATAAATTAAATGGTTATTTTAAATCTTTTTATGATTGTGGTACACTAGAAAGTGAAGGGCATTATAAAAATAATCAGAAAAAAGGTTTTTGGAAATATTACTATAAAAATGGTGAGGTAAAATCAAAAAAAAATTATAAATACGGTAAACTAAGGGGATATTTTATGTCATTTTATCAAAATGGTCAATTAAAAGAGGAAGGTAATTACATTGATGTTCAAGAAAAACATGGTCTTTGGAAAACTTATTATAAAAATGGTCAATTAAAATCAGAAGAAATTTATAAAGATAAAAGTCTTGTTTCATATAAATATTTTTATGTTGATGGTAAGGGTCCTAGTCCAAGTAATAAAGTATTTACAAAATATAATCCATTATATAGGCCATCTTCCTGGTAAGGAATTATTTTAAAGAATTAAGTATTTTTGTAAGATGAAATATTGGAAATTATTAGGTCTCAAAGAGAAACCAACGGGAATTGGGAAGGTTATGTCAATTTGTATGTTAATTTGTTTAGTTAATGGATACTTCCTGGAATTATTTGTTAGTCATATTGTTATTGACATTATTGTTTATTCATCTGTCATAGTATTTGTTATTTTACTATTCTACAATCTCATTTTTAACAGGAAGTAATGAAACATCTATATATACTATTATTCATTTTACCATTGATTGGTTTTGGACAAGGATGGGAACAAATGTTTGGAGGAGATGAAGATGATGTGGGTTATTCTGTTCAACAAACTACAGACGGAGGATATATAATTACGGGTGGAACAGAGAATAATGGTCAGAATATTTATTTAATCAAAACAAATGAAACAGGGGAAGAAGAATGGTCTCAAACATTTGGTAATTCATTTTTATTTGGTGGTTGGGGTTCTTCAGTTCAACAAACTACAGACGGGGGATATATCATTACCGGGACTATTCAAGGTGTAGGGGGTAATAATGATATTTGTTTAATTAAGGTAGATGATGAGGGGACTGAAGAATGGTTAGAAACATTTGGAGATGATGATGAAAATGATGAAGGATATTCAGTTCAACAAACTATGGATGGTGGATATATTATCACTGGTGAAACACAATCATTTGATGTTATAGAAAATAGTTTGTATTTAATAAAAACAAATGAAAATGGAGAGGAAGAATGGTCACAGTACTCATATGGTTCCGTTTCAGAATATGGTGGTCAAACAGGTTCCTCTGTACAACAAACGAATGATGGTGGGTACATCATAGGTGGTTCAAATTTATCAGAATCAAGTGAGAGTATGGATATGTATCTAATTAAAACTGATAATAATGGAAATGAACAATGGTCTCAAACATTTGGTGGAGACTATAATGATTGGGGTTTTTCAGTCCAACAAACTTCAGACGGAGGTTATATTTTTACGGGATATTCATTTTCTTTTGGAAATGTAGATGTGGGTAGTGAAATATATTTAATAAAAACAAATGAAGATGGAGAGGAAGAATGGTCACAAATTTTAGGTGGTGTTGGTCATGATTTTGGATACTCTGTCCAACAAACCACAGATGGAGGATATATTATTACAGGATATACAGAATCTTTTAATAGTATTAATGGAGATGTTTATCTATTAAAAACAAATGAAAATGGAGAGGAGGAATGGTCACAATGTTTTGGTGGATCAGGTTATGAAGAAGGGTATTGTGTTCAACAAACTATAGATGGAGGTTATATCATTACAGGTTTAATAGAATCTGATTTTGTGATAGGTCAGGATGTTTATTTAATCAAAACAGACTCCCAAGGAAACGTAACATCAACTATTGAACTACCAACACCACAATCAAAAAGGGAATTAATAAAAACAACCAACATTCTAGGACAAGAAAACACAACCATTAAAAACCAACCATTGATAGAAATCTATGATGATGGTTCAACGGAAAAAAAGATAGTGATAGAATAACATGAAACATCTATATATAATATTATTCGTTTTACCATTGATTGGATTTGGACAAGGATGGGAACAGACTTTTGGTGGGAATTCTACTGACTGGGGATCTTCTGTAAAACCAACAACTGACGGAGGATATGTAATTTTGGGAGGAACATATTCTTTTGGAAATGGTGACTCAGATTTATACCTTATAAAGACAGATGAAAATGGAGAAGAAGAATGGTTTAAAACATTTGGGGATAATGAAATGGATCAAGGTTTCTGTATTCAACAAACTACTGACGGAGGATATATAATTTGTGGAACTACAAATTATTGGGATCAAGTTTGGGGTTGGGATGTTCTGGTTTATCTAATTAAGACAGATGAAAATGGAGAAGAAGAATGGAATCAAACTTATGGGTCTGATGGTTCTGTTGGGTATTCTGTAAAACAAACTACAGACGGAGGATATATTATTACGGGGAATAAATCTTATGTAGGTAATGGTGACTCAGATCTATATTTAATTAAAACTAATGAAAACGGAGAACAAGAGTGGGATCAAACTTATGGGATATTATTTAATAGTGATGTTGGGTATTCTGTACAACAAACCAATGATGGTGGATACATAATTACGGGATATACTTATCCTTCCCCTCCTCAATTTCAGAAAGATGTTTTTTTAATAAAGATTAATGGAAATGGAGAAGAAGAATGGTCTCAAACTTTTGGTGAAGATTATGAAGATGTTGGTTATTCTGTCCAACAAACTACAGATGGGGGATATATAATTACTGGAACTAAAACAAATCAAGAAAATTTCAGTTATGATATATACGTTATAAAAACAAATAATATAGGAGAAGAAGAATGGTCTCAAACTTTTGGTGGAGAATATAGTGATATGGGTTATTCTGTTCAAATTACGACAGATGGTAATTATATAATTGGAGGATACACGGAACCATATCAAAAAGATAAAGAGGATGTAATTTTAATAAAGATTGATAATGAGGGAAATGAGTTATGGTCTCAAACTTATGGGGAAGAGGATATTGATGAAAGAGGTCAATCTATTCAACAAACTAGTGATGGTGGATATATTATAACTGGGTTTAAACAGTTTATAAGTAACACAGAAGTTTACCTTATAAAAACAGACTCAGAAGGTAATGTGACAAACACATCAACCATAGAACTACCAATCCCAAAATCAAAAAGAGAACTGGTAAAAACAACCAACATTCTAGGACAAGAAAACACAACCATTAAAAATCAACCATTAATAGAAATCTATGATGATGGTTCGACTGAAAAAAAGATAGTGATAGAATAGGTATCAACCCAAAAGTCCCCTCTTACTCAACCGTAACGGACTTAAAACGAAATGAAGTTTTAGTTCTTAAAAGAATTTATCAAAATAAACCCAACGAAATAATCATATCATTTACATTATCAATTAACAACATTATTCTTCGTAAAAAAAGAGGTCCTAAAAAATGATTACATTTATCTCATGAAATATCTATATATAGTATTATTGATTTTACCATTGATTGGATTTACTCAAAATCAACAAATATCAATTTTAGATTTTAAAGAAAAAGTAAAAAATAATGAGGTTGAAAAAATAAATATTGTAAACAGGGAACTTGTTGAAGTTTTCATTAAAAACTCCACACTTGAAAATCAAACAACACCTAAGAAGATTGATGGTGAAGATCCACATTATCATTTTTACATATTAAACTCAGAAAATTTCGAAGAGTTATTATTTGATTTAAAAGACAATAAAATTGAAGTTTCTTTTGTTCATAGACAAGATGTTTTGGGAGACATTCTAAGTTGGATTTTACCTATTTTTTCTATTCTATTTTTTATCCCTTTAGTCCTTTCATGGATTAAGATATATCAAAAATCAAATAACCCTGGATGGAGTTTTTTAATTCCATTTTATAATATTTTTATTTATTTACAAATTATTCAAAAACCATGGTATTGGATTTTTTTATTTTTTATTCCTGTTATTAATATAGTCTTTCATATTTGGGGTTTACATTTACTATCTCAAAAATTTGGAAAAGAATTGGGATTTACGTTTGGACTGGTTTTTTTACCATTTATTTTCTTACCAATTCTTGGTTTTGATAATTCAAAATATACAAGACAAACATCATCTACAAAACATTAAGTCAATTTCATTCAACCGTAACGGACTTTGTTTCTACCACTAAACAGAACTCGAAACCTTCCATCACAAAAGGTTTAGAAAAACTCACAATCAAATTTGTGTTGAATATTCAAACACCAAAACTTTCAAAAATTTATCATTACAATAGTTACCAAACAAAATTGTATAGAATTATAAAGTTCTTAAAAGAAAAAAAGAAGTTGAGTTTAAAAAGAATTTCAGACATCTTATTTGAAAAAGGTTATCGAAGTGTAAGAACAAAAAGTGTATTAAGGTCTAACTACATACATTCTATATATAAGAAAGGTAAAGTTAGAGAAGAACGAATGGGTAGAAATTTTAAGTCAGAGATTACTAATATCTTTGTGTTAGTTTAATTTTTGATATTATATTTATAACTATGAATAAATGGTGTGTTGTCACAATACTTTTCCTTATAGTTGGTTGTTCGAAAAAGTATAATTATAATGAGATTACTAGTCCAAAAGGTGATTTATATTATTTAAAAAATAATATGTCATTAGTTAACGGAAAAATATACTCTGATTTTGGTGATTGTGGAGAGATTAAAAATGGGAAAAAAGTGGGTTTATGGAGAACATATTACGATAATGGACAATTGTCTGTAAAAGAATTTTATAAAAATGATAAATTAGATGGTGAATACATTGAGTATTTTCTAAATGGTAGGATCAAGTTAAAAACCAACTTTAATAATGGTCAAATTAATGGAGATTGGGAAACAAACTATTTTAATGGAAATAAAAAAGAACGCAAAAAATTTATAAATAATAAAAAAGATGGAGATCATTGGGATTATAGCGAAGACGGACTGTACTATATTGTCATAGGTTGGTCAAATGATGTGAAACATGGTGTATATAGGGAAACATTTGACTTACCTAATAGAAAGGTAATTAAAAACATTACTAAAATTAGTGGTTACTATCAGGAAGGACAAAAAAGTGGTTTATGGACAGAATACTGGGAAACTGGAAATGTTAAAACTACGGCTAATTGGCAGGACGGTAAATTAAATGGAGACTATAAACACTACAGAGATAGAAGTGTTAAAGACAAGTATGTTGATAAGGGTAAATATGAAGATAATAAAAAAGTAGGGTTTTGGACAGAACATGGTATATTGGGGCTTTATGAAGGTAATTATGTAGAAGGTAAAAAAAATGGAAAATGGAAAACAATAAAGAGATATGAAAAAGTTGAATATGAAATTGAGCACTATAAAAATGGGGAGCTACTATTTACTGAAGAATTTGACAAAAAAGACAAGCTAATTGGAAAATACCGATGGGAAGGGAGAAGCTATAAACGGAAAAAAATATACTTTTAAGTATAAAATGGTAGAAAACTACTCCACAGTAACGGATTTGTCAGAGAGGGTAAAATTCGATTCACCAAAACAAATTCTTGAATTTACAATTACGGTTTCATCCAGTCAATTGAATCGATATCGATATTCAAAACAAAAAAGAATTGTGACAGAACCTATGATTAGTTCTATAAAATTGATAATGGTTTAGTTTTTGAATGTTTGAAATAATTTCATAACAGAATAACCAAACCAACAAAACATTCCTGATGTCAAAAATTCATCTCCAATTGTACTACCTCTATCAATCAGGTCAGTTTGAGTGATAATAAAAAATATTCCTATTGAGGAACATAAACAGATGAAGTATTTTAAACGTTCTAATTTTTTCATAGTATTATTTTTTCAAATTTAATAAAAAATATATTAGTTATAATTTATCCCCTCTTACTCAACCGTAACGGCTTTTGCTAAATTTCTTGGCTGATCTACATCACAGCCACGAAGTTTTGCAATATGATAAGATAATAATTGTAAAGGAATCGTTGTTATTAAAGGGCTTAAAAAGTGTTCAGTTGCAGGAACTTTGATAATATGATCGGCAATTTTATTCATATTAATGTCATCGTCTGTTACAATTGCTATTAATTTCCCTGAACGTGCTTTAATTTCTTGTGCATTTGCGAGTATTTTTTCATATTTAGACTTATTAGTAGCAATAATAATTGTAGGCATATCCTTGTCAATTAAAGCAATTGGACCGTGCTTCATTTCGGCTGCAGGGTAACCTTCTGCATGGATATAGGATATTTCTTTTAATTTTAATGCACCTTCTAAAGCAACAGGAAAGCTAATGCCTCTTCCTAGATATAAAAAGTTTTTAGAATCTTGATAAAGTTTTGCTAATTGCTGGGTTTGCTTACTTGTATTATCTAGAGTAAGTTGTATTTTATTACTGATAGAAAATAATTCTTTAGTTATAGAGGTAAATTCAGATTCTGAAATAGTTTTTTTCAATTTAGCAATTGATAAAGCAATTAGTATTAATACAGTCACTTGTGATGTAAATGATTTTGTTGAAGCTACACCAATTTCAGGCCCAGCATGTGTATATGTTCCAACTCCAGTTTCACGTGCAATTGACGACCCAACTACATTGCAAATCCCATATACAAGTGCACCCTTTTTTTTAGCTAAATTCACTGCTGATAATGTATCTGCAGTTTCACCTGATTGAGAGATAGCAATGACAATATCTTTATTTGAAATTAAAGGATCTCGATATAAAAATTCAGATGCATATTCCACTTCTACAGGTATTTTAGCAATTCCTTCAATTAAGTATTCTCCTACTAATCCGGCATGCCACGAAGTTCCACAGGCAATAATTGTTATTTTATGTGTTGCTTTAAATGCTTCAGTATTTTCATTGAGCCCTCTAATTTTTACAAAATTGAAATCTGGTGAGATTCTTCCCCTCAGAGTTTCTAGTATTGCTTTTGGCTGTTCATATATTTCTTTTAGCATAAAGGTTTCAAAATTACCTTTTTCAATTTGACTTAACTCAAGAGTTAATTTTTCTATATATGTAGTTTTTAATTCATTTGATATAGTTCTAATTTCTAAATTATTTCGACTAATTTCTGCAATTTCATTATCATTGAGATATATGACATCCTTTGTATATTCAATAAAAGGACTAGGATCTGATGCTACAAAAAATTCATTTTCACCAACACCAATTAATAATGGACTTCCTTTTTTTGCTACAACTAATTTATCTGGATCTTCTAAATTTATAATTGCAATTGCATAAGCTCCTACAATTTGTGATAATGCTAATTGAACTGCTTTAAATAAGCTAATTTTTTCATTTTTTTTAACATCTTCAATGAGATTAATAAGCACTTCTGTGTCAGTTTCACTTTTGAATATATAACCCCGATTTTGTAATCCTTCTTTTATAACATTATAATTTTCTATAATACCATTATGAATAATTGCTAATTTTTTATCCATTGATAGATGCGGATGTGCATTTTCATTGGAAGGTGAGCCGTGAGTTGCCCAACGAGTATGACCAATACCTATATTAGAAAATAAATTATCTGGTGTATTTTTTTTTAATTCTTTAACTTTTCCCGCTTTTTTAATAACATTCAGCTTATTATTAATATAAGCAATGCCAGCTGAATCATAACCTCTATATTCTAGCCTTTTAAGTCCTGAAATAATAATAGGGATTGCATTTTCGTCCCCATTATATGCAACTATACCGCACATTAATTATTTTCTTTTATTAGGATCAATTCAAGATTGATATTGGATTTATTTAGAAGCACCCTATCTGCATTTGAATTGTTATAAGCTGTATATAATTTAAGTTGGAGGGCATCTTCTTCTTCGGAGTTTATTATATCGGTAATGAGATTAGATATATTAAATGTATATGTATTATTTATAGAGTCAAGTACAGCCCCTGTGTTAGTTTCAGCATCAATTAGCAATGCATTGGGTAATGGGAAAGATCCGTTCTCTTCATCAACAGATATGGTTAATTCTGCATTATTTACAGCAATATAACCTTCGTTATGTAAACTATTTAATCCTTCAATTTCAATTGTGCTCATAACACCTCCCATAGATTGTAATAAAAACAATGTAGAGTCATTTATTACTGCACTATTTGCATAATCGTGGGTAAAATAATTTAATTTCTTTTGTGATCCTATTTCAAAATTTACGGTATCAATAATACCTTCTAAATTTACATATTCAATTTGTAAAAATGCAGAGTCGCTAGCTGTATCAAAATACATAATACCACCGTTGGTGGATGTGACGGGTGAAACATCAAGTTTAAATCCATTGAAAGCATTTAAAAAGCTTTCATTATTTTCAAGATCGGCTGGATTCAAATTTAAAATCTCATTTAGTCCAAAGCCTGTCTCAGTGAGGTTTATTTGAAGGCTATTATTTGACTGGATATCATATAGTTGTGTAGTAGTGGAGTAAATAAGTGAAGATAAGAAGTTAGTTGCATTAGCTGTTGTATCAATATTTACAATATTTTCATTTAGTTGATGTACATTAATTATAAATTCTATGCTTGACGAGTTTAAATTAGTTTCTCCATAGAAATTTTCGTATGGGATATTTAAAAAGATATTTTCAATATTTTGAGCATTAAAATTCATACTATTTGCAGGTAATTTTACTTGAAATGAAAAAGCTGCATTTGTTTGGCCAAAATATGGGTCTAAATAAGAGCCAAGCAAACTCTTTAAACCAAGTGCAGAAACACTGTCATCGATTTCCGATGTTATTTTCATATCTATATCTCCATCATAGTTCTCCACAATGTATTTGCCATTATTAATAATATTATCTCCAATTAAACTTTCTTCATTTTGACATGAGAATAGTGTGAAGACAAATAATAAACAAATAATAAGATGAGAGAAATAATGAATTAACATAGGATTAAACTAATTCTTCAGAAAAAAAATTTTGATAAAATTCATAATACTCACTAAAGTCTTCTGCATTTAATAACGGAATATTATGTTTCAAGCATCCATCAATAATATTATTGTTTTTATAACTCTTTTCAAATATAACACCATCAGAAAATTGAGCAGCAATTTCATTTAAGTTCTCTGCATTAGGAGAGGAGCAAAGATTAAGAAAATCACCACTGAAACCATCAAATTTTAATTTATCTATCAACACTTTATCTAAGCTTCCTTTAAAGCCATCCATTTGCAGGGAAGATAAAATTTTAGATTTACTGAATACAGGGTGGTTGGAGTATATTTTTGAACCATCATCATCTTCAGCGACTTTTAGATACATAGGCAATAAACTTGTAAACCAGCCATGGCAGTGAATAATATCAGGACTCCAGCCTAGCATTTGAAGAGTTTCCAAAACACCTCTACAGAAGAAAATCATTCTTTCATCATTATCTTTTACTAGAGATTGATCTTTTTCATGAAGAGTCACTTTTCTTTGAAAATACTCATCATTATCGATAAAGTAAACCTGTAAGCGAGCCTGTGGAATAGATGCAACCTTTACAATCAAAGGTTGGTCAATATCATTTACAACGATATTAACTCCGGAGAGTCTAATAACTTCGTGTAGTTGGTGTCTTCGTTCATTCACACACCCGTATTTAGGCATAAATAAACGAACTTCTACATCTTTATTTTTTTTTATAATTTTTGCTAAATCAAGAATATCTTGACCAAAACTTCCCTCTGTATAGGGTGAAATTTCCTGAGAAACAATTAGAATTCTTTTCTGCATCTACAATCTTACTTTAATTAGGAACCGCAAATTTAATAAAAATTAAACTCTTTTTAAAACAATAACATGCATTTTAGTAATATATTGCGAAAGTATTATTGGAAATTATAAATAACATATCATTACTTCGTAAAACTATCTCTGAAGTCAAGGAGAGCAATAAAAGTATTGGCTTTGTCCCAACTATGGGTTCTTTGCATCAAGGTCATCTTTCGTTATTTAAAAAATCAGTTTTAGAAAATGACTATACTATTTGTTCTATATATGTAAATCCAACACAATTCAATAATAGTCAAGATTTCGAAACATATCCAAGAACAAACAATAAAGATGTAGAATTATTAAATTCAATTAACTGTGATTTATTGTTTTTACCTACAGACAGAGAAATGTATCCTGAAGATGAAAGAAGTAAAGATTATAGATTTACTGAAAAGATTAATTTATTAGAGGGTGAAAAAAGGCCAGGTCATTTTTTAGGTGTTATCACAATTGTACATAAATTATTTTCTTTAGTTCAACCAAATAAAGCTTATTTTGGTGAAAAAGATTATCAACAATTATGGATAATTAAATTATTTACAAAAGAATTTAAATTACCTATAAAAATTATATCGTGCCCAACGATAAGGGGCGAAAATGGATTAGCTTTGAGTTCGAGAAATAATAATTTATCTTGCTCTGAAAAAAAAGATGCTGGTAAACTTTTTGAAGCATTAGTTTTTTTTAAAACGGAATTAGAGAAAATTAAATATAATTCGAGTTATTGTACACCATTGAGTTTAATTAATACAAAGAAAAATGCACTTGCAAGTATTAAAAAAAATCCTTTGATAAAGTTAGATTATTTTGAGGTAATTGATGAAGAAAATTTTAGTTTTGCTAATGATATAAATTATGATAGAAATTATAGAATTTTAATAGCGGCATACATAGGTGAAATTCGCCTCATTGATAATATGTCGTTACAATAAGATAAAATTAATATGTTGATTCAAATATTGAAATCTAAAATTCATAGAGTCAAAGTTACACAAGCAGATGTAGACTACATCGGTAGTGTTACTATTGATCCTGTTTTAATGAAAGCAGCTAATTTGGTGGCCGGTGAAAAAGTTCAAATCTTAAATGTTTCTAACGGTGAACGATTAGAAACATATGTAATTAAAGGTGAAAGAAAAGGAGAAATTGGTATTAATGGTCCTGCAGCTTTAAAAATTTTTGTTGGTGATATTATTATTATAGTTTCGTATGCTTTAGTTAATCAAAAAGATGCAGACACATATAAGCCTACTATTGTTTTTCCAAATGAGTTAGATAATTCAATTATATAGGAATGAAACAACTCTTCACATATCTTAAACCATTTTTTTTTCTTGGATTTGGTTTATTATTGCTATTTATTGCATTCAATGGAATTAATTTAAATGATTTTTCTATTGCATTAAAAACTATTCCTTTTAAATGGGTTTTTTTATCAATGTTATTTGGGTATTTAGCTTATGTCTTTAGAGGACTTCGATGGTTTTTGTTGATACGCCCACTGGGTTTTAGGCCCAAAATTTTTGATTTAGTAAATGCTATTGCATTCGGCTATTTATTTAATTCTTTCATTCCTAGAAGTGGTGAGATAGTTAGATGTACTGCATTAAATAAAGTTTCGGATATTCCTGTTTCCAAATTATTTGGCCATGTTCTTCTAGAAAGATTGATTGATTTTATTTTACTAGCTATATGCATATTAGCATCTATTGTTTTAAACTATAAAGATTTTATGAGCTTTGCTTCATTGTTCTCTATTCCTAAGAATATTGGATTATATGTAATTTTATTTATAGTAGTTATTTTTTTTTCTTTTTTTATAATAAAGAACAACCTTAAATCTGATCAGTTAGTAAAAATACAATTATTTATTCAGGGAATTAAAACAGGATTTTTATCGATAAAAGAAATTCCCAATAAATTATTATTTTTTAGTTATACTGTATTAATTTGGATATGCTACTTGTTGATGACAATTATATGTTTTTATTGTTTTACAGAAACTAAAGATTTAAATCTTGGCCAAGGTTTGTTTATATTAGTAGCCGGGGGATTAGGCATGGTAGTTCCTACACCTACTGGAATTGGATCATATCATTATTTAGTGATTCAAGCCTTAATAGCTCTTAATATTAGTCGAGAAATTGCACAATTTTTTGCTATTATTGTACATAGTTCTCAAGCTGTAATGATATTAGTTGCTGGGTTCGTAGCAATGGTTTTTTTATATAGAAAAAAAATAAATAAAATTAATGAGTAAATTAAGATATTACTGTCAAAGTTGCGGAAATGAAACCCCTAAGTGGCAAGGTAAGTGTCCTGCTTGTAAGGAATGGAATACTATAATAGAAGAACCAAAGATAAACAGTAAAAGTAAGCAAAATGTTGGATTAAGTTCTTTAAATAATTCTCCTACTTTAATTCAAAATGTATCTAATAATGCTACTACATATAGAAAAACTACAGATAATGAATTAAATAATGTACTTGGAGGCGGCATTGTAGATGGTTCAATTATTTTGTTAGCCGGTGAACCAGGTGTAGGAAAATCTACATTATTGTTGCAGATGGCATTATTAGATCAAAAAAATATATTATATGTCTCTGGAGAAGAGGCAATAACTCAAATTAAAATTAGGGCTGATAGAATTGGTATAAAGAATAAAACCTGTCATTTATACAGTGAGACTTCAACACAAAAAATTCTAAATCACTGTATGAGAAATATCAATCAATATGATTTAATCATAATTGATTCTATTCAAACTTTACACAGCGATATTATTGAAGCTTCAGTTGGATCAATTAGTCAAATTAAACAATGTTGTTCAGAGTTATTAAAATTTGGTAAAGAAGCTAATATTCCAATTATGCTAATTGGTCATATAACTAAAGAAGGGCAAATAGCAGGTCCAAAAATTTTAGAGCATATGGTTGATGTTGTATTGCATTTTGAAGGTGAAAAAACTCACTTATACAGACTGTTAAGAGCTAGAAAAAATAGATTTGGTTCGACCTCAAAAGTTGGTGTGTATGAAATGGTAGATTCAGGTTTACAACCAGTTTTAAATCCCTCTACTATATTAATAAATGAAAGAATTAGTGAGTTAAGCGGTACTGCAATATCATCTACATTTGAAGGTCAAAAAACATTTTTAGTTGAGGTGCAGGCCTTGGTTACTCCAGCTGTATATGGAACTCCCCAAAGGTCATCAAATGGATTTAATTTGAAAAGATTAAATATGCTTTTGGCCGTATTAGAAAAAAAATGTGGTTTTAAATTAAGTTCTCAAGATGTTTTTTTAAATATTGCAGGTGGAATTAAGGTTTCTGACCCATCTATGGATTTAGGAGTTGTTGCATCCATTTTATCTTCCAATTTAGATATCTCAATTGATTCAACAATTTGTTTTAGTGGCGAAGTAGGTTTGAATGGTGAAATAAGGCCAATACCTAGAATAGAAAATCACATTCAAGAGGCTGATAGAATAGGTTTTAAAACCATGGTGATATCATCATATAATAAAATAAATTTTAACAAGTTTAAGATTAAAATAATAGAGTGTGCAAAAGTAATAGATGTACATGAGTTTTTATTAAAATTGTAAATTCATTTTCTCAAACTACTTTTTGTATTATTTCTTTGCTATTTTTTAGTATATTTGTCTCCAACCATTTTACAGATTTAAATACTCAAAGATGAAAAGACATATTTTTTTTCTAGTGGTAATGTTACTTTTTACTGCTTTTTCGTTTGCTCAAAGTGTTCAGGATGAAATTATTCCTAGAAGCGGAACACGTATTGTTATGGAAGAAGCTCTTAAAGATCCTGAAAAAAAACAAATTTTAGATCAATTAGAAATATTTACACAGGAGTTTATTTCCAACATAGATAATCATAGAATGGGTGGACCATATATTATTCCACTTGTTGTACATGTAATTCATGATTATGAAGATGAAAATATTAGTTATGAACAAGTTGATTATGCTCTTTCTAGAATGAATGAAGACTTTCAAGGACTCAATGATGATTTATCAGAAGTTGTTGATTCATTTACTAGTGTTATTGGTTTCCCAAATTTTGAATTTCGTCTTGCTACAAAAGATCCAGACGGAAATTGCACATACGGTGTAAACAGAGTAGCATCTCCATGGGCTGTAAATTCAGAAACACAAAGGACAATGTCGATTGCAAATTGGGATGACAAAAAATATATTAATATTTATATTGTTAGATCTTTTGAGGAAAGTATGAGTTCAGCTGCTGCATATGCAGTTAAGCCTGGTAGTGGAGGTGATAATGGTGATTATATTTTCTTTAGATATGATTATTTTGGTGATTGGAATTTTAATAATGATTCACCTGGTAATAACCAGTATAGAAGACATGTTCCTACCCATGAAATGGGACACTTTATGAATTTAGATCATCCATGGGTGGGTAATAACGATGCTGCACAAGAAGATAATTGTGCACTTGATGATGGAGTAGAAGATACTCCAGAAACAATTGGAACAATTGGTGAGTGTAATTTAGAACAAGCTACTTGTGACGGTTCATTAGATAATGTTCAAAATTTCATGGAATACTCTAATTGTATTTGTATGTTTACTCAAGGTCAAGCAGATAGAATGTTAGCAGCAGCAAATAGTTTAGCAGGTAATCGATGGTATTTATGGCAAGAGGAGAATTTAATTGCTACTGGTACTGATGACGAAAGTTTTACTAATGACCCTTATGCTGATTGTGCACCAATACCAGATTTTAAGGTTGGTACAGAGTTAGGTTGTTCAGGAACATCTATAAGTTTTGAAAATTTTACATACAATTATCGTGATACGGAAATTACATATAGCTGGAGTTTTGACGGAGCTACTCCCTCTGAATCTAACTCTGAAAACCCTGTGGTTCAGTATCAAGAGCCAGGTACATATAGTGTTATATTAACGGCTTGTAAGGACGATAATTGCAATACACTTGTTAAAGAAAATGCTGTTACTATATTATCTCAAATGGATGTCACCTTAGCTGAAGGTTTATCACAAGGATTTGAATCAGCTACATTTCCAGATATGGTTTCAGAAGTTTGGTGGTGAGGAGTGAATCACGGTGAACAACACTGGGAAAGAACAGAACTAGCATCCAGTGAAGGTGTAGCAGCTATGAAGATAAAAAGTCAGAATTATAATTATAATCGTGAAGCACATTCATTTTCAACACCAGAATTAAATCTTTCTGAATTCACAACAAGTAGTGGAGATCCGCTAATGCTGTGCTTCGATATTGCATATGCAAAAAGATTACCATATGATGCTGTTTCATTTAATGAACAAGGGGGTGTTGAGGATGTTTTTTCAATTCACAATGATGCATTAATTGTATCCTATAAAGGTTGTGATAATGATGCTCAATGGTCAGAGCGACCTTGGATTTCTACAAGAGCAGGACAAGAAGGTGCATTTCCAAGTCAGCAGCAATCATTATTTACAGTATTTGCATCTGATAGCATCTCTGGCACAGTAGATACAGATGGAGATGGAGAGTTTGACTCAAATTATAAAATACATTTTAACTCATTTGTGCCACAACCTGGTTCAGGGTATTATCATTATAAGAATAATCCTGAAGGTGAATGGGGTCAACGTTGTATAACTATTCAACAATTAGCAGGTGATGATGCAGCAGTTATTAAATTTGATTTTATAGGAACTGGTCAGGATATGTTTGATTTGCATTGGGTTGATGATGGTGTTAGTAATTTAGGAGAATTAATTACAGCTACTTCTATAGGTGGAAATTGGTTATATCTTGATAATATTCTTATCGGTAATCAATCTCAGATTCAACAAGTTGAAAGTGTTTCTAGAACTTATGAAATAGAAAATTTAAGTGTTACACCAAACCCTTCTTCAAATAATGCAGCATTTATTTCATTTGAAACATTAAATGATTCGGATGTTACAATTTCAATATCTAGCTTTTTAGGGTTAAACATTGGTAGAATTAACATGAGTTTATTAAAGGGTCGTCACCAGTTTCAATTATCAGATTTATTTAACTTACCTGCTAAAGGATCATTTGTTGTAGTAGTTGAAGGTCTTGATTCTCGTCTAGCAGAGATTGTTATTATCAGGTAAATTAATATGTTTAAATTTTTTAAGAAAATGAAAAAAATTCTATTCACAGTTATGTTTTCATTTTCAATTTTGAATGGTTTTTCCCAAATAGATAGATGTTCAACAGAAAAAATGGTTCAGAAGCAAATAGATTTGCATCCTGACAAAAAGCTAGCTCTTAATCAATTAGAGTTATTTACTAATAGTTTTATTGCAAACTTAAGGAATGGTAGATTAGTCGATAGTAATTATATTATACCTGTTGTAGTACATGTTATACATAATTATGGTGATGAACGAATTAATGAAGATCAAATTGCTTCTGCTCTTAAGAGTATGTGTGATGATTTTAATATGAGAAATGATGATTTTATTAATGCGGATGGAGAATTTGTACATTCTATTGCTAACAATAATGACACAGTAATAATTAATGTTCCTGAAAATTTTGAAAGTAGTGATATTGATTGGGTAGTTGAAAATGAATCTTCTGTTTTAAAAAATGATACTATTTGTAGTCTTAATAATGGTCTTGAAACAGTCTATTTAATTGCCGATGATATAGGTAATACTCGTTTTGCTGGCGGTATAATTAAGTTTTTACTCGAAGATGAAATTATAGACCAAGGGGTTATTGCAAAAATTATAACCACTGAAGCAAGGGGTTTTGAAGATATTGCAGCCAATTTAGGAATTGAATTTAGATTAGCCACAAAAGATCCAGATGGAAATTGTACTACAGGAATAACTTATCATCAATCAACTCTTACATATAATGGAGGTGAGAATGTAAAAGATGATACATACTGGGATAATAGTAAGTATTTAAATATTTGGACTGTAGCTAATGTTGCTAGTGGAGCTGCAGCATATGCCTATTATCCCGGATCTGCTCCAACAAATCATGAAGGTATTTTATGTCAACATGATTATTTTGGCACAACAGGCACCTCAAGTAACAGTAATTGGCGACGTCATACAATGAGCCACGAGGCGGGGCATTATTTTAATTTAGCACATCCCTGGGGAAGTACAAATGATTCTGCATTAGATGATAATTGTAATAGCGATGATAGTGTTGATGATACTCCTAATACTGTTGGTGCATCAGGTTGTCTATCTTGGCAATCTCAAATATCTTGTGAAAGTTTAGATAATGTAGCAAATATTATGGATTATACTAATTGTGCTTATATGCTTACACAGGGACAAAAAGAACGAGTATTAGCAGCTTTATACTCTACCTCTGGAGCAAGAAATAATCTGTGGTCAGAGTCAAATTTGGAAGCGACAGGTACTAATGATGAGTATTATTTGTCAGACCCATATGAAAGCTGTAGGCCGATTGCTGATTTTATGGTTGTTGGGGATGCCATAGGGGCTTTAGGAATAGATGATGGCTTTAATGTTTCGTTTCAAGATATGAGCTACAATGTTCCGGAAAGTGATATGTCTTATGAATGGTTTTTCCCAGGGGCAGAGCCGTCAACTTCAACAGAAAAAAATCCCACAGTAACATATTTAACATCAGGTCAACACGATGTTACTTTAAATGTTTATAATAGTAGTGGAAGTTCTGAATTAGTGAAGCAAAAATGTATTGTAGTTTTGGACCAAACATCCGCACCATTTAGTGAAGACTTCGAAAGTGAAGAGTTTCCACTTAATACATCTATTAATAAGCCAAGTTGGTATATTTTAGACAACTATCCAACTGAGCTTAATTGGGAAAAATCAACTGCAGGTTCATATGAGGGTGAGCAATCCATTAGAATTAGAAGTAAGAGTTTTAGTCCAGGATTAACTAATATAAAACAACAAATATATAGTCCTGAAATAAATTGTAGTGATATAGTTAATGATAATAATAATCCATTTGGAGTTTATTTTAATATTGCTTATGCTAAAAGGTTACCATATCAAGATCAAGAAGGAAATAGTATAATTAAAGATCAGTTAACTATATCAAGAAAACATGCTAATCAAGACTTTATGGTTAGAGCAACTTATAATGTAGAAGACCTTATAGGATTGAATCAAAAAATATATTTCAATGACTATGTGCCAGAGTCGGAAGATTGGCATGAACAATTTGTTAATTTAGGCTCTTCCGCAGGACAAGAAAGTGTTATTATTCGTTTTGAATTTACAGGTAGAGGATATTTATCTGCAGACACTGTAGTTTTCACAAATAATGGAGGACAGTACATAGGTAATAATGTGGGAGGCAATTGGCTATATATTGATAATTTTCGAATCGGAAATTTAACAGACACACTTGGTAGATTTGATTCTAACACAGTTTATGATAATAGAATTTTCGATCTCTTTGGGAGAGAATATATGAATAAATCATTATTAAAAACGGGAGTGTATATTCAAAACAAAAAATTATTTTTCATAAGAGAAGACAACTATTAAATGAATTTTAAAAAAGTGTTTTTATTTTTAGTATTATTATGCAACTTAATTTTTGCTCAAAACACAAAATTATGTGGTACAGATTTTGTAATGCAAAAATATCGCAATACACCTCATTTTAAATCTGAACAATTAAAAATACTTAATAATAATAATAATTTATCTCAAAATCCTAAAATTATTCCTCTTGTATTTCATATTATTCATAATGGTGATTCAATAGGTGAGGATGAAAATATTTCTATTGATCAAATTAATGATGCGGTAAGTATTCTCAATGAGGACTATAATATTTTAAATGAGGATTTAAATAATGTAGTAGAATCATTTGAAAATATAATTGGTGATGTTAATGTAGAATATAGGCTTGCTAGATTAGATCCAAACGGAAATTGCACAAATGGCATTAATAGAGTGTTTTCATCTCTAGGCAATCAAGCAAATGATTGTGTAAAAGAGGTGATTTCATGGGATGACACTAAATATGTAAATATTTGGGTGGTCGAAGAAATTGATAGTGATATTGGTGCAGCAGCTTACACTTATTTACCTGGATCATTATGGGGCGATGAAGTTGAAGGGATAATTATTAACCATGAGTATGTTGGTAGTATAGGCTCATCAAATAACACACCTTATAAACGACATACATTGAGTCATGAATTTGGACATTATTTTAATTTAGAACACACTTGGGGCTGGGGGACAAATGGAGATTTAGATAATTGTTCATATGATGATGGTGTTGATGACACCCCTAATACAGTTGGAGCTTATTCCACATGTAATTTGTCGCAGCAAAGCTGTGGAAGCTTAGATAATATTCAAAATTTTATGGATTATTCATCTTGCACCTGTATGTTTACTAGCGATCAAGTAATTAGAATGCAAAATTGTTTAAATTCTTCAGTATCTTCAAGAAATAATTTATGGACTAATAATAATTTATGGGAAACAGGCACACATGATAATTATGATAATTCTGCTTGTTTACCTAATGTAGATTTTTTCTTATCAGAAGTCGATAGAATATGTATTAACTCTCCAATTAAATTTATAAATAATACTGAGGGGATTGATAATAATACAAGTTTTGCTTGGTCATTTATTGGCAACGAAAATTTATTTTCATCTGAAAAAAATCCAACTATAATTTTTTCTAGTCCTGGAGAATATCAAGTTACTTTAAGTGTTGTTAATGATATTGGTGAAAGTAGTTTGACGAAGACTTTTAATATCTATAATGCTGAAATGAATCTTAATGAAAGCTTTCAAAATACACAATTTCCAAATAATCCAAATCCAAGTTTAACATGGTCTATAGAATCTCCAGAAAGTGAAACATCTTGGACAAGAAGTCCAATTTCATCAACATCAGAAACCGGTTCAGTAAGAATACGAAGTAGATATTTTGATTGTTATCAAAAACATTCTCTCTATACACCTACTTTAAATTTAAGTAATTTCGGTTTAGGTGTAGGTGAACCATTAAAGCTATATTTTGACCTTGCTTATGGAAAGAGAAATAATCAAACTAACGATTTATTGCAAATATCATTTTCAAAGGACTGTGGTAAAACTTGGCAGGTGAGGGCATCTTGGGATACTGAAGAATTAATTTCTATTAATACAGGAAATGTTGGTAATAATTTTACACCTAACAGTAGTGAGTGGGTTGAAAAGATTGTTAATATCCAGTCTGCCGCAGAGGAGAGTGATGTGATAATAAAATTTGAATTTAGTGGCAACAGAGGCACATATTTGTATATTGACAATGTTAGATTAGACGGTGAGTGGATTAATATTGATGAAACAAACACCATAGAGAATATTCAAATAATCAAACGACTTGATATGTTAGGTCGGGAAAATAATAGTTCAAAATTTTACATTAATATTTATAATGATGGAAGTGTACAAAAATATTATGAAGTTTATTAATTTTTTTATTTTGTGTTTATTTTTGATGTATTCTTGTACTAAACAAGAGGAATCAATAATTTATTCTACGGAATGTATTGATTGTATACAATATGAATATCAACATGCTTATAATGATACATTTTTTACTGCAGTGTTAGATTCCGCAACATACTGTATCGGTGATTCAGTATTTAACTATACTTTTGCTAATATAACTGATTATTTACAAGTACTAGATGAAGAGTTATTAAATTATATGACTGATAATGGTTATTGTAATTTTATAATAGATACTACTACTATTATTGATTAATCATTATATATGAAATATGTTTTTATTACAAATATTAATTATTTTGATTTAACAAATATTGAAAGCATTCTAAAAACAAATCAAATAGATTTTTATATAAAATCTCCGTTCTCATCATCTGTATTAGCTGGTTGGGCTAATCCGGCTTATTCATTTAATGAAAAGATGCTATTTGTTAATGAATTAAAAGTAGATAAGGCTAAAAAAATATTAGAAAAATATATAAATGATCATAATCAATGATTTACTTTTTCTTTAATTATGATACTTTTTAATTAACAGTAAATTATAGTTTTTAATTTGTGTTATATTATTTTTACGAAAAAATAAATTATGATTTTAACAACTACAGAACAAATTCCTGATAGGGAAATATCAGAAATTTTAGGAATAGCAAGAGGAAGTACTGTAAGAACAAGAAATGTAGGTAGAGATGTTTTTGCAAGTCTTAAACATCTTATCGGTGGAGAAATTAGTGAATATACAAAATTACAAGCCGAATCTAGAGAACAAGCTATTGAGAGAATGAAACAAGATGCAGTTATGTTGGGAGCAGATGCTATTGTAAATATTAGATTAACAACTTCAGTGGTAATGCAGGGTGCTGCTGAAATTTTAGCATACGGAACTGCTGTAAAATTAAAACAATGAATTCAGTATTAATTATACTTTTTTTTATTTTAATGCTATATCTTATTGCTAAAAGAATAGAAGAAAAGAAAGAAGAAAATTTTGAAAATAGAGATAACTAATAATAATTTTATAATAGTTAAGGTATTTTTCCTTTTTTTGATTTCCCCTTTTTTTCTATTATCTCAAGAAAAATTTTTTTTCGATAGTGCTAATCCCTTTTCTTTCAAAGATATTATTGTTAATCTTGATAATCAAAAACACCAACGGGTTTTTGGTATTTTAAAAATGCCTATTGATTTTAATACTCAAAATCAGTATCCATTAGTTATTGCTGTTGCTGGGAGTAATGGTTGGGCCTCTCATCATTACGATTATTTAAAAACATATAGAGAGAATGGAATTGCGACATTTGAATTATGTAGTTTTCAAAGTAGAGGTATAAAAACAACAGTTGGAAATCAAGTGAGTGTCACCACAGCAATGATGATTTTAGATAGTTTTAGAGCACTTGAAGCTCTACAAAATCATCCTAATATACATGCCGATAAAATAGCTATTACTGGTTGGAGCTTGGGAGGTGGTGTGTCTCTTTTTTCAGCCTGGGAGCCACTAAAAAAAGCTATAAATCCCAGCATAGATTTTGCAGCCCATTTAGCCTTATATCCACCATGTATTGTGGTACCAGATGTTTTAGAGTTTGGAGATACACCTATTCATATATTAATAGGTGAACTAGATAATTGGACTCCTGCAGAAGCCTGTTTAAGTCTTGTAAGTAAGTTAAAAAATAATACTAATATTGATATTACAATATATCCAAATGCACATCATTCATTTGATAGAGACACATTATTATCAATTAAGAAAAATGGATACATTTTGGAGGATTGCAGATTTAGAATGAATGCAAAAGGGGAGGTATTAATGAATTTTTTAAATTTTCCTATGACCACACCATTACTTCAAAAAATAGGTCTTTCTATGTGTGCTAGAAGAGGCCCTACTTATGGTGGGAATAGTGTTGCAAGAGTAAATGCCTTAAGCTTTTCTAAAAATTTTATGATTGAGCATCTCTTTTAAACTAAAATTGTTCAATTTGTTTTTTTGTTAATTTTCCGTTTAACCAAATTTTACTAATATCTGCATTATATTTTTTGTAAAAATTAATTGCGGGATTATTCCAATCTAAAACTTGCCAACACATACCATTAAGATTTAATTTTTTACAAATTTTAATAGTTGCATTAAATAATTCTTTTCCAACACCCTGTCTTCTGTATTCTTTTTTTACAATAAAATCTTCTAAAAATAAAAATTTACCCTTCCATGTTGAATACCGTATCCAATAAAAAGACATGCCAATAATTTCAGTATCTTTTTCAGCAACTAGAAAATAATAGTTTGGATATTCATTAAAGCCATCATTTTCTAATTCTTTGATAGTGATTGAAACTTCATCTAGAGCATTTTCATATTTTGCTAATTCTTTGATTAATCCCAGAACAAAGGGTAAATCTTTTTTTTTGCCTTTTCGAATTATTAACATAATTACAGTTATATTTAATTAATATGATATTGTCAAAAATAAAAAAACATTTGTCTATTTTCTGTATTAGATTAAATCAAAAAAGAGAATTAAACAAAATCAAAGAAGAGAAAAATCCTTATTTAAATATTATAGTAAAATCTTTTTTAGAGGTTAAATTAAACAAAAAATTAAATGACCATTTAGAAGTATTTAAATTATGTGAGCGATATAGAAAAAATCTCTTAAAAGATGATAGAATTATTACATATGAAATATTTGGTTTGTCCAAAAAAATTAAAGTAAAGGAAATCTGTAAAAAAGCTACATCATCTCCTATATGGGCACAATTTCTATATCTAATTATAGATAAATTATCTACACCATTTGTATTAGAAATTGGAACTAATTTAGGTGTTTCGGGCACATATATTTTGAGTGCAATAAAAAATAAAAAAAATAGTTTTTTTATTACGATGGAAGGTGTGCCTGCTTTATGTAAGATAGCTCAATCTCAATTTAGTTCGATTGCATCCAAAAAAAAATTTCAGATTATTCAAGGATTATACAATAATACTTTTCCAAAACTAATTGCTCAAAATTTAAATTTCAATATTTTATTTATTGATGGCAATCATCGTAAAAATGATACTTTGTATTATTTTAATTCATTAATATCTAATAAAGAGCTTCAATGTATTATGATATTTGATGATATTAATTGGAGTGCTGAAATGCAAGAATGTTGGTCGATTATCAGGAAAAACCCAATTGTTAGCTATTCTATTAATTATTATAAATGGGGCATAATTATTATTGATCAATCAACATCAAAGTTTCATCAACATTTTTATTTTCATTTAGATTATTGATATTTAATTTTTCACACACATCAACATTATTGTTACTATATTTGTTCACTATTATTTTTAACTAACTCATTTTAAAATGAAAAATACACAAGAATTTATTACATCAATTTTAGCTGTAGGCTTTTTATCATATTTAATCTTTTTTGCTATCGACTCAAAGCATATCAATTCAAATTATGAATACCAGTTAGTTGAAGACGACCCACTTAATACAATGATTTATACTCTTGATAATGGCTTAACAATTTATATGTCTGTTAATCAAGATGAACCACGTATTCAGACAAATATTGCTGTTAATACTGGGAGCAAGCAAGATCCATCTGATGCCACTGGTTTAGCACATTATTTAGAGCATATGTTGTTTAAAGGGACATCCCAAATTGGGACTATTAATTGGGAAGATGAATCAAAAGAATTAAAAAAAATTTCAGATTTATATGAAAAAAGAAGAACAATTTTTAACACAGAAGATAGAAATTTTATTTATCAGCAAATTGACAGTATTTCAGGAGTTGCTGCTCAATATGCTGTAGCTAATGAATATGATAAAATGATAAGTTCATTAGGTGCTAAGGGCACTAATGCATATACTTCTTTGGAAAGAACTGTTTATATTAATGATATCCCTTCTAATGAACTTGAAAAATGGTTAATGATTGAATCTGAAAGATTTAGCGAATTAGTACTTAGATTATTTCATACTGAATTAGAAACTGTTTATGAAGAATTTAACCGTGGTCAGGATAATGACTGGAGATTAGCATGGTATTCTATGATGAAAGCATTATTTAAAAAACATCAATATGGTACTCAAACTACAATCGGAGAAAGTGATCATTTAAAAAATCCTTCGATGGAAAAAATCCATAAATATTTTAATGAAAAATATGTTCCAAATAATATGGCAATTATTCTATCAGGTGATTTAGATCCAGACAAAACAGTCCAATTAATTGAAAAGTATTTTGGGAAATATCGATATAAAGAAGTACCAACATTTGAAGTATCTAAAGAAGACCCTATTACAGAACCTGAAGAAATTACAGTTATAGGAAGTACATCTGAATGGGTAGATATTGGATTTAGACTACCGGGTGTTGAAACAGATGATATGTATATATTACCGCTATTAGATGCAATCTTATCTAATGGAAAAGCAGGACTAATTGATTTGAATTTGATTAAGTCACAAAAAATATTAAGTGGTTATTCGCAATATATGATTGCTAAAGATTATTCTTTTTTTAAATTACATGGGCAGCCTAGACAGGGACAATCTTTAGAGCAAGTTAAAGAATTATTGTTAAATGAATTAAATAGAATTAAAAATGGTCAATTTGATGATTGGATGTTATCGGCAATAATTAAGAATTTCAAATTAGATGATCAAAAGAGGAATGAGTCAAACAGTTATAGAGCTCGAAAGATGACAAATGCTTTTATTCTTGATCAGAATTGGGCAACAGTTGTTAATCAAAATAACAAGCTAACTAATTTATCTAAAAGCGATATTGTAAAATTTGCAAATAAGTACTTTGATAATAATTATATATTATTGAATAAATTGAATGGAACACCAAATAGTATTAAAGTACAAAAACCTAAAATCACAACCGTACCTTTAAATAGGGATACTTCTTCTAAATTTGCATTAGATCTTAATAAGATTCCTTCACAACGAATGCAACCTATATTTAATAATTTTGATGCAGATGTTATAAAATTTGAATTAAATAATAATATACCTGCTTACTATGTTAAAAATACTACAAATGAAATTTTTTCACTTAGTTATGTTTTAGATATGGGTAAGTTTAGTGACAAAGAACTTGCTTTAGCTATAAATTATTTAGAGTACTTAGGAACAGAAAAATACAATGCTAATCAAATTGAGCAGGAAATGTTTAAGTTAGGATTAAGTTATAGTGTATATGTATCAAATGAAAGGATATATGTTCAATTATCTGGTTTGGAGGAATCTTTAGAAGAAGGTATTATATTATTTGAACATATTTTGTCAGGTGTTATTCCTAATCAACAAGTTTATGATAATATGGTTTTAGATATTATTCGTGATCGTCAAGACACAAAGTTATCTAAATGGAGTATTTTGTCAGGAATGCGCTCGTATGCAAAATATGGTTCTAAAAACCCTTTTAATAATATAATAAGTATTAAAGATTTAAAATCAATAGATGTTAATAAATTGACTGATAAAATTAAAAATTTAACAAAATTTGAGCATTACATTTATTATTACGGTCGTAGAAATTTGTCTGAAATTAAAACAATACTAAACAAGTATCATTATTCTTCTGAAATAAGTAAGCCTCTGTTATCCCCTATACTTTTTAATGAGTTAGATAATGTAACTAATAAAGTTTATTTTATAGATTATGATATGGTACAGTCAGAGATTACATTGATGTCAAAAGGCCCATTATATAATATGCAATTAATTCCTTATGGAAAATTGTTTAATGAGTATTTTGGAAGCGGATTATCTTCAATTATTTTTCAAGAAATTCGTGAGTCGAAAGCACTTGCTTATTCTGCTTGGTCATCTTTTTCAACACCAATTAATAAAGAGAATTCTCATTATATTACTGCTTATCTAGGCACTCAAGTTGACAAGTTGGATGAAGCTACTAGTGCTATATTAGCATTGATGAATAATATGCCTAAGTCAGTTGGTCAGTTTCAAGATGCTAAAATAGCAGCACTTAAAAAAATTGAAACATCCAGAACAAAGAGATCACGATTGTTTTGGGAATATATCTTAGCAAAAGAAAGGGGTGTGGATTATGATATAAATAAGACAATATATCCCTTGTTAGAAAATATTGATTATAGTGATTTAAAATCTTTTTTTGATAAAAATATTAAAGATAGAAATTACACCTTTTTAGTTATAGGCAATAAAGATGATATTAATCATAATTCATTAAAGAAATTAGGTGATTATCAAGAACTCACGTTAGAGAATATATTTGGCTATTAGTTAATTTTTTTTGGATAGTAATTTTTAAATTTTTTTTTCAATTTTTCAACTTTTGGATTAATAATAATTGAGCAGTATGGTTGGTTAGAATTAAGTTGAAAATAATTTTGGTGGTATTCTTCTGCTTTATAAAAATTTTCAAATTTTATTAAATTAGTCTTTATATTTTCATAAATTTTTTGAAATTCTAAATCTTCAATATATTTTTTACATTGATTTTTTTCCTCATTATTGAGATAAAAGATAGCAGATTGATATTGTGGTCCAATATCATTTCCTTGGCGATTTAATTGTGTAGGGTCATGACTATAAAAAAATACTGCAAGCAATATGTCGTAAGAAATTATTTTAGGATTATATGCAATTTTACATACTTCTACATGTTTAGTTTTTCCCGTCGAAACGTCCTTATAATTAGCTGTTGATGATTCTCCACCGCTATATCCACTTACGACACTTTCTACACCTTTTAAATTTTGAAATACAGCTTCAATACACCAAAAGCAACCCCCACCCAGGTAAGCATATTGTGTGTTATTGTTTTGAGTTAGCATATTAAGTAAGAATATTATAATTAATAAAAGTTTCATAAAATTTAGAAAAGTAAAAAGCGGAATATTTTTTAATTATTCCGCTTTTTAGTGGTGCTACCAGGATTCGAACCAGGGACACAAGGATTTTCAGTCCTTTGCTCTACCAACTGAGCTATAGCACCATACATAGGTTTGCAAATATAATATCTATTTATTAACAAACATAGTCCTTCATTTTATAAATTTGTTTCACATTTAAAAATATAATTACCATGAATCTTGTATTAGATGTCGGAAACACAAGCACAAAACTAGCCCTTTTTGCTAAAAATACAATAATTGAGTTTATAGTTATTAATAATTTCTCAATCCCATACTTAAGAGAATACATAGAAAATAGACAAGATATTAAATATCTGTATTATTCAAATACATCTTTAAGTAGGAAAGACATTGGTAATCTTTGTGAGGAATTAGATGTAAAATATAGTGATATAAATCATACATCTAAATTGCCAATTAAAATTTCATATTCTACCCCGGAAACTTTAGGTTCTGATAGAATTGCACTTGCTTGCGGAGCTGCTCAGCAGTATAGCGGCAATAATTTAATTATAGATTTTGGCACATGTATTACATATGATTTAGTTTTAGGAAATGAATACATTGGCGGACAAATTAGTCCGGGTCTTGATATGAGACTAAATGCATTGAATTATTATACAGAGAATTTGCCAAAAATAGTGTTTAAGACACCAAATGTTTATATTGGTAATTCAACATCAAATAGTATATTAGTAGGAGTATACGAAGGAATTATATTTGAGGTTAATGGAATAATAGAAAAGTATAAATTACGTTATCCTAATATAAATATTATTACAACTGGCGGTGCAGCAAAAATTTTTAATAAAAAAATAAAAAACATAAATTTTTTTGATTCACATTTGTTAATGCACGGTATAAATTATATTATTGCAACCAATGAACAATTATAAATTCTTATTTTTTGTCTGTTTATTTGTGATTTTTTCAGTAAAAGCTCAGATTAATACATATTCACCATACTCATATTATGGTTACGGTGTGCTCCATAGTTCTACCAATACCCATAATGTAGCTATGGGGGGAATGGGACTGTCCATTGCAGATAATCAGTATTTAAATTATTTAAATCCAGCTTCTTATAGTTTTTTAGATAAAACATCGTTTGAATTTGGTTTTAGGACATCTTATATTAAAATGAGTCAAGGTAATTTGTCACAAAAAAACTTTACAAGTGGATTATCAAATATTGGCTTAGGGTTTCCATTGTCAAGTAATATTGGGATATCCGTAGCATTATTACCTTATAGTAGTGTTGGTTATGATTTAACAACGCAATCCAACTTAACAACTAGCAACAATAATATTCAAACTAGTTATAATTATAAAGGTTCAGGGGGCTTAAATAAATTATTGTTTGGCTTTGCTTATAGTATTACTGATGGAATAATGAATAATTTTTCTTTTGGGACAAATTTAAATTATTTATTTGGCTCAATTGAAAGAGAGGTTATTGTGTTTTCAGATAATTCTAATTTATATTTTCGAGATAAGCAAGATAATATTTCAAATGGATTGAGTATAGAAATAAGTGGATTATATACTAAATTAATAAATACTAAAAAATCAAAAAATTATAAATTAAATGGTGCATTTAAATTTTCACCATCTAGCAAGATTAAATCTAATCGCAATATTTTGCAGGCAACTTTTGCTGGCCCTATATATTATCCAGATCAGGCCAGTATTATTTTACAGGAAAACAATGTTCAAAATAATAGTAAATTTCCTTTAACATATTCATTAGGAGTTAGTTTACAGGATCAAAACAATTGGTTAATAGGTTTAGATTATAATGCACAATCTGCCTATGTAAATAATCAAGAGGCAACAATCTCCTCTGATATTATGAGGAATAGAAAAGAATATATTATAGGCGGTTTCTTTACACCAAATAAAGATGATATTTATAATTATTTCAATACAATTAAATATAGATTAGGTGTTTCATACGCTTCAGGTTATTTGGATTTGGGCATGATTCATAATAATGAGTCTGAAAAATTAAAAGATTTTTCATTTAGTTTTGGCTTCTCATTACCAGTAAAAAAATCTCTTTCAACGGCTAATGTAGCATTTAAATATGGTGTACTTGGTAGTAATCAAAATCAAGATTCAATTAAAGAAAATTATTTTAATATTTATTTATCAATGACATTAAATGAAAAATGGTTTAATAAAAGAAAAATACAATAAATGAATAGATTTACTAAAATAATTATAAATATGAGGCAATATTATCTGATAATTATTGTTTTTCTACCACTTTTAGTGGGTGCACAGGAAAATGATTTAAGTAGCGTTAATGAATTTCAATTTTCTTCAGTACTCAATCCTGTGAATGTGGGAAAACATGGTTTAGATACTGTAAAGTGCGAAGAAAGTTTAACCATTTATAATGAATTTTATAAACAAAAGAATTATGACTCTGCTGCTAAATCCTGGTTATACTTATTTCAAAACGCACCCAAGCGAACTAAAAATATATATATACATGGTGCAACAATGTATAAGAATTTTATTAAATCAGAAAACGATAGCTTAAAAAGAGAATTGCTAATAGATAATTTATTAAGTATTTATGACCAGCGAAATAAATTTTATCCTGGACAGGAAGGTAAGGTGTTAGGATTAAAAGGTTCTGATTTATATAAATACAGAAAAACTAATATCTCTAGTCTAGAGCAAGCTTATAATATTTTGTCGGAATCTACATCTATTGACAAAGAAAAATCATCTGCTCGTGCTTTAAATTATTATTTTGTATCTGCGGCAAAACTAACTTCTAAAAAAATATTAAATAAAGAAGATTTAATTGGTTTATTTTCGGATGTTTCAACTATAATTGATTATAAAGAAGCTGAGATATCTCAAATTAATTTTGATTTACAGCAAAAAGAATCATTAAATCGAAAAGAAGAAAAAATAATTAGTAATAATGTGAAAGAATTAAAAACATTAAATGATGTTCGTGCTAATATGGAAAAAACTTTAGCACCTCATGTGACATGTGATAAATTAATAGCATTATATGAAGCAAAATTCGAAGAAAAGCAAATTGATTTTAATTGGCTAGAAAGAGCTGCACAGTTATTAAAAAAGGGAGACTGTATCGATAGCGAGATTTATTTTAAAATTGCAGCAAAGCTTTACGAGTCTAATCCCACTCCAAAGTCAGCATTTTATATGGGATATTTATCGTTGAAGCAAGAAGATTATTCATCTGCAATTAGTTATTTTACTCAGGCAGTTACTGATGAAGAAAATAATATAAAAAAAGCGGATTACTTATTATATGTAGCTAAAACATATGCAGCAATGGGTATGAATAATAAGGCTAAAAAAAATGCATTAGAAGCGAAGAATAATAGATCTGGATGGGGTGCACCATTTATATTAATTGGAGATTTGTATGCTCAAACTTCTAGGGATTGTGGCCAGAATACTGGTAATTTAACAAATGATGAATTCAGTAAACGAGTTGGTTATTGGGCTGCAATAGAAAAATATCAATATGCTAAAATGATTGATTTATCCTGTGCACAAGAATCCGATCAGAAAATTAAAAAATATATTAATCAAGCACCTGATAGAACCTCTACTTTCCAAATGATTGGTCTAGACCAGTCAATGTATAAAATTGAATGCTGGTATGTTGAAACCGTAAAAAATCCACATTTTTCTGAATAGTATAATTATATATTTATGAAAAGTATTTATTTGTTGGTTTTCACTTTTATATTAGGTCCAGGGTGTATAAATAAGAGTGAAAACATTAACTTAATATACTCTGATTCCCTCATTTCTGATTATGGCTTAGGTCTAGAAATGAATTATTATTTTGATGGTGATTTAGAATTTAAATTAATTGCTCAAGAAATACAGGAGTTAAAATATCCAGTTGAAAAAAATGTATTTCCAAATGGTGTTAAGGTCCTTGTTTTTAATAAAAATTTTGATACTATTGCTAAAATTAACTCAGATTTTGCAGTTCAAAAAAAAGAAGAAAAATTAGTTGAATTAAGTAATAATGTCTTTCTTATTAATGAAAAAAATGAACAGTTAAGCACAGAGAAATTGTTTTGGAATAGCGAAGAAAAAAAAATATATACTGATAGTTTCGTAACTATTACAACTGATAATGAAATAATTATGGGTTATGGTTTTTCAGCTAATCAATCATTCTCTAACTATTCTTTATTAAATATCACTGGAACTATCTATTTATAGTAAGTAAATTAAATTGTTCTTATATTTAACATATTGATTTAATTGTATTAAATGTCTACGACTTACATTATTATTTTATTGACATTAGTTTTATCAGCCTTCTTTTCAGGTATGGAAATTGCATTTGTTTCTTCAAATAAATTAAAAATTTTCCTTGACAAAGAACAAGGAAGCTTAGCCAATAATATAGTTTCAAAATTCACAGAAAATCCGACAAATTTTATTATTTCTATGCTTATAGGAAATAATATTGCATTAGTTATTTATGGTATTTATATGGCTAATTTATTAGAGCCAATAATTGAAGAATACATTATCTCCATTCCTTTTATTGTATTGTTAATTCAAGTTGTTATATCTTCTTTTCTAGTTTTACTAGTTGCAGAGTTTTTACCAAAAGTAATTTTTTCTATATTTCCAAATCGCTTATTAAAATTGTTTGCTATACCAGCAATCTTGGTTGTAAAAGTTTTATTACCGTTTTCAATATTGATTAGTATTATTTCCAATTTCCTAATGAACTTATTCTTTTCAAAATCAACTAAAGATGAAAAACTCGTTTTCAACCGATATGATTTAGATGAATACTTAGAAGAACATAATGAAATCACCAAAAACTCTAAGAAAGGTATAGATCCTGAAGTTGAGATTCTTCAAAATGCATTAGACTTTTCTAATGTTAAAGTCAGAGATTGTATGGTGCCAAGAACTGACATAGTGGGTATAAGTATAGATGATACAATTAGTAATTTACGTAAAAAATTTATCCACACAGGACATTCTAAAATTTTAGTATATAAAGATAATTTAGATAGTATTGTTGCATATGTTCATTCGTATGAATTATTTAAAAATCCACAAAAAATAAATGATATATTGTTGCCGATTTCTTTGATTCCTGAGAGTGTTTTAGCTCAAGATGCATTGGATAAATTATTAAAAGATAGACGTAGTGTAGCTTTAATTGTCGATGAGTATGGAGGTACATCAGGTTTAGTATGTGTTGAAGATATTATTGAAGAGCTAGTTGGTGAAATAGAGGATGAGCATGATGAAATTATTTTTAATGGAAGGCAAATCAGTGTAAATAAATATCACTTATTAGGTAAGCAAAAACTGGAGGAGTTATCAAAACTTTATGACTTAGAATTTCAGAATACTGACGAATATGACACTTTAAGTGGATTTATTATTAGTAATATTGGAAGAATACCAAAGAATCAAGAAATTATTAACATTTATAATTATGAATTTAGAATTTTAAAAATCAATGACAATTTTATAGAGGAAGTAATTCTTTGTGTCCTTTAGAATAATAGTTGTATATTCGTATCCCAAATTTTTATGATATGACATTAAATGATATAAGAAATAAGTCCGGATTAGTAATTTTCGCTATTGGTTTAGCTCTTTTAGGTTTTTTACTTATGGATTCGGGAGAATCATTATCTACAAATTCACAGAAAAATAGAAACATCTTATTAAAAGTAAATAAAGAAGAAGTAACATTTACTGAATTTGAACAGGAATTAGAGCAAAATATTAATGTAAAATTTACTAATAGTATTGGAGCTGTTAATATAGATGAATCTCAAAGGGCTAATGAAAGAGATTTATTGTGGGACCAAAAAGTTGAACAAATTTTGTTTTCAGAAAAATTTGATCAATCTGGTATTTTAGTAGGAGATTCCGAGGCTTGGGATTTAATATCAGGTGAGTTTACTGGTAATCAAGCTCAATTATTTGGGTATTTTTTTCGAGATCAATCTGAAACAGGAGAATGGAATCAATATGATCCTGAAATGATTCAGAATTGGATTGAGTTAGGAGCTGATAATCCACAGTGGTTTAGATATAAGTTCTTTCGTGATAATACAATAAGAGAAAGAGAGGTTTCCAAGTACTTTAATGCGGTTAAAAAGGGTTTATATGCTACTAAGATTGATGCTGCAATACATTATAAAGATCAAGTTGAGTCATGCTCAGGTCAGTATATATATATTCCAATAAATAAGCAAGCTAATAATACTGTTGTTACTGACAAAGAGGTTAATAATTATTATAAAAATCATAAATCTGAGTTTGAAAATTCACCCAATAGATCAATAAACTATTTTGTATTTAATATGAAAGCTAGTGATTCAGATAAGAATAACATTAGGAAAGAGATGTTAGCTTTAATTCAAGATAAAAAAGTATTTAATAAGCGAGCTAATTTAGAAGAAATCAGTCCTGGCTTTAGGAATACAGACAATATTGAAGGTTTTATCAATCAATATGGGGATAATAAATATCAATTAACTGTTATTTCTAAGTCAGAATATGGAGATCTTATCAAAGATCGAAAAATTGAAGATGATATTATTCAACCGTATTTTGAACGAAATTTATGTAGAATGGCAAAAATAGTTAATTCTACTAAAGATAGTATTAGTATTGTGTATTTGGATCGTGAAGTTTATGCAAGCGATAATACTTTAAATGAGATTTATTCCACAGTGTATGATCTTATTCAAAATAATAATAGAGTTGAAGATGTAGAAGTATTTGCAAAAGAAAATAATATTTCGCCTAGGCAAGTCATTTTGGAGAAAATGGATAAATCTGTACCTGGTCTTGACACAGATAGTAGACAGATTATTCGTTGGGCATTCAATGATGAAACAAACTTAAATGAGCCAAAGTTTTTTGAATTAAAAGATAAATATATTATTGCAGTATTGTCATTGATTTCAGAAAGTGACATAAAAGCTATTGAATTAGTATATAATGAAATTAAGTCAGTAATTAAAAAGAAAAAAGCAGTTGATGTCATTTTTGAAGAAGTAAATAATTTAAACTATATAGATATTAACAAATATGCTAGCCACTTTAATGTGAAAATTAAAGAGATTGATAATCTTACTATTAAAACAGATGTTTTTGGAAATGAAGGTTATCAGCCTGGTATTATTGGAGCTTTTATGGGCTCTAATAGTAACACATCTAAACCAATCAAATCTGAAAATGGTGTGTTTATATTTAATAAGACAGTTGTAAATGCTGTTAATTATCCTTCAAATCTTTTGAGTTATCAGAAATTAATCAAGAATGACTATAATGCAAAAGTTGATTTACTCTTAGTAGATGCTCTTAAGGATGATAAGAAAATTATAGATAATAGATTTAATTTTTATTAAAATCTTTCTATTCTATAGGTATCTAGCTTAATAAATGTGAACAATAGCATAGAAAATGCTATCATTGAAGATCCTCCCGCACTTATAAACGGTAAAGGAATCCCTATAACAGGCATTAACCCAATTGTCATACTTATATTGATAATAATATGCCCAAAAAAAATTGAACCTACACAATAACCGAAAATTCTACTAAATCTAGATGTTTGTTTTTCGCTTAGTAAGAATATGCGTATAATAAGGATACTAAATAATACGATAATAAATATACTACCTAAAAACCCAAATTCTTCTCCAATTGTACAAAATATAAAATCAGTATTTTGTTCTGGCACAAAATTAAATTTTGTTTGTGTGCCCTTTAAATAACCTTTACCCAAAAAACCACCCGAACCAATTGCGATTAATGATTGATTTAAATTATAACCAGAACCTAGATCGTTTTTTTCTTTTCCAAGAATTATATCAATTCGTTCTTTTTGATGTGGTTGTAATATATTTTCATAGCTATAATTTATACTACTTATGACAGTTAAACCTAAAATAGAAAAAATTAGTATTGGTATAAATTTTTGTTTGTATTTTTTAAGCAGGTATGCTAAAATAGTAGAACAAATCATTAAAAATATCACAGCACTATTTGCTCCCTGGATGATTGTCAATAGAGATAGTATAGCTATAAAAATAATACTAAGAATATATCTCAAAGGAAGACCCTCTCTAAAAAAAACAATTAATAAAGATCCATAAATAAGTGCTGATCCAGCATCAGGTTGCATTAGTATTAACAGACACGGAATTAAAATAAAGCAACTTATTTTCATTAAATCTTTTAAATTTTTTAAATAGATATTTTTATTATGAATAAATTTAGATACTATTAAAATAGTTCCAAATTTTGCGAATTCAGCGGGCTGTAAGCCAAACTTACCAAAATCAAACCATGCTTTAGCACCACCTACTTCTTTACCTATCATTAGTACTAGTATTAAGCTAAATACGGATAAAAAATATGCTAAATATGCTAGGTGTAGAATTATTCGCACATCTATTAATAGAATAAAAATATTAATGGCTAAGGCAAGTATGATAAAAAATATCTGCTTACCTAATAAGGTGTTTATTGATAAAAAATGCAATCCTAAATTAGGATTATAGCTACTAGAATAAATACTTAAACAACCTATACTAATTAATAGTATATATATTAAAACACTTATCCAATCTATACTATATTCTTTAAATCTATTCATTGAAATAATTTATTTTTTTCTCTATCATCTGTGATTCTAAGTTTATTCTGCTTATTTTTTTATTAATATATTGTTCAATGCAAAGGCTACCAATTGGAACAGCGGTTTCACTTCCCCATCCCCCATTTTCTACATATATTGCTATTGCAATAACGGGGTTTATTTTAGGTGCAAATGCAATAAATATTGAATGGTCTTCGCCATGAGGATTTTGGGCAGTTCCAGTTTTACCACATATTATTACGTCATTTAATTTACCTGATTTTGCAGTTCCAAATTTACCATCAATAGCGGTCTGCATTCCATAAATTACAGGACTGAAATATTTTGAATCAACAGAGCAATAATATTTTTTATTAAAATCTAAATAATTTATATCCATAATAGAGTCATGAATTTGTTTTATAATATGTGGTGTTTTATAATAACCTCGATTTGCTATTATTGCAGCAAGATTTGTCATTTGAAGTGGAGTCATAAGGATAGCATCTTGACCAATACCTAATGAAATACAGGTAGATGCTCCCCATCTTTTTGAGCCATATAGTTTATTATAATAAGCATCTGTGGGAATAAATCCATGTTTTTTAATATAGAAATCGTTTTCAAATATTTTATTTAATCCAAATGATTCAACATGTTTTGCCCATTTGTTTAAACCCTTTGAAGGTGTAGATTCTTTATTAATTATATTTGAAAATGTTGAGCAAAAATATGCATTACAAGATTGTGCAATAGATTGTCTTAAATTTAGAGGAGACTTATGTTTATGGCAGCCAATATTCAAAATAGATTTATAATTCCATCCTTTATTACATTGAAATAATGTGCCGGTAGTAATCACTTCTTCTTCTAGGCCTATTAATGCATTTATCAATTTAAATATTGATCCCGGAGGATATGAGGCAGTAATTGCCCTGTCATATAAAGGTTTATCAGGATCTATATATAATTTTCTAAAGTTAGTTGCTCTATGTTGTCCAATAAATAAACTAGGATCATAGGTTGGACTTGATACCAAACATAAGATTTCACCGCTTTTCGGTTCAATTGCTACAATACTACCTCTTTTATTAGACATAATTTTTTCCGCATATTTTTGTAGTTCAATATCAATTGTTAATGTTATATCTGTACCTGCTTTTGATAAAGTATCATATCTACCATCTTCAAATTTACCTTGATATTTACCAAATACGTCAACAATTTTTCTTTCTACCCCTTTTTCACCTTTTAAAATATCCTCATAAATTCTTTCAATACCGGTTATTCCAATTAGGTCTTCATGGTCATATTCAGGTTTATTTTTAAGCTGTCTGGAATTAATCTGACCGATATAACCAAATATATTTCCGCCTGCTTTTTGAAGATATTCTCTCACATATTTTGGTTGTGCATAAAATCCTTTAAATAAATGTAATTTTTCTTGAATATTAGCAAATTGTACTTTGTTGATATTTTGTATAAATATAGATGGTTTATAATGTGAATATCTCTGAGCTTTTTTGATTTTTTTTTCCAATTCTAAATTGGAAATATTAAAGATATTACAGAGTAATGCTGTGTCAATATTACTTTCCAATTGATAAGGAGTAATCATAATATCATGTGCACGTGCATTTGAAACAAGTAATTTATTATTTCTATCATAAACCCATCCTCTTTCTGGGTAGTCTACAATTTTTCTTATAATATTATTTTCAGCAGATAACTTATAACTTTTATCCAAAATTTGGATAAAAAATAGTTTAATTAATATAAATAGAAAGCATAAACATATTAAGCCAATAATTGCATATATTCGATGGGAATAAAAGTCATAATATTTCATATTCTATTAGCACTAAATAGTTTGTGTATAATAAATAAAACGAATGTAAAAAGACTACTTATAAATGTTATTTCGATTATAGAAAAAATATCGTTTAAAGACCATCTTTCTAGAAAGAATAGAATAAAGTGATGTATAATAATAAAGATAAATGCCTTTGGTAAAAATAAATTTATTGGTAGATTATTTATATCTAGGTCATCTTCTGTCTTTGTATGTATAATTTTAGATGACCATATAATTCGTATATAAGCAATTGTTACACTTGCAAATGAATGTATTCCATATGAATTTGAAAAAATATCTATAACAAGACCAATTAGGAAACTTAATATAAGTATTCCAGCATTTGATGTTTTATTAGGAATTGAGAGAATAAAAATTAAATAATAATATGGATTAATATATCCACTTAGTTGAATATTATTTAAAATAATGATTTGAATAAAAATTGCCCAAAAAAATAACTTCACATTCTTAAATTTATAGATTTTTTTCAAGTATTTCTCGTTCTGATTGGAATTTAGAATCTATTATATAAACAAATTCAATATTGGTAAAATCAACAAATAAATCAACACAAATATTTAAAAAGTTTGTGTTTTTTTCATTTTCATAGTTTAATACTTTTCCTATTTTAATATCTTCAGGGAGTATGTTTGAATATCCGCTGGTGATTATTGTATCGCCTTTTTTAATATTTGCATGTTTAGGTATATCATGTAGTTGCATTACTTTTGGATTTCTTCCATCCCAGCTTAAAGTCCCATAGTGTCCGCTATTATTAATCTTTGCACTAATCATAAGATCAATATGAAGGAGACTTATAATAGTACTAAAATTATTGCTAATTGTGTGGGTAATACCAATTAGGTGATTATTGCTATCTATTACACCCATATTACTTTTCACACTGTCGATAGATCCAGAAGTTATTGTTATATAATTTTTTTTTTTATTCCAAGAGTTTTTTATGATTTTCCCTTGTATAATATTAATAGAATCAGTACTTATTTGTATTTTTTCACTATTCATCAAACTTTTAATTTGATTATTTAATTGTATATTTTTTTTAAATAGTTCTTGATTAGATTGGTTTAAATTGATATTTTTTGATCTTAGAGAGAAGTATTCTGTAATTAATTTTTCTTTTAGAAAAAATTTTGATCTTATTTCTGTGATTTTTTTTGAATAATGGGATTCGGCAACAAAACTATTTGATGTAATCATTTTCAATGAAACTATTGCTAAAAAAAAGAATAGGAGAAATACATGATTTTTTATCAGTATTTGAAGAATTCTACTCATATATTTACCTCATTAAAACACCATCATATTGTTCAATATTTTTCAGTGCGATACCTGTTCCTCTAACAACAGCTCTCAATGGATCTTCACCAACATAAACCGGTAGGTCAGTTTTATTTTTTATTCTTGCATCTAAACCACGTAACATAGCTCCACCACCTGCAAGATAAATTCCACTATTGTAAATATCTGCTGCTAATTCAGGAGGTGTCATCGCAAGAGCTTGCATTATAGCATCCTCTATTTGTTTTATGGAGGCATCTAGTGCTCGTGCAATTTCTTTATATGAAACTTTTACAGCTTTAGGTTTCCCTGTTGTTTGATCTCTTCCCTGAACTTCCCAGTCATCTGGAATTTCTTTGTCGGTGTTTTCTAAATTCTCAAGTGCAGATCCTACTTCAATTTTTATTCTTTCAGCAGAACGTTCTCCGATGACTAAGTTATGACTTTTTCTCATGAAGTATTCAATATCTGATGTGAAAATATCTCCAGCTACTTTTATGGATTTATCTTTTACAATACCTCCTAAAGATAAAACAGCAATTTCTGTCGTTCCTCCTCCAATGTCAATAATCATATTTCCGCGCGGTTCTTGAACTTCAATGCCCATTCCTATTGCCGCAGCCATAGGCTCGTGAATTAAATAAACTTCTTTAGCACCAGAAATTTCTGCAGAATCTCTTACAGCTCTCTTTTCTACCTCTGTAATTCCTGAAGGAATACAAATAACCATTCTTAAAGAAGGTGACCATAATTTATTTTGTAGTGAAGGGATGCTTTTAATAAACTCTTTTATCATTTGTTCTGCTGCATCAAAATCTGCAATTACACCATCTTTCAGTGGGCGATTTGTTTCAATTCCTTTATGAGCTTTACCATGCATTTGTTGTGCTTTTTTGCCAACTGCAATGACTTTACCTGTTCTTAGCTCTGTTGCAACTATTGATGGTTCATCAACAATAACTTTGTCATTATGTATAATTAAAGTATTTGCTGTCCCTAAATCAATAGCAATGTCCTCGGTAAAAAAATCTAATATTCTCACAATTTTTAATGTTTAAAGTGTCTATTTCCAGTAAATATCATAGCCATTTCATTTTGATTACAATAATCAATTGATAATTGATCATTTTTTGAGCCCCCAGGCTGAATAACGGCATTGATGCCTTCTTTTTTAGCAATTTCCACACAATCAGGAAAAGGAAAAAAAGCATCAGATGCCATCACAGCTCCCTCCAAAGAAAACCCAAAGCTCTTTGCCTTCAAAATAGCTTGTTTCAATGCATCAATCCTAGAAGTTTGTCCGCACCCCGAACCAATTAGTTGATTATTTTTAGCTAGTACAATTGCATTTGATTTTGTGTGTTTACATATTTTACTAGCAAATATTAAATCGGTCATTTGGTGTTTAGACACATCTATTTTAGATACTGTATTCAAATTAATTTCATCGGATATTAAATCTTTTTTTTGACAAAGTACTCCATTTAAAACTGTTCGAAATGACATACTTTCTAATTTAGTATTTTTTTTCTTTAAAATAATGCGGTTTTTTTTAATTTTTAATAATTCTAGTGCTTCTTCTGAAAAACTTGGTGATATTAAAACTTCAAAAAATAGCTGATTGATTTTTTTGGCTAGTTGTATATTAATTTTTTGATTAGTTATGAGCACTCCTCCAAATGCAGAAATTGGATCACCTTGTAAGGCCTGATCCCATGCCATTTCTAAATTATTATTTGAAGCAAATCCGCAGGCATTATTATGTTTTAGTATACCGAAAGATGGCTCTTTAAACTCATTGATTAATTCGACGGCAGAATCAATATCTAATAAATTATTATAAGACAATTGTTTACCATTAAGCTGATCAAATAATAATTCTAAATTCCCATAATACCTGCCCTCTTGATGAGGGTTCTCACCATATCTTAATTTGTGAGAGTCATTAATAACATAATTAAATTTATGTGGTAAATTATTGTTTGTGTCGTCTTTTAAATTAAAATATGTGGATATAGCATTTTCATAATTTAGAGTTACATTGAATGCTTTTTTAGCGAAAATAAATCGATCATTAATTTCACTAAATCCATTTTTTTCATTAATTAAATCGATAGCATTTTGAAATTCATTTATAGATGGAACAACTAAAGTATTTTTATAATTTTTTGCTGCTGCTCGGATTAATGAGACACCTCCAATATCAATTTTTTCAATAATTTCATTATGTGAAGATTTGTTCAATATAGTTTCTTCAAATGGATAAAGATCAACTATAACCATATCAATTTTTGAAATATTGAATTTATTTAAATCTTCAGAATCTAGATTGTTACTATCTCTTGATAGAATTCCTCCAAATATTTTTGGATGGAGTGTTTTAACTCTTCCACCTAAAATAGATGGATATTCAGTTATATCCTCAACTGATGTAACATTTATGTCATTATCTTCGATAAATTTTTTTGTACCGCCGGTTGAAATGATTTCAATTTGGTGTTTTTTCAATGTTCCTAGTATATCGGACAATGATGATTTATTAAAAACTGATATGAGAACTTTGTTTATTTTTTTCATTCTTTATTATGAGTTTATAGCCACTACTTCTTTAATTTTATCAGTAAATGTATCTTTTAATAAAGTTTCTATTCCATTTTTTAAAGTTATTTGTGATGAGGGACAGCCACTACATGCACCTTTTAAAAATACTTTTATAATTCCATCATCACATGAAATAAGTTCAATATCACCGCCATCCATTTGGATATTAGCTTTAATACTAGTATTAATAATATTTTCTACTTCTATGTAAAAGTTAGATTTGTTTTTTTTGGTATTTGATTTAACTGTATTGATGTATCTTTCCTTACAAACTTGTGTGTTATTATTTAGTTTTTCTTGAATAAAAATTCTAATATGATTTGTAATTTCCATCCATTCAACTGTATCGTGTTTTTTTATTGAAATATAGTTATTAGATATAAAAATCTCTTTTACAAACGGTAATGAAAATATACTTTCAAGTAATGGCCAACCTTTTGTCTCTTCAATATTACGAGCTTCTTTTGAATTATTAGTTAAATTTTTATTTGCAACAAATTTCATAACACTAGGGTTTGGTGTTGATTCAGAATATATTACAAATGGGGTTTTACTTATCATAATATGTAATTATAAAATAATTATAATAGATTTTAAAATATGTTTAGTTAAGTTAATAATAATTTTAAGAAAAGATATTTACTTCCTTGAGAATTATTTCAGTTGGAAAGAATAATTGTGTTTTTTTTTGAAAATTTTCAGTATAATCAGAAACATAAAAATTATGTTTTGGTGAATTATGATTATTTGAATTCAATAAATTTTTAGTTTTCAATTTCATATAGACTTCATATCCAATATATTTTAAAGTATTAAGTATTATTATTTTCTTTTTGTAGTGTGTTGCAATTTTTGATTGAATCATTGGATAATGAGTGCATCCTAAAATTAGAGAATCGATATTTTTCAAATTTTTATGTGACAAATATGATTCAATAATTCCTTTTTTGTACAATTGATTATCATCTTCCTCTATTAAGCTTGCTAGCAAAGGAGTTGCTAATGAAAACACATTAACATCTGATCTTTTTTTTTCAATTGAAGTTTTATAGATGTCAGTTTTGATTGTAGCTAATGTTCCAATAACACCAATATTTTTTATAGATTTATTATTTATCACTTCTTTGACCACTGGGTCAATCACATTAAACAGTAGACATTTACTAGATACTTTTTTTTTAAGTAATTTATATGAAATAGCCGATGCACTATTACATGCAATTATAATAGCTTTACATTTTTTCTTTATAAGAAAATCTACTATTTTCTCACTATAGTTTAGTATTTTATTTGATGATTTATTGCCGTAAGGAAGATGTTGAATATCCCCGAAATAAATTAATTTTTCATTAGGTAGAACTTTATTTATAGCATGCGCTACAGTAAGTCCACCAATGCCTGAATCAAATATTCCTATAGGGTTATCTCGATGCAAAATCAGTATGTAATTCTATAAGTTAAGTTTTTTCTTAACTAAAAGGGTTACATCATAAGTGTCGTTTTTGTAAACTACCCCTCCCTGTAATCCAACAAGGTCAAATATATATGCATATTCATTTTCTTTTGCTACTTCGTCAATTGCATTTTGAATTTTTGTTAAAATTGGTTCAAACAATTCAGCTTGTTTCATTTGAATACTTTGTTCGGCAGATTGTTCAAATAACATAATTCTTTCTTGTAAGTTTTCTAAGCTCTTTAGTTTATCATTCCTCACGGCTTCATTCATGTTCTCTTGATTAATTTGAAAATCTTTTTGTTGTGATTCAAATTCTTGCATCATAATTTGTCCTTGTTCTTGAAGGCCCTCTAGCTCTTCTTGTAATGCTAATTGTGCAGTTGCTGCTTCAGGCATTGCATTTAGAATTTCTTGAGAATTTACATGGCCAAATAATTGTTGACCAAATGTTGTCATACTAATTAATAAAATTGTAATTATTGAAATAAATTTAAGTTTCATTGTATAAAGTTTTTTTAATATTAATAACCTAGTTTTTTAAGTACTTCATCACTTTTATCTAATTCGTCATTAGAAAATAACATAATTAAGTCAGATGACTTGTCAAATATGATGTCGTATTTTCCCTCTTCTGCGAAATTTGCAATCGCTTTATAAATTAAATCTTGTATTGGTCGAATTAGTTGATCTTGTTTTTGATACAATTCTCCCTCTGGCCCAAATCTTTGTTTAGTAATTAATTTAATTTCTTGCTCTTTTTGAATAATTTGTTCTTCTCTATTTCTTTTAGTTTCTTCAGGAAGTAAGTATTGTTCTGCTTGATATTTACGATATAGTCGGGCTATCTCCTCTTTTAGTAAATCTAATTCTTCCTCCCATTCTATTGATAATTTGCTAAGTTCCTCTTGAGCAGTATTAAATTCAGGGATATTTTCTAAAATGTACTTACTGTCTACATAAACAATATTTTGTCCATATATTGATAAGGAAGTGAACATAATAAAAATGATAAATAACTTTTTCATAATTTTGAGCAAATTTATATAAATTAAAATTGTTGACCAATTGTAAATTGTGGAACCCATCCACTTTTTGTTCCTGTTTGATCTACTGTGTCAAATCCATAACCAAAATCTATCCCCATCACCCCAAACATAGGCATAAAAATTCGTAGTCCTACCCCTAATGATCTTTTAACTTCAAATGGCTTAAAGTAATTTATATCTTCCCAAGCATTTGCTCCTTCTGCAAAACAAAGTGCATATATTGTGGTAGTAGGATTTAAAGAGATTGGATATCGAAATTCAAATACATATTTACTATAAACAGGCATACCAGGATAATCACTAAGTATATATGAATTAGGATAGCTTAATAAGTATTGACTATCATATCCTCTGACACTAACATTCTCTCTTCCAAACAATGAATATCCGTGAGACAGTATATCGCCTCCAACATAAAATCGACCAAATGGAGGTATACCAATATCGTTATTGTAGCTAGACATGAATCCAAACTCAAATCTTGTTTTTAAAACTAAATTTCCAACAATAGAACTATACCATTCTCCACTTGTTTTAATTTTATAATACTCTAGTAATTTAAATTTTTTATTATCATCCATATTTGCATAATCTTTATTAGATGAAAATAGAGAATAAGGAGGTGTTAATTCTAAACCTATAGAAAAAGTAGAGCCGGAACGAGGATAAATCGGATTAAAAACTGAATTCCTTTTTAAAGTAGAAGCAATATTAACATCAGTTTGAATACCATTTAATCCCTGCGGAATACCTCCTCCCATCCATTCTTCTGTGTCGTATCTATTAATATTAAAAGTATTGTGAAGAGTAAAATAATCATCAGGCCATTTAAGTCGCTTACCAAGTCCTATACTGAATCCAATCATCTCCATTCTAGACTGTAAAGATATTGTATCATTTTCCACTACTGAAGTATATTGAGTAGGGGTATTTTGCGAATAAAAGAATGATGATGTAAATGAGTTAGGTTTTTTACCACCTAGCCAAGGTTCTTGAAATAATACTCTATAAGTTTGGTAAGCAGTACCATAAAATTGTGCTTGTAATTGTATTTTTTGACCATCTCCTGTAGGTAGAGGAGACCATGTGCTCATATCCTTTATGCCTTTTGTGGAAAAATTATTAAAGCTAACACCGATTTGTCCTACAAATCTTCCGGCACCATATCCACCAGACATTTCTATTTGATCTGCTGGTTTTTCTTCAACAATATATTCAATATCTACATTTCCAGTTTCTGGATCAGGCATTGGATTAACTCCGAGTGCCTCAGGATTAAAAAAACCAAGTCTATTGAATTCTTCCTGTGTTCTAATTATATCAGATCGTTTGAATAATTCTCCAGGCAAGGATCTTATTTCCCTAATAATTACATGATCATTTGTTTTTGTATTTCCTTTGACAGTTACATTTTTTATAGTAGCTTGATTACCCTCTTTAATTTGCATTTCAAGATTAATAAAATTATTTTCATTAATGCTTGTTTCAACTGGATTGACTTGAAAAAAAAGATATCCGTCATCCATATATAGTGCACTTATATCATCACCATTGACACTCATATTTAATCGTGAATCTAATAAAGTCTCATCAAATACATCCCCGTATTTAATCCCTAATATTTTGGATAATTTTTCAGAGTCATATTTAGTGTTACCTAGCCAATCAATATTTCCAAAAAAATATTTTTCCCCCTCATCAATAGTGATATTTAATGTTATTAATTCATTTTCAATACTTGTATTTTGATTGACAATATATGCATCTCGAAAACCTTTTTGACGATATAGATTAATAATATTATTTAAATCAGATGAAAAATTTTCTTTAATAAATTTCGAAGTCGATAATAAATATCTCAATCCCGTTTCTCTTGTATCTTTCATCACCTTTTTTAATTTAGATGATTTAATATTGTTATTTCCAGTAAAATTTATTTTCGTTATTTTGATACGATTATTGTTTTCTAAACTAAAATCCAGTATTACTTTCCTTTTATTAGTAGAATCAGGTGTAGTGGTTATAATACATTTTGTATTTAGGAAACCTTTTTCAATAAAATATTTTTCAATTGTTTGTTTGCTGTTATTAATTATATTTTGAGAAATAGCCATTCCTGGGAAGAAACTTAGTCTTTCCCTAATGTTTTCTTCATCACTCTTTTTCATTCCATTAAATTTAAATTTTAATAAACTAAGTGATGATTCTAAATAAATGTCAAGTATAATAATTTTATTATCTTTTTGGATTTTCGATATTTGTATATCAGAAAATAAATCTTGTTTCCATAAATTTTTTAAACCATTTGTTATTTCCTCACTAGGAATAGTTATTTTTTGACCAATTGAAATATCCATTAACTTTAAAATAGATTTTTTATCAATGTTATGATCTCCAGATAATTGAATGTCTCCAAGTATATATTGTTGTCCAATTTGTTGAAAATCATTATTTCTTGTTTGTCCAAAAACTATGAAATAAGGGAATAATATGGTTAAAAGTAATTTAAATAATTTCATTATTTATTTGTTCTGTTGTTTTTCCAAATCGTCTCTCTCGTTTTTGGTATTCAAAAATAGCCATATATAATTCTTCTTCATCAAAATCAGGCCATTTTTTTTTGCTAAAATACAATTCTGAAAATGCAATTTGCCATAATAAGAAATTACTTATCCTTTTCTCTCCACTGGTTCGAATTAATAATTCAGGCTCTGGTAAATTGTAGGTTTGTAAATAACTTTCAAATAATTTCTCAGTTAAATCAATTTGTTTTTTGTTTATTTTCAATTCTAATATTTTTTTAACAGCTTCTAATATTTCAAATCTTGAACTATAACTTAATGCTAAGGTAAGTGTTAATCCTGAATTATTTTTTGTCGCAAGCACCATTTCTTTCAGAGCAATTTGACAATTTTTTGGGAGGTCTTCAATTGACCCAATTATATTGATTTTTACTTTCTTACTAAGTAAATGATGTTTATTTTCTTTAATAGTTGCAATAAAAAGATTCATTAACATATTAACTTCCCTTCTTGGTCTCTTCCAATTTTCTTTTGAAAAAGTAAATAGTGTTAAGTATTTAATGTTAATTTTTATACAACTCTCTACAATTTTTTTTACTGCTTTAACACCTTCGATGTGTCCAAAAAATCTTTTTTTCCCTTTTTCTTTTGCCCACCGACCATTACCATCCATAATTATGGCAATGTGTTTTGGAATATTATTTTTATTAATCTCTACATTCATTTAATAAACGATATCAGTGCACCCTTTTTGAGGATCTTTTATACTATATGTAATACTTAGACCAACAAAACCATATTTATCATTGTCATAAGGATTCCCTCTTTGAAAACCTTGAGTCAAATTATTATCAGATTGATTTTCTGGTTTATTTTGTTCAATATACGTTGTACTTACATCATCAATATAATCATTGAATGTTATTCTCCAACTCATACTGAATGATAATGTAATGAACTCATATAAATTAAATTTATATCCAACACCAAACGGAATTGATACTCCGTGTAATTTGTACACTTCTCTTTCAGGGTATATAGTAGAACCTTGTCCTTCATTGTTTAATGGCCTTAAAGAGTACCAATTTCCATCTGGTCCTTGTGCTTTTGGGTTGTAAAAGTATTTTGCAACACCAGCAAAAACATATGGTGTACGATTATATTCTGTATTGTAACTCATGTATGGACGAAAGTTGAGTTCAGATATTAGTGCAATTTCAGTAATTTTTGATTTAAAATGTAATCCTCGATTAACTCTATAGATATCAGAACTTAAAATGTCATCAGCAAACAATTCACCGTGATTAGCAGAAAGATTAAGACCAAAATGGTAATTTAGATTTCTTTGAACTTTAAAGCCGAAAGATGTTTTGGTTTGAATTATTGATGATTCGGCATTTAAATATCCTACATCACCATGAAATAAGCTTCCACCTATAAATAGCCCTAGTTCACGGCTTTGACCTGCTATATTATTGGTAAATAATAATATAATCAAGCAGGTTATTATAATAATTTTATTCTTGTATTTCATAGTTTCTTCGATCCAATCCCCATAGTAATTTTTCTCTTAATGTTTTAGAATAATTTATTGATTCTATTTCAACTAATTTAATACAATAGGAAGCTTTTTTGATTTTGATAGAACTACTATTTTTTATGTATTGATTTCTTGAATCCATGGATAGTAAAAATTTTCTACTGGTTAAATCTGCAATTTCTATTTTAACAACATTCTTGTCAGAAATAACTAACGGCCGAACATTTAAATTATGAGGAGCTATGGGTGTAATAATAAAATTATTAGATTCAGGCATTACAATAGGGCCACCACAACTTAGCGAATAGCCCGTTGATCCTGTAGGTGTTGAAATAATTAGCCCATCAGCCCAATACATATTTAAGTATTCATCATTTAAATAGACTTTTATATTAATCATAGATGTATTTTCTTTTGAGCAAAAAGAAATTTCATTTAAAGCAAATGGAATGTCTATCAAATGTTCTTCAGATTCAATATTTAATAGCGAACGATTACTCACTTTATATTTTTTTTCAATTAAATTTTTCAACAAACTAGATAATTGATTCTTTGAAATAGTTGCTAAAAAGCCTAATCTGCCTGTATTTATGCCTACTATAGGAATTTCTTTATCTTGAACTAAAGTCGCTGCATTTAAAATTGTACCATCTCCTCCGAAACAAATTATATAATCAATTTTGTGATTACCAATATTACTACTATTTATCGTAATTATCTTTTCATTATTGTGTGTAATTATACTTTTTTGAAAGTATTCATAAAATGATTTAGTATATAGAGTCCTAATATTTTTTTCCTTTATTTCGTTAATAAAATCAACAATTTGTTTCCTAAAGTCTTTAGGTACTTTATTCCCATGTAGCAGAAAATTCATAATCTATATATTCAAGTACTTTATAAAAGATTCAAATCGATCATCTAAATTAGTTGTTTTTAAATTAGTGGAAATAAACTCTTGGAAATCATAATTATATCTTTTCAGGGTTTGTTTGATAGGTGTAACATTAATGCAAAAAATCAATAAATTAAGATTTAGTTTATTTTCTTTTCTCTCAGTTATAATTGATATAATTTTTCCATTATTTTCTTCAATTAATCTAGAGATTTCTGTTAGACTGTAGTCTTTATTTTTCAGTGTTATTGTGATAAAATTAATATGTTGGGTGTTATAATTATTTAAATTCATTTGATTTAATATATCGCAGGGTTTTATATAGCCAATATATTTATGATTATCATCAATTATAGGGATTAATGAAAGAGCATATGAGTTGAAAATTTGAATACCTTGAAATATGTGAGCATTTGAGAATAAAAAAATATTTTTTAAATATTTTTTAATAAAATGTAACGATTCATTGATATTTTCCATATCTAAAATAATAGATTCCTTAAGAATACCCAAAAACTGATTATTATCATTAACAACTGGAATTTCAGAAATTTTATATTCTTCCATAATTGCAAGGGTATTAATTGCTAAATCGTCTAACTTGCAAGGTTTAAATTCGGTATTTATATTTTCTTTAATCATATTTATATATTAAGACAAACTTACTATTTTTAATGAAATTAATATTAAAATTATGGTCAAGTTAAGTGTAAATATTAATAAAATTGCCACTCTTAGAAATGCTAGAGGCGGTAATACTCCTAATTTAGCTTCATTAACAGACAGTATAATTAATTTTGGAGCTGATGGTATCACAATACATCCTCGACCTGATGAACGTCACATTAAAAGAGATGATGTTATTTCAATTAAAAAGATTATAAATAATAGAGTGGAATTTAACATTGAAGGGTATCCATCTAGTGATTTTTTAGATATGGTCTTAAGAATAAAACCTACTCAGGTAACTTTAGTTCCAGACAAACCTAATGTTCTTACTTCATTAGAAGGGTGGGACACGATAAAACATAAGCAATTCTTAGTTAGTATTGTTAATGAATTAAAAGCTTGTGGTATTAGAGTTGCAATTTTTGTAAATCCTGACAAGAAAATGGTTAAAGGTGCTGCAGATATTTTTGCTGATAGAATTGAATTATTCACAGGTTTATATGCGAATAAATTGTTAACTATTGAATCTTATGTGAAATGTAGTCAATATGCTTATAATCTTGGATTAGAAGTTAATGCAGGTCACGATTTAGATTTAAATAATTTAACTTTTTTTGTAAATAATATGATTTTCTTAAAAGAGGTATCGATTGGGCATGCATTAATTTCAGAATCACTCCTTCTTGGTTTACAAGAAACAATTAAAAGGTACAAAAAAATATTAAAATGATTCTTTCTTCAACTATAATAGGTAAGGGCCCAGTATTGATAATTTTGCATGGTTTATTTGGGGAGTCAAAAAATTGGTTGAGCATTGGTAAAGTATTATCTGACAATTTTGAAGTGCATTTAATTGATCAAAGAAACCATGGTAATTCTTTTCACCATTCAGAACATAATTATGTTTGTTTATCAGAAGATTTAAAAAATTATACCAAACAAAAAAATATTAATAAGTTTTCTCTTGTTGGTCACTCAATGGGAGGTAAAGTCGCTATGCAATTTGGGTTATTATATCCAAAACAATTAAATAAACTTATTATTATAGATATTGCCCCTAAAACTTATGATGAATCTCATATGTTAATTTTTCAGGGTTTAAAGGAAGTTTTATTAAATTCTTCTTCAAGAAAAGAAGCTGTAGAAATTTTAAAAAATTATATTAATAATATTGATGTAGTGCATTTTTTACTTAAAAGTTACTATATAGATGAAACTAATATTCCAAAATTTAAATTTAATTTATGTAGTTTAGAACAAAATATAACTCATGTATTATCTTGCATTAGCAAAAATAAAACTTTTAATAAAATGGCTTATTTTTTAAAAGGTGAAAAATCTAATTATATCACAAGTAATGATATTAAAGATATTTCATATTTATTTCCCCTGTTTCAAATTATTGATATCAAAGGTGCTGGGCATTGGATACATTTTGATCAAAAAGATATTTTTTTAAATACACTTAATAATATTTTAAATAATAAATTATGAATTTTTTAGTAGTTTTTAATAATGATGCAACTGTATTAGGTTTTCTAATTACTATGCTTACCTTAATATTTGTATTAGAAAAAAGCAATAATAAGTATTGTAAAATTTTTTTTAAATATGTCCCTGCATTATTACTTTGTTATTTTTTACCGTCTATTTTTAATAGTTTAGGTGTAATTTCTGGGGAAAAGTCAAATTTATATTTTATTGCATCCCGGTACCTTTTACCTGCTAGTTTAGTTTTATTGACTTTAAGTATCGACCTTAAAAAGATTATAAATTTAGGCCCAAAAGCTATCATAATGTTTTTAACAGGTACTTTTGGAATTTTAATCGGAGGACCGTTAAGCTTATTATTTGTAACACATTTTTTCCCGTCGATGATTCCTATTAATTCAGATGATTTATGGAGAGGGTTAAGTACAGTTGCTGGTAGTTGGATTGGTGGTGGAGCTAATCAAGCTGCAATGAAGGAAATGTTTAATGTAAATGATACTATCTTTAGCTCTATGATTACTGTCGATGTAATTGTGGCTAATATTTGGATGGGTTTTTTGTTATATGGAGCAGGTATTAATATGAAAATGGATAAGTGGCTGAAAGCAGATTCATCCGCAATAGAAGCATTGAAAAATAAATTAATAAAGTTCAAAAGTGAAAATCAAAAGATTCCAAATTTCACAGACTATATGATTATTTTATCGATTGCATTTGGAATTACAGGTTTTGCACATGCTTGTGCAGATATTATAGCTCCATATATTCAAGATAATTTTTCTTTTTTAAGTAAATTTAGTTTAACAAGTAAATTCTTTTGGCTAATTGTTATTGCAACAACCGGCGGCTTATTGTTATCATTCACCAAATTTAGGAAATATGAAGGTGTAGGTGCATCGACAATTGGATCCATCTTTCTTTATATTTTAGTTGCAACTATTGGAATGAAAATGAATGCATTAGCTATCTTAGACTCACCTGGTGTATTTTTATTAGGTGCTATATGGATGTTAATACATGTTTTACTTTTATTACTAGTTGCTAAAATAATAAGGGCACCTTTTTTCTTTGTAGCTGTAGGAAGTCAGGCTAATGTTGGAGGGGCTGCTTCTGCTCCAGTAGTAGCTTCTGCATTTCACCCTTCATTAGCACCTGTAGGTGTTTTACTTGCAGTTTTAGGATATGCACTTGGTACATATGCCGCATGGTTATGTGGAATTTTGATGCAATTAGCATCTTAATTTTCAATTATCAATGGCATATATCTATATTTATCAGTAGTTAAATAATAAAATCCAGGATTATTTAAATGGAGTGTGTGAGTTCCCATACTTAATTCAATAGAGTTTACTTTTACTCCATTTACATTATATATATATAATGTGTTTTCAGTTTCATAAATATCAATATTGAAAAATCCATTATTTGGATTTGGATAAATACTAAAATTATATTTATACTCATTAATATCTTCTGTCCAGAATTCATTATTGCAATCTATGCTATATGTTAAGTTTGATCCTACATTCCCATTTAAATCAGCCATTTCATATATAATTAATCCCATAGTAGGATCTAAAATATCGCTTAGAGTTAATGTAATTTTTGTTGGGTCAAATATGTCGCTTGTTATGTTTTGTATAGTTGCATTTGTAATTAGGAAGTTATTAATTGTTAAATACTCTTCATTAATTTCTTCATTAAAATACAGATACACATAATAATTATTATCGACTTGATAACATGCATGAGTCATAACAAACGGTGCTGCTGTATCAGCACCGGTTTCGACATCTGAAGGAATTCTAAGGTCTACTTTCCACTCATTAAAAGTAGATGTAACAATACCAGTAATATTATAGATTTCTCCAATTTGTGGATTAAACTCAAATCCATCAGGTGTATTATGTATTCCACAATTACCACTCCCGTCGTTTACTTGCCATACACCGAATCCACCAGGTAATGCAGTACATTCTACATCTTCCATATATATTAGTACTCCCTCGTATTCTTCAGATAAAGCTTCCCCAGAAGATACTACTATAGGTTCTGGCAAAGGATTATCGTTACTTATGATGTAGATATTTTCTGGTTGATAAAATTCAGTCACACCTGCCCCTCCACAGGAACTACAGTCACATGGACTTCCGTTCCAACAAAATTCGCTTATTTCACCTGAAACAATTACACTGTCGCCCATTGCGGGTAAAGCACCACTGCTATAAATATATATTCCAGACCACGGTTCTGCTCCATCTTGTATATAGAAACTATTTGCAAAAGCTCCAGTGACAATACCTGTTGTATTAACTGTTTGACCCTCATAAGGAGAAAACTCTGTTTGACCTTGAATATCAATTATTGGAGTAATTACACCCTCGAATGGGAAAGGAGGTATGATACTGGAACCGTAAAAGACATTAGAATTACCTGTGCAATCAATAGCTGTAATTGTATAGCAAAACATTGAATTGTAGTCTTGTTCTGGAATGATAGCATACCAATTATTTTCATAATTCATAGTTATAGTATTATTTAGATTATACCAACTATTTCCGTAATTAATCTCAACTGACTCTATAGATCCGCAATTTGTTTGGCTGCTTATATAAGCTGTAATATTAAATTCTTCTTCACCATTAATTGTTTCTGGTAGTATTACTTGTGTGAATTCTATAGAATTTGTATTAGATTGATTATTATATATAAAATCTACAAATTCGGGGTAATCAATAAAAGGATTTCTATTTCCTTGCCATTCAAAAATTATATCATTTCTTCTTTTTTCAAATGCATCAGGAGGGTCCATCGAGTGCCATTCTAGAAGGGTAGAGAGAACACCTATTTGTGGATAAGGATAGGTTGTTAAATCATCCATTATGACAAGATTAGGCTCGTTATCTCCTCCTTCATAGCGAATATCCATATATAGAATTATTCTAGCAATGTCACCCTTTACTTCGTCTCTTGGCTCAAATGTAGAACTAGTACTTAAGCATGTAGTTTCATTTATTCCATTATATACAATATCTCCACCATTATCAAAATCTTTATCCCCTATAAGATTATTCATACTATAATCAACAGGTTTTAGATTATGAGCATCAGTAAATAGCGGAACTTCAAAGGGATCTCCTGCATCAAAGTCTCCATGGGATTTGGGCCATACATGTTCTCTATTCCAAAAATCATTAACTTCCGAACCAACTGTACTTGCAAAATCATATTTGTCAATAGAATTTCCACTATAAACTAAAATAATATTATTATCATTATTTGGATCTTCATCAGCCTCTCTCAAAATTGTTTTAGTTGTAGTGTATGAAAATGATGTGTGATCTTTAATAATATTATGTAATTCTAATCTTAATTCTTCGCCAGTTAATCCAATACAGCTTTCATAATAAGTATTTGGTTGAGCCCAACAGAAATAGTTGAGAAATATAGTTATAGATAGTATTATTTTTTTCATATGTTTTAAAATTTATATTCAATTGATGCTATAATTTTTCTTCCTAATCCAAAAAAAACAGAGGCAGATGCAGCATCTGAATTCATTGGGGAATCTTACACATAGCTTGAGTTATTTTGGGCATCACTTATATATGTTTCATTAAATAAATTCAAAATATTTAGTTTCAAATGTACACTACTTTTATCAAAATATATAGAATTACCTGTATGTAAACTAAATAACATATATCCAGGTATCTGCCAAACTTCTTGATTGTCTATTGTAAAAGGATCATAATCAGAAAAGAATCGATCAAAGTACATCCCTTTGATTTTCATATATCCATTTATCTTTTTATTTATTTGATAATTATAATTAATACTTGATCCTATTTGTGACTGTGGTGAATCTCCCACATAAATACCACGAGCATCAAAATAGTCAGTTGCAACTAATTGTTGATCTAAATAAAAATTGACTGTATCACCAGAATTCCATTTCCAATTCCCAAATGAACTTAAAAATTCATATTTGAATGCATTGGATATTTTCCAAGCAAAATCTAGTTCAATTCCTTGATGAAGAGCATTAATACCATTTATATTATAGGATACGGTTTCTCCACCATCTAAAACCGTTGTTCCTGCTTGTGGTTTGTTTTCCCATATTGTATGATAACTATTTAGATTAACTGAAAAATTAGGCGATTTAAATCCGTAGCCTATTTCAACGGCTTTAATAATTTCATTTTTTGAATTTAGATACTTTTCATTGTCATAATTAAAAACATTGTTAAATCTGGGGGCCTTTGATAAAACACCTGTATTAATAAAAATATTATTGTATTGATCAATATTCCAATTAGCTCCTGATTTAATTGTAAATCCAGGAAATTTTTCCCAATTAGTTTCAGTAAATCTGGTTTCTTTAGAATGTGTTGTATATTCTGTATTATTATAAATTATAGTATCGTTAATACCGATTACTTGTGTTAAAATTGTATCTGTTAATACTAAATCTTTTTTCTTAAAATAATCAATACGCTTATAGAAAGTTTGTGAAGCAGTTATATTAATAAATGCAGAGATATTATTGTAATCATATTCTAATTGGTTAAAGCCTCCAATCCATTTCACTAAACCATCATTGTGATAATGCATTTTGTCACCCTCTCTTAGCATTAAATTATCACTATTTTCTCCAATTGAATTTTTTGAGCCAGAACCTAAGGATCCAGCATAATAGTCCCCGCCTAATAAATCATACACTTCTCGGTAATGTTCGCCTCTATATGAACGAATGTCTAGTCCAGCTGCTAAATCAATCTGTTCATTTATTTTATGATTCCATGTAGATAGCAAACCAAACCAAGAGTGATTATTTATAGAACTATTTAATATTGAAACTGATTTTTTTTCAGTGTCACTAAAAGCTAAATCTATAGCTGGTCCACCAGGATTTATGAACGAATTCCAGTTATTCCCTGAATTGTCATCATAAATTTGTTGAAAATCAATTTGATTATCTAAAGTATAAGTTAACATGCCTCCTTGATGACTTGTCCCACCACCATTACCTTTTGAGTAATAAATAATATTAGTAATGGAGTTGTTATCATTGATGCTCCAAAGGTGTTGAAAATTAATAATAGGTTTGTGATAATAATTTTTAAATCTATTTACAATATTATTTTGTCCAAAAATAGTGTCTCCTGATGTGTGGGATATTTCATAATCATTATACTCACCCCAATTTGGATTATAGGTTAGGCCATAATTCCCCTCTAGATGTGTTGTGTCAATTCCTAATTCTGCTGCAAATTCTTTGTCATACACAGCTGCCCCAGTTTGATATTTTCTTTGATCATGTTCTTGTGGTGCTCCAAACATAGATAAAGAAAATAAGTGTTTTTTTACTTGTTGTTGCCATTTTATGTAATAAAATAAACCTCTAGAAGAAGTTTGATCAATGATACCACTGGACTTTTTAAAAGAGCCTGCAAAATTGAATTTACCAATTTTAAAATTCTTAGTTGTATATGCAAAAGATGTTCTAATAGCATTCCCGCTTCCAAGTTCTTGTTTAATTGTACCACCTTCTTTTGAATCTAGACCTTTTGTTATAATATTAATTGTACCACCTACAGAAGGTAGGGCTAGTTTTGATGCTCCTAATCCACGTTGTACTTGTATTGTTCTAGTCAGGGCATCAAGTCCAAACCAGTTAGACCAGTAGACCCACCCATTTTCCATATCATTCATGGGGACACCATCTATCATTACAGCAACATTCCTTTGGTTAAAGCCTCGAATATTGATTCTTACATCTCCATCGCCCCCTCCTTGTTGGGTTGCATATACTCCAGGTGTTGAGTTTAATAACATGGGTATTTCTTGCCCTGCTAATTCTTTTTCGATTCTTTCTAATTTAACATTAGTTAGGGAGACAGGTGTTTTCCTAAATTCTGCCTGATCTCCGATTAAGCTAACTACATCTAATATTAAATTAGGCTTTAATTTAATATTATAATTAAGGGAATCTTTTTCATTTAAAGACAACTCAATATTATTATTAGTATATCCTATATAAGAAACTATTAATTCATAGTTTCCATTTGGTACATTATAAAGTATAAATTTTCCATTAAAATCAGTAGCAACCCCAATTGTGGTTTCTTGGCTAGATTTACTTTTTAAAATAACATTAGCCCCAATTAGTGTTTCAGTTGTTGTCTCATCTAAAACAACTCCATAAATTATATTTTGGGAATTGACCGTTATGAAAAAACTACATAGTAAAAAAGTAAGACAATATAATTTTGACATTATTGAATTATAATTGTTTCTGCTTTAATTCCATATAAATCTTTAATAGACAAGAAATAGATCCCTTTTATATTGGGTGCAGGTATTTCAATTGTATTTAGGTTATTCACATATTTATGTAGAATAATCTGTCCAAGTTTATTTTGTATACTGTAACTTTGAATGGCTGTATTATTCTTGATAGTAATATTTTGCATCGTTGAAGGGTTAGGAAAAACATTAATCGATTTTGTGTTTTCAACTAAATGATTATTATTAAAACAATCACAATCGTGAAAACCTAAGTTAATAAATGTGTTAACAGATAGTGAGTCCCATTCTGTTGTTGGATTAAATGTAATTGGATTTCCAGTAACTCCTGATGTAATAGTTGATTTTCTTATTAGTGTATGATCTTTTGTCCAATAATTACCTTCGTCATCAGTCCAAGCAGCACCGGGATCTTCCCCAACTTTTCCAATTAAATCAATTACTGCACCAGTCCCTCCTACCATTTCTAAAGTTATGGCATCATTTCCGTTAAAATATAAACTTGTTGGAAATGCCGCAGCAGAATCAGGGTTAGTTCCAAAGTAGTATATAGGATTTACAAATAAGTCTATTTTACTTTGTAAATCGTTTTCAGAATTATATGTTGTAATATCCTCCCCTGTTATACTATCAGTATATGTATAATATCCATCCCACATAGGAGCTTCATAGCCCTCTCCATTTGGATCCCGTTTATCTAAACCAATTACAAAAGTTGAAAAAGGTTCAATAAATCCACTTAACTGTGTTGTAGAAGGAGAGGTTCCACCGTTAGAATATCTTGAAATAGAATATGCTGATAAATCTATAGATTGATTAGTTGGATTATAAATTTCCAGTGCCTTATTATTAGACCATCCTTCAATATATTCTGAAAAAAATAAGTCTGTGCATTGTGCTTGACTAAGATTAACAGATAATAGTATAAATAGAGAGGTTAAAAAATGTTTCATAGTTATTTGTTTTTGCTGTTATTAATATACATTCTACAAATGGAATCAAGAACTAATTTATAACATTAATAATAATTAAACATTAATTATATATTAAAAACATATAACAACATCTAATTAGTAATTGTAAAATAGATAAAATTTTAAACATAAGTTTTATTAATTATTTTTGTAGTTATTTTAATTTGAATCCATGCATAATAGTTTAATCATTATTCCTACATATAATGAAATTGAAAATATAGATCGGATGATTGAAACTATTTTTTCAATATCCAAAGAAACTAATATTTTAGTTGTTGATGATTCATCACCAGATAATACATCTAGTTTAGTAAAAGAATTACAAAAAAAATACGAAGACAAACTTTTTTTATTAGAAAGAAAACAGAAGAGAGGTTTAGGTACTGCATATATTGAAGGCTTCAAATGGGGATTAAAAAAATCATATGATTATTTTTTTCAAATAGATTGTGATTTTTCACATAATCCAAATGATTTAAAGAGATTATATTTAGAATTATTAGAAAATAATGTCGACCTATGTATAGGTTCTAGATATATTTCAGGGATTAATGTTGTGAATTGGCCACTAAGCCGGGTTTTATTGTCTTATTTTGCATCTTTTTATGTTCGATTTATCACAGGTATGCAAATTAAAGATCCGACTGCAGGCTATAAGTTGTACAGAAGGCAAGTATTAGAAGCTATACCATTAGATAATGTTGAATTTGTAGGGTATGCTTTTCAAATTGAAATGAAATTTAGGACTTGGAAAAAAAAATTTAAAATCATTGAGATACCAATTGTGTTTAAAGATAGAGAAAAAGGTGTTTCTAAGCTAAATAGTGGTATAATTAAGGAAGCAGTTTTTGGAGTATTAAAAATGAAAATAAAAAGCATATTTTCATCAGGCTATAAATAGAAATATGGGTTTATTAATTAAAAATGCAAAAATAGTTAATGAAGGAATTATTGATTCTAACGATCTTTTAATTAAAGATGAATTAATTATAAAAATCGCACCTTCAATTTCTGCTGAGTCTCACGAAGTAATAGATCTAGAAGGTTCATATTTACTTCCAGGAGTTATTGATGACCAAGTTCATTTTAGAGAACCAGGTCTAACTCATAAAGGAACAATATACTCAGAATCTAGAGCTGCAATAGCAGGGGGAATAACTTCTTTTATGGAAATGCCAAACACTAAACCTCCTGTGCTGACTCAAGATTTATTAGCAGAAAAATTTGCTATTGGCCACAGAGATTCAATTGCTAATTTCTCTTTTTTTATGGGTGTGTCTAATGATAATATTGATGAAGTCTTAAAAACTGACTTCAAAAAAGTACCTGGGTTAAAAATATTTATGGGTTCTTCAACAGGCAATATGTTAGTAGATAATTTCCAGGTGTTAAATAATATTTTTTCTAACACTGAAGGATTAATTGCTGTTCATTGTGAGGATGAAGAAACAATTAGAAAAAACAGTTTAAGAGCTAAAGAGCAATATGGAGATAATGTTCCAATAATTGAACACCCTAATATTAGATCAAGTCAGGCATGTTATTTATCAAGCTCATTAGCCGTTGATTTAGCTAAAAAGCACACAACTAGGCTTCATGTTCTTCATATTTCAACAGAGAAAGAATTAAGTTTATTCACAAATAATCAGTCTTTAGAAAATAAACAAATAACATCAGAGGTGTGTATACATCATCTTTCTTTTTCTGATGTGGATTATAATAAAAAGGGTTCATTTATTAAATGGAATCCAGCAGTTAAAACACAAAAGGATCAAGATGCTTTATGGAAAGGATTATTAAATAATAAATTAGATATTATTGCAACTGATCATGCCCCGCATACTTTTGTAGAAAAAAATAATCCTTATTTTTCATGTCCTTCTGGTGCACCTATGGTTCAACATGCTTTACTACAAATGTTGCAACATACATTAAATAATAAAATTTCTATTGAAAGAGTTGTTGAGAAGATGTCACATGCTCCAGCAATTTGCTTTAATTTGAAAAAAAGAGGTTTTATTAAGGAAGGTTATTATGCTGATTTAGTTGCTGTTCAAGAAAATGTGAAATGGTCTGTCACTAAAGATAATATTTTATATTCTTGTGGCTGGTCTCCGCTAGAGGGAAATGAATTTAATTTTAAAATTTCTCATACACTTGTAAATGGAAATTTAGTTTATAAGAATGGTATTATTCTAGATCACCAAAATGGTAGAGAACTTGAATTTGATAATTAAGCAGTTATAATTTAATCTTAATAGGTTAAGATTTATCTACTTTTAAATACTTGAATACATTCTTTTAAACTATCCTCAATATTTTTGTAATCTATAGAAATTATTTGCTTAATCTTATCACTATTTAAAATTGTGTTAGAATTCGTGTAATTGATAGCATCTATGCTTAATTCAATTTTTTTTTGACGAATTTTTTTAATAAAAGCATCTGTCCAAATAAAGATTTTCATAATAGTACTTCCTAGTTTGATGTATGGTTTTTTATGATTGAAAGATTCAGCTACTATACTCATTATTTTATGGTAGCTCATATGTTCTGCATTAATGATGAAACGTTCATTAGTAATTGAGCTATCCATCAGTTTAGTCATAATTGTTACTAAATCATTTACATCAATTAAACCACAACTTCCATCAGGATAAAATGGAAGTCCTAATTTTCCTTTAGTAATTATTGTTCCTACACCAGATTCCCAAGAACCTGGCCCAATAATTAGCGATGGATTTACAATAAATCCAGATAATCCTTCAGCAAACCCTCTCCAAACTTCCATTTCTGCTAAGTATTTTGAAATTGAGTAACCTGATTTGTTGTCCCAAGTCCAAAAACAATCTTCATCTATAGCTAAATCATTATTTGAACCTAGTGTAGCAATAGAGCTAACATAGCATATTCTTTTTATTTTATTTTTTAATGCAAGATCAACAATATTAGCAGTACCAGTTGTGTTAATCTCAATCATTTTATCTTTATCACTATTGTTAAATGAAATTAGTGCAGCACAGTGATAAATATATTTTACATTTTTAATAATACCATCTAACTGTATAACATCTAAAATGTCACATTCTTTCCAATGAATTTTTTTGTATAATTCATCTGATTCCTTGCTGTAGTAACTAAAAATAGTTTTCACATTTAAAATATCAGATTGTTTTCTTTTGATAGCAATTGGAGATTCACCACTCTTTACAAGAAAATATAAAAGATGTGCTCCTACTAATCCTGTACCTCCTGTTACTAGTATTTTAGACATTTTATTAATTATAATATGTTAAATATATGTGTTTCAATTATTTAATAATACATTTACAATGTATAAATTATTAAAATATGGACTTTATTAAAGAAATGGAATGGCGAGGAATGATTCATGATTCTACACCTGGTTTATCTGATGTGTTAAAAGAGGGAGTAACCTCTGGGTATGTTGGTTTCGATCCAACTGCTACTTCTTTACATATTGGCAATTTAGTTCCTATTATGTTGTTGGTTCATTATCAAAGATGTGGACATAAACCAATTGCATTAATTGGTGGTGCAACAGGTCTAATTGGTGACCCATCAGGTAAGAGCTCGGAGAGAAATTTATTAAATATTGAAGAAATAAATTATAATATTTCTTTAATTAAACCACAATTAGAATTGTTTTTAGATTTTGATCTTGGACTGCAATCGGCTGAGATAGTAAATAATATGGAATGGTTTAAAAGTATGAATATGATTTCATTTTTTAGAGATGTTGGTAAACATTTAACATTAAATTATATGATGGCTAAGGATTCTGTCCAAAATAGATTAGAGACAGGCATATCATTTACAGAATTTTCATATCAGCTGATTCAAGCCTATGATTTTTATTTTTTAAATAAATCAAAGCAATGTAAAGTTCAAATAGGTGGATCAGATCAATGGGGTAATATTACAGCAGGTATTGAATTAATTAAAAAAATTAGTAGTGATAAAGGCTATGCTTTAACAACACCACTAATTACTAAATCAGATGGTAGCAAGTTTGGTAAAACTGAGGAAGGTAATATTTGGTTAGATGCAAAAAGAACTTCTCCATATAAATTTTATCAGTACTGGCTCAATATTAGTGATAAAGATGCAGAGAAGTGCATAAAAATATTTACTATTTTAAATCAAAAAGAAATAGAGAACATACTCACAACACATAAAAAAGAACCTCACCTTAGATTTTTACAAAAAGAATTAGCAAAAAAGATTACTTGTCGAGTACATAGCGAAGAGGCATATAATCAATCTATAAGAGTTTCAGATATATTATTTAGTAAAAATACATCTGATAGAATAAATGAAATTACAGAAGAAGAATTTTTAATGGTATTTGAGGGTGTTGATCAATATAAGGTTTCAAAGTCAAGTATACATGAGGGTGTGAATCCACTTATTTTATTAACTGATTTATCAGGTGCATTTAATTCAAAAGGCGAGGTTCGTCGGCTTATTCAATCAAATGCTATTAGTATTAATAAAGTAAAGTTAAAATTAGACTCTGTAATTACTGGTGATTCTTTATTAAATAATAAATATTTATTGGTTCAAAAGGGTAAAAAACACTATAGTATTATTTGTGTAGAATAACTTTTTGGTATACGGTGAAAAATAAATTTTATAGACTTAATTCTACGATGTTTTAGTAAAACTAAAAAAGCGAAATACATACTCAATGACAGATGAATTTCGCTTTAGTGGGCCCAGCAGGGCTTGAACCTGCGACCCCTTGATTATGAGTCAAGTGCTCTAACCAGCTGAGCTATGGGCCCTTAAATTGGAAAGCAATATTAAGCAAAGATTAATAATCTAGCAAATAATTAATCTTTATTATGTGGAGTTGGTCTTAATTCTGCATTTAAGTTCACAAATACAATTTTATCTATAGTAATAATTGTTTTCTCTGTTTGCTTGACTCTTGCTTCACATCTAAATGTTATAGAAGTTCTGCCTAATTTAACCAATTCTAATCCTATTTCTATAACATCACCGGTTTTAGCAGGTGATATAAAATCAATTTCAGACATAAATTTTGTAGTGACTCTCTGATTACTTAATTGACACATTGCATAAATTGCTGCTTCTTCATCAATCCATCTTAATAATTGGCCGCCAAATAGGCTCCCCCCTGGATTTAGGTCTTCAGGTTTAACAAGTTTTCTAGTTCTAAATTGCATATTTTATTTATTTAATTTTTTGACATAGTTCAATAAGGACATAATTTGTTGACTTTGGATGAATAAAACAAATTAATTTATTATCTGCTCCTTTTTTAGGAACATCATTAATAACTTTAAATCCAAGTTTTTTTAATCGCTTCATTTCATAGATAATATCATCTACTTCAAATGCTATATGGTGAATACCTTCACCATTTTTACTGATAAATTTAGCAATAGAATTATTTTCTCCAATACCTTGAATAAGTTCAATTTTCGTATCCTTACAAGTAAAAAAAGAAGTAACTACGCCCTCTGAATCTACAGTTTCTTGCTTATAAGGTTTGGTGTTTAATAACGAAGAATATAATTTATTAGCTTCCTCTAGATTTGATACAGCAATTCCGATATGTTCAATTTTTTTCATTAGATTTTAAAGTTTCAATTTCGTAAAGTTTTTTGTATACCCCGTTTTTATTTATTAAAAATTCGTGTGTACCTTGTTCTAAAATACTACCTTTTTTCATTAGTATTATTTTATCATAATCAATAATTGTGTCTAATTTATGAGTAATAGTAATTAATGTTTTGTTTTTTTTAATTTTTTGCAATGTATTTTGAATGTATTTACTAGATTCCACATCTAATGATGAAGTAGGTTCATCTAGAATTAAAATTGGAGCATCAATGAGAATGGCTCTGGCAATTGCCAGCCTTTGTCTTTCTCCTCCAGACAGGTTGTTTCCTTTGGCCCCAATAATAGTATTATAACCATTATCTAACTGACTTATAGTCTTATCAATATGAGCTTTTTTTGTTGCATCTTTAATTTGTTCAAAACTAGTATTATTATTGCAGCCAATAAGTAAATTATTTTTAATAGTATCGTTGAACAATAAAGTGTTTTGAGTAACTATTGCAAATAATGAACTTGTATCAAGTGTATTAATATTTTTGCCGTCAATAAATATATTACCACTTACTGGATTATAAAATTTTAGTAATAATTCAATTAAAGTTGTTTTACCACATCCAGATTCTCCAACTATTGCAATTTTTTCTCCTTTTTTAATTTCAAGATTGATATTATTGATGTTTATTTCTTGGTGATATTTAAAAGATAAATTTTTGTATTCAATTTTATCTGAAAACATACTCGTTAATTTTAATTTTGCTTCAATTCTATCTGGTTGATTTAAAATATTTAGAATTCTTTCAGCTGAGGCAGAACCTTTTTGAATTGAATAAAAAGCTGTAGTTAGGGATTTAGCCGGCGGAATAATTTGGGAAAATATAACTAAAAAACCAATAAAAGAATCTGCATCTAAATTACTTGTAAGCACAATTTTTCCGCCAAACCATATAATTAGGACCATCACTAATGTACTTAGCATTTCACTCATAGGAGAAGCTAAATCTTTTCGCCATAAGACATGATTATTAATTTTTTTTAAGCTCTCATTTTCTTTATTAAAAATGGAAATGATAGTTGTATAACTATTTAATCCTTTAATAATCTTGAGATTTGTAATTGATTCTTCAATAAGTGAAATGATATCACCTATTTTATTTTGACTTAAAAGAGACGATTGTTTCAATGATTTACTAATTTTTGTGATTACAAAACCAGTTATTGGTAAAAAAACTAAACTTATTAATGTTAATTCAGGACTGATATAAATTAAGCTGCTTAGAAAAATAATTATGTGAATAGGTTCTTTTATAAAAAGTTCTAATACCCCCATAATTGACCATTCAACCTCTGTAATATCGCTCGTCATTCTTGCTACTAGGTCTCCTTTTTTAAATTTAAAGATATTTATTAACGGAAGATTTAAAGTTTTTGAATATAGTTTTTTTCTAATATCACGAATAACATTATTCCTAATTGGAGTTAAACAATATAGTGCTGTATATCTAAAAATATTTTTAAAAATTGTGCCTACACCAACTAGAAGACATATAAATCCCAATGCACTGACAACTCCTTCATCATTTTGAATAGTATATATATATTTATAGAAAAAGTCCTTTATGCTATTATTTGATGATATGTCAAAATTAGTATTTTCAGGAGGCTCAATTGTTCCAAATAAAATTCCTAATATTGGAATAACCATAGAAATTGAAAACAATGAAAATATTACTGATAGAAAATTAAATAGCGTATTTAAAATTATTAGATTGGTGTATGGTAATGAAAATTTTAAAATCCGAAATATATTTTTCATAATCCAAATATAACGAGAAGATATGTATATATAGTATATCAATTATATTATAATTGTATATTTGATTTGTATGGAGTCAAATAGACAAAAAAAAGTTGCTAGATTAATACAAAAAGATTTATCCGATATATTTCTTTATAAATCAAAAAATGATTATCCAGGTGTTATGATTTCAATTACTCATGTAGTTGTTTCAAAGGATTTCTCTTTAGCAAAAGTGTATTTAAGTTTGTTCCCAGAAAAAAATAAGAAAATTATTTTTCAGGAGATTAAAAATAAGCAGTCATTAATTAAACATGAGCTATCGATTAAACTTAAAAATCAAATGAGAAAAACACCAGAATTACTTTTTTTTCTTGACAATTCACATGAGCATTATGAAACTATTAATAATATATTGAAGGGCATTTAAACTTGCAAAATATATACAAAATAGCATTTAAGTATTTCTTCTCAATTAGAGGAAAAAACATTGTAAATATTATTACACTTATTTCTACTACTGGTGTGCTTTTTGGAACTATGGCAATGATTATTGTATTATCTGTATTTAATGGTTTTGATGAAATAATAAAAAATTTATATAGAGATGTAGACCATGATTTTAAATTAGAATTAAAAGATGGAGGTAATTTCAAAATTAATGAACAAATTATTGATAAAATTAATAGCATTGATGGAATTATTTCATATTCGGAAGTACTTGATCATAAAATGTTGGGCCAGTATTTAGATAATCAGTTAGTTTTAAATGTAAAAGGGGTAGATAATAATTATTTTGCTGGCAATATGTTAATTAATAATCTAATTACAGATAGCATTATTGCAAGTCAATTCTTTAATAATAAAAATCCTAATTATGTATTATGTGGTATAGGTGTTTTTAATTTATTAGAATTAAAATTATTAGACTTCAATAATCCATTAAAAATATCTTTTTTTCAAGAAATGAATACTTTGAACATAGATAATATTTTAAAGACAAACTCATTTTATCTGACAGGTGTATATGAAACTCATACAGATTTTGATCACACATCAGTATTATTAAATATTGCAAGTTTAAGAGATATTTTGTCCACACCTCAAGTATGCTCAAGTATTGAAATCAGTATTGATAAAACAACAAATTCTCGTTCAATTGAGCAGCAGTTGTCACATTATTTCAGCAGTGAATTTATTGTTAAAAATAGATTTAATCAACAGCCATTTATTTATAAAATGGTACAAACTGAAAAATTAGCAGTTTATATAATTTTTTCTTTCATTCTAATAATTTCTATGTTAAGTCTCATTGCAAGTTTAATAGTTTTATTAATGGAGAAACAAAAAGATATTCAAGTGCTTTACTCTATAGGTTTTAAAAAAAATCAGATTAAAAATATTTTTTTTATTGTTGGCTTATTAATTAATTTATTTGGAACACTTTTAGGAAATATATTTGGTTTAGCATTTTGTTTCTTACAATTTAAGTTTAAGTTTTTAAATTTAGGTGAAGGAGCTTCGTCGTTTATTCAGTCATATCCAATAAGTGTAAATATTTTAGATATTTTATTGATAAATGTAATTGTTATGACTTTAGGTGTTTTAACAGCATATATTGTTTCTAGAAATCAAAGATTTTATCAATATAATTAATCACTATATTTTTTTTTAATAGTATTAATGACATCGATTATTGGAGCATATTCATTGATTTGGACTAATTCAGATCGATATTTTTTAATTTCTGGAAGTCCTCTGAAGTAATTAGAGTAGTGTCTTCTCATTTCAAGTATTCCTAGTTTTTCGCCCTTCCATTGAACCGATAATTTTAAATGTTCAAGTGCCATATTTGCTTTTTCTACAATACTAGGGTCTTTTATTTTTGTTCCATCTTCCAAAAATTGTTTAATTTGACCAAAAATCCATGGGTTTCCTATTGCTCCTCTACCAATCATAATCCCATCAATATTGTATTTTTCTTTTTTATTTTTTGCAGTTTGTGGACAGTTAACATCACCATTTCCAAATACCGGAATATGCATACGGGAATTATTTTTAACTTCTCTAATTAATTCCCAGTTAGCTTCACCTTTATACATTTGTTTTCTTGTTCTTCCATGAATTGAAATTGCCTTTATCCCAACATCTTGTAATCTCTCAGCAACTTCTACAATATATTTAGTGCTTTCATCCCATCCTAATCTTGTTTTTACTGTAACTGGAAGTGTGGTCGATTTTACAATTTCCGCTGTCATTTTAACCATTTTTGGTACATCCTGTAAAATTGCTGCACCACCGCCCTTACAAGTAACTTTTTTTACAGGACAGCCATAATTAATATCAATAATATCAGGTTTAGCTGCAGTAGCAATTTGTGTTGCTTCTTTCATTGAATCGATATTACTTCCAAAAATTTGAATACCGATTGGTCGCTCAAATTCAAAAATATCTAATTTTTGAATACTTTTAGTAGCATTTCTAATTAGTCCTTCAGATGAAATAAATTCAGTAAACATTAAGTCTGCTCCACCTTTTTTGCAAAGTTTTCTGAATGGTGGGTCACTAACATCTTCCATTGGAGCTAGTAATAGTGGAAAATTCCCAATTTCAAGATCCCCTATTTTTACCATAATTTTTTTTTGAAAAATAAACTTTATTTTTCGTCTTTTCTTGTAGAGTAATTGATTTTATATGCTTGGGCTTTTCTTAATTCTTGCTTAATATCAGAAACAATACCCATTTTAACATTAACATCAGCCTTAATAGATGTAGTTAATAATGGCACTTCTTCCTCTGCTCTCGTCTCTCTTTCTGCAATAACAAAAGATTGAATATCTGCAACTTTCGCATATGAATCATTGAGCTGAAGTTTAGCTTCTGTGCCGTATTTTCCTTTTCTATTTTTGCCTTTTGGAGCCCCAATATATATATATGAAACTAATGATTTTCTCTCAAGTTTTTTTACCTCTGTTGCTTGAGGAAGGATATTTTCTACTAACATTTCGGTTTCTCTCATTACTGTAGTAACCATAAAAAAGAATAATAGCATAAATACAATATCAGGGAGAGATGCTGTTGAAATTGGAGCAAGTTTTTTATTTGTATTTTTTTTAAATTTAGACATATATACTTTGCTATTGTTTAAATGGTTCAGCCTCAGAAATTTTCATTGGATACATCTTTCGGATTTCTTTTTTCTTATCTTTTGGTAATACTGAATAATTTGAATTATATTTTTTCAATGCAGCTTCATCTCTTAATTCATTATATGCTGCAGTTAATTCGTTTTGAACAGAAATATACATTTCATATGATGTACCTCTACTATTTTGCAAGGAAATAATTGCTTTCTCTGGATTGTCAGATAGTTTAGGGTCTCGGCCATTATTATTTAAAAATTTTTTTGCTCCTTCTCTTAAATTGTCGATATTCATTTCCTCTTCTTCAACTAGCAAGGCATCTTTATTGTTGACATAAACTTCATATATGTTTCTATCATTACCTTGCATATCTTCAATTTCTTGTTCTTCATCTAACACAGGCAACTTTCTTGATATTCCTGTGTCTACATCCATTGTAGTTGTAACTAGAAAAAATATTAGTAATAAAAATGCAATATCTGCCATAGACCCTGCATTGATTTCAGGTATAGATCGATTACTTCTTGCCATTATTAAAAATTTTATACAAAAATTCGCTATATAAAATAGCACAGATAGTAATAAATGATAGTATGTAAAATGTTATTAATGACCCTCCAACAATTTTTGAAAGATTTGAAGAAATTAACTGCCCATTAGCATCTGTATAATTAGGTAATACTTCGTCTGATGATATTAATATAGAAGTAATAATAATTAATGATAGAAAAAAAACAGGAGTTATCATTTGTTTTATTTTATTCATATCATTTTTGATCTGTATAATCGGTGAAGCAATACATGCTAGTATTGTTATACTTATTAATAAATATGTGAGAATTAAACCAAAATCTACCATAATAAATTTTTTTAAATTATTTATTTTTTTGCTAGCATATCAACAAGTGCAATTGATGCATCTTCCATTTTGTTGACAATATCATCAATTTTAGATATTATATAGTTATAAAATATTTGCAGAATAATCGCAACAATTAGACCAAAAACTGTAGTTAATAATGCTACTTTAATTCCTCCTGCAACCAACGAAGGCGAAATGTCTCCTGCTGCTTCAATAGCATCAAATGCCCCAATCATTCCAATTACAGTTCCCATAAATCCTAACATTGGTGCAAGTGCAATGAATAATGAAATCCAAGTAGTACCTCTTTCTAATAGTCCCATTTGTACAGAACCATAAGAAACTATTGATTTTTCTACAGCATCTATTCCTTGATCAGACCTCTCTAATCCTTGATAAAATATACTTGCAATTGGACCAGGACTATTTCTACAAATATCTTTTGCTTTTTCTACTCCTTCCTTTTTTAGAGCATTTTCAATTGAGTTTAATAATTTGTCACTGTTAGTTGCTCCGGCAGCATGTAAATAAATTATTCGTTCTATGCAAAGAGCTAGTCCAAGAATAAGAGTTAGTAAAACAATACCCATAAATCCAGCTCCACCTTCAATAAATTTAGTTTTTAAAACTTGATGAAATGATGGAGGGGAATTTTCTGTTACTTCGATTGGATTGTCATCATCTTCAAATGAAGTTTCATTTTCAGTTTCAAGAGTGTCGGTTATTATTGTATCTGATGTTAGTGAATCACTGATTATTTCTTCTTGAGAGTAAGTTATTTGGAAGCTTACAGAAAATAAGAAAAACAAAATTAAAAATCTAGAAGTCATTTTATTAGTTTTAAAGTTAATTTTAAGTTAGTTGGAATGTAAAAAAAGCGGAGAGAAAGGGATTCGAACCCCTGATATGGTTTCCATATACATGCTTTCCAAGCATGCGCCTTAAACCACTCGGCCACCTCTCCTCGTTCTTACATTCAACAATCAATCGGTTCGAATTTACAAAAAAAAATAAACATTTAATAAAATAAAATTTATTGAAACAATTCTTATTTTACATTCAGTATTACAATTATTTAATTTTAAAAAAAATATCATCAATATTTTGGTTAGTAATTTCAGCGATTTCTTGGATATTTATATTTTTAATTTCAGCAATTTGTTTTGCTATAATTGGTAAAAATTTAGGCTCATTTCTTTTTCCTCTCATAGGGGATGGAGCAAGGTACGGAGAGTCTGTTTCTAAAATTAAATGTTTTAAATCGATTTTTTTTATCACTTCAGAAAGATTGGAGTTTTTAAAAGTCAATACTCCCCCAATACCTAAATAAAATCCCATTTCTATTATTTTTTTAGCTTGTTGATAACTTCCTGAGAAACAGTGAAAAACACCCGTTATGTCATTGTTTTTTTTCTTTTTCAGTATTGTATAAATTTCATTAAAAGAGTTTCTAGAATGTATTACAATAGGTAGTTTATGTTGTCTTGCCCAATTTAATTGTATTTGAAATGCCTCTTGTTGTTCTATAATAAATTTATTTTCCCAGTATAAATCTATACCGATTTCTCCAATTGCAATAAAACTATCTGCATTAAAATATGAGTAAATTTTGTCTAAATCATTTATGAAGTTTTTAGATACACTACATGGATGTAAGCCAATCATTGGAAATAAATTACTTTTCTCATCTTTACATAAAGCTAGCAGTTTTGGAATTGAGTTAAGGTCAATATTTGGAAGAAGAAAGCGGTTAACACCACTATCTACTGCATTTTTAATAACAGTAGCAACATCTTTGTCAAATTCTTTGAGATAAAGATGTGTATGTGAATCTGTAAACATAAATTTTAAATTATAATTTTATTTAAATGTGCACTGTGATTTTTTTTGTTTTATTTTTAGGTTGTGAAAAAAATATTAATTATTCGGCTTAGTTCTATAGGTGATATAGTTCTTACATCTCCTATTATAAGGTGTCTTAAGTTACAAAAAGGCTTTGAGATTCACTATTTAACTAAGCCAGAATATTCCATTTTACTTGAATCTAATCCTTATATTAATAAAATTCATAAGCTTAAAAGTAATTTTAATGAAACTATCATTGATTTAAAATATGAAAACTATGATTTCATTATTGATTTACATAATAATATCCGCTCTTGGTTAATTAAATTGAATTTGAGATGTGCTAGTTCTACTTATAAAAAAGGTACTTTAGCAAAATACTTACTTATATATTTTAATATATTAGGTTCAAATTTACATATTGTAGAAAAGTATTTTCAAGCCATTAGAATTTTTAATGTTATAAATGATAATTGTGGATTAGATTATTTTATTGGACCAACAGTAGAGGTTGATTATAATATTAATCAAAGTTACATAGCTTGGTCTGTTGGTGCGAGTTATAATCAAAAAATGCTTTCAGAAAAACAAATTATTTCTGTGATAAATAAGATTGAATTTCCAGTAGTATTATTAGGGGGGGGAGATGAGGCTAAGATGGGCGATACAATCATTCAAAAATCTACCAATAAGAGAATTTATAATTTTTGTGGTAAACTATCTTTAGATCAGTCTGCATTTTTAATAAAAAATAGTTGCTTAGTGTTAAGCAATGACACAGGCCTTATGCATATTGCCGCAGCATTTAAAAAAATTATTATATCCTTTTGGGGTTGTACAAAACCTGTTTTAGGATTTTACCCATATATGTCTGATTATGGTTCTATTCAAATTGTGTCAAAACCAAATTTAAGTCCCTGTTCTAAACATGGGAACTATTGTAAAATTCAAAAAAATGGATGTATTAAAGAAATAGATCCAAAAGTAATTTTAAATGAAATTAATAGACTGATGAAGCAAAACAATATTAATTGTCATTTAGAATCCAAGCACTAGCAACTTTAGATTTCACATCAATTAATTTTATTTGTGCTTCTTCTTCAGTGTAAAAACTCTCTATTGCAACTCTTATAAGTCCGTTTTTATTTTTTCCAACTATAGATGCATTTTTAAAACCTCTATTTATCATTTGCTTTGCTAATGCTTTTGCATTTTTTTCCTCAGAAAAACTACCAGCAATGATATGTATATTTTTTGTTTTTAAAGTTAATTCTGACTCAGTATCGCTATTGGTAATAGTTATTTTAATTGGCTTATCGATATTTTTTTCTGGATTGCTAAGGTTTTGGATAGCATTTATAAATCTTTCTGGAATATCTTTGACTAAAAGTGAGTCACTATTGTTGTCGGTTTCTTCTTCTGGAATGCTATTAACAATCACATATGGGTCAATGTATGTTTCTTCTAAAACTAATAATNCTTCTTTCATNTTTCCATTTTTCATTAANACCATAATTTTATTNGANTTAGANNNCATTTNANTNTAAACANTAANAATTNTAAAACANTCNTNATATTCNGTTTCNGCAGNATTTAAAAAACANACTTGTCGTTNAGTT
>PAWM01000016.1:0-15738 GCA_002714185.1 Flavobacteriales bacterium | reverse complement strand
TNNTTCATCTATCCANATTTTAATTTGCACATCTCTTNCNAANCCTTCNTTAAANCATCTTTTTGTNGNTATATGGTANTTAGTNCCATTGATTTTATANANATCNGGATCNANTTTTNNAACTTGCACATTATAAATACCAGGTGTTTCTTTTCCTAAACTATCAATATCAGCAACAGTTGTTCGTGGATTATAGTGATTAGTTTTTATAGGATTTAAATTAAATGTGAGTATGTTTTCAAAATTATTTTGATTTAATGAAATAATAGAAATACATATGAGCAGTATTATTGCAGCAGCGGATAATCTACTGTTATTGTCTTTTGAATTTATTTTTTTTGTTTTATTTAACTTAAAGCTATCTAAACCATACGAATGGCTATTAAAATTAAATGAGTCAATTGGTTGAAATTGTATTTTTGAATTTTCGTTATAATAAATTTCACCGATATTTTCAAATACAATTGAGTTGCCTTTTTGTAAATTTAATTTAGTTTTTCTTACAAATTTCAATATTTCTATGCAAGCTTCATCATAGCTAATTTTTTCAAGGTCTTGTATATAATTAGCTAGTAATCCATCATTTTGAATTAAATTTTGATTGAATGCAATACTTTTTGTTGGAGGATATATTTTCTGTGTAATTTGGTTAAAGTAAGAGCCGCGATAATTCAAAATAAAACCACCTAGTCCAGTAATAATAACACAGTCATAATACTTGAGAAGTTCAAAAATATGTCTTTCTATAGATGTTTTCATTGTTTAAATGTTGTATTAAAGATAGAAAATAAAATTTCGTTCTGTAATATTTTTTTATAAATTTTTCAAATCATTTATAGTATTAATAGATTTTAAATTCTCTTTTATAAATTGACATGATATTTGATAATGATTTTGTAACCATCTCAACTGTTCCAATTTTTCTTCTTGCTCTCTTTTTGTACTTTTTAAATGAACTATTTCGAGTAATGTTGGTTTTTGATATGCATAAACTCCGATATGTTTATATAGTTTATTTTTTTTTTCAAGCTTCTTAATATTTCTATTAAAATTAATTGCATCACCATTTTTATCGATACTTACTTTAACCACTGAGGGGTCATTAATTTCATTTTTATTTATTGGGGCGACTAGTGTTCCTATCTTTGTTGGTGTATCAAATAAATTTATCAATTTTTCTAAGTGATTTTTTTGTATAAAGGGTTCGTCACATTGTATATTTACGATTAAGTCATGATTGTCTATCTGCATATTTAATTTTGTGATTAGTTCAGCACATCTTTCAGTACCGTTTTGATTATTTTTAGATGTCCTAATACACTCCGCACCTATACTTTTTGATAAATCAATTATTTTTTTTGAATCAGTTGTGATAAAAATTAAATCAAATACTTTTGATTTGGATACTGCATTAAATGTTAATTCAAGTAGTGATTTATTTTTAATTTTAATAAGCGGTTTACCTGGTAATCGTTTTGATCCATATCTCGCAGGAATTATACCAATAATCTTCATATTATAGCTTCGCACTTAATTTTATTGTATATGTTCTTGGTGGGCCTAAGTCTGCTGGTCTATTTTGGTATTCTCTATTTAATAAATTATCTATAATAAATGATAAAGAAATATTTTCATTTATGTGACCACCAATTCTCCAATCAAAAATCCAATCACCGTCAAGCATTCTTTCTCTAGATTCGAGTATTCCTAATGAAATAATCGTTGGATTATCGTCCGCCCCGCCATATTCATTAAATAATCCTGAACCAAAAACAGCATCCATATTTTTCATTAATGAATTATAACGTACACTGAGCCCAGTCATAATTGATTTATACTCAAGATTTATATCAAATTTCAATAAATGTTCATGTCGATATTTTAATATATGTCCAGTAGTATCATAACTTGAATTATTGTAATTTATTTCTGCAGTTTCTCCTAAAGCATTTACATATTCATAATATGTGCTATCAGGATTTAATATAATTGGATTAGCTCTAGTATAACTACCTAATATAGAAACATCAACAGGACCAATTTTTCCATCTCCAACAAGTGAAATTTCGGCACCACTTATTCGAGTTTCCCCAATATTTACACATTTAAATCCAATGCCAAAGAAATTTTCAAGTGGATCTGGGCTAGATGGGAGGTCCCATTGCCCAAATGTAAATTCAATCATATCATTATAATGCATAATAAATCCTGCAACATCAAGCATACCCTTCCAGTGACCCACTTTAAACAGTTGTTTTAGCCCGATTTCACCACTCCAGCCATATTCAGGTTTTAATTCCGGATTTGGGTATACATACACAGGGTGGTAATCAGTTTTAACAAATGATTCCATAATAGTAGGATATCGATAGCCTTGTCCAAATGAAGATCGAATATATGTCCCTTCAAATAATTGGTAATTTACACCACTTCTAAAAACAGGTATATATAAAGATTCTTCTTGGAAAAGAAAATGTTCTAATCTCGCTCCAAGTGAAAAATTAAGTTTTTTATATTTTAGGTCAAATTGAGAGTACATACTATAATTAAACATTTGCTTAACATTAGAAATTCCACCTTCTCCATAAATTTCATCATAATCGCCTTTAATATAGTTAGATGTGATGCCCGATGTGGACACTATGTGACCATATTCCTTATTAAATGTTTTTTGAAATTGATATTCTTGATACAACACATTAGAAAACCCTTTTTCCTCACTAGTTGGCATATAGTCATCTCTGAAAAATCTACCTTTATATGAGTGCTTAATATTATTATCAGGATTGTTTGTACTAATTGCTGTGTATTTAATGTGAGGATCTAGATTAAACATTAATTGACGAAAAAGAGCTGGTTGACTGCCTTGAGGAACATCTATAGGGGTGTATGCAACTGAATCATGTGCAAAAATTAATGATTGAAATTGTTTCATGAAAGTAAAATTACCATTAATACCATATGTTAATCCAGGAATGTTAATTGAGTTATGTTCTGTAGAAAAATTAAATCTTCCCCATTCTTCACTTACTGGCAATTCTTGTTCAAAATTAGTAGCAGCAGAATCAAGTTCACTTATAATACCATCTCCATTAGGGTCAGTAACAATACCACCTTTATAACCATCATTGGAATAAATATTTGCACCAATTACTAATCCAGTATTATTTTTGTATTCAGCATAACTAAATGACATTCCATTAAATCTTCTTTTATTTTTTCCCCACCAATTAAGGCCTTCTCTTTGTGGTTTATCGTAGTAGCCAGAGTAAAATGATACTTTTGTTTCAGGATCTCCTTTTGGATATGCTGTTCGAACATTAATAACACCATTCATAGCTGACGACCCAAACAAAACTGATGAAGCACCTTTTATTACTTCAATTTGTGAAATATTCTCCATAGGAATCATGCTCCATTCTACGGTTCCTATATCACCACTAAGAAGAGGCATGTCATTTACCATCACTAAAACACGACTACCCGTGTTATAGCTCCATCCACTACCTCCACGGATATTAGCTTGTCCGTCTACCACTTGTACTCCAGGACTTTGGTTCATTAAAACCTCTAAATCTGTACTATTTTTATTTTCAATTAATGATGGTTGAATAATATCCATTGATACAGTGACTTCCTCTAATTTTTGTGCAAATTTACCAGCTGAAATAACAACCATATCCATTTCAGTGGCTTGTGAATGTAAATAAATTAATTTTTCTATATTATTTGTTGTAATTTTTACATCTAATTTTTGTGTCTCATATCCAATATATGAAATCGAAAGAATATAATTTCCAGTTTTCAAATTATTGAAAATAAATTTTCCATCAAAATCAGTAGCTGAGCCTGTATTTAATGATTGAGATTCATTTTCTAAAATAATATTTACACCAATTAAAGGTAAGTTGTCATTTGCATCTAAAATAGTGCCCTGAATTGACATATTTTGTGATATACTTAAAATAGAAATAAGAAATGCTATGATAAAAAGAGACCTTTTCATATCCAGATTAAATTTTTTTTATGGTAAATATAATGATAATTTAAACTTTATAAATTTAGGTGAATGTTTTCAAAAATATAATTAGATTTGTCGACTATAGACATTTTTTTATTTAAATTTTATTTTATGTCATACACTTATACAATTTTTAAACAAGTAAAAAGTAAAAATAGTCATGAACCTGAATTTATTCAAGCAGTTGAAGAATTTATAACATCTATTGATAGTTTTGTTGATAAAAATTCTATTTACAGTAAATTAAATATACTAGGCAGAATTGTTGAGCCAGAACGAATTATAGTTTTTAGAGTTCCTTGGATTGATGATAATGGTCATTTTCAAATTAATAGAGGATTTCGTGTCCAATATAATTCGGCCATTGGTCCTTATAAAGGTGGATTAAGATTTCATCCTTCAGTGAACTTGTCGATTCTTAAATTTTTAGGTTTTGAGCAAATTTTTAAAAATGCTTTAACTGGTCTTCCTATGGGTGGTGGTAAGGGGGGAGCAGATTTTGATCCTAAAGGCAAATCAGACAATGAAGTTATGAGATTTTGTCAATCATTCATGACAGAATTAAGTAAACATATAGGTCCCAATCTTGATGTGCCAGCTGGAGATATTGGTGTTGGTGCGAGAGAAATAGGATATATGTTTGGTCAGTATAAAAGAATCAAAAACGAATTTACTGGAGTTTTAACTGGTAAGGGTCATGATTGGGGAGGATCGTTAATTAGACCAGAGGCTACAGGATTCGGTCTTGTGTATTTTGTTGAAGAAATGTTTAATTATAATTTGGATTCATCAATCAAGGGAAAAAAAATTGCAATATCTGGATCTGGTAATGTTGCACAATATGCTTGTGCTAAAGCAATTGAATTAGGTGCAAAAGTAATAACATTATCTGATTCGTCGGGTTATATATACGATAAAGAAGGCATTGATTCAGATAAATTGAAATATATAATGGAGCTTAAAAATATTAATAGGCTAAGAATATCTGAATATGCAAAAAAATATAATTGTCAATTTGTAAAAAATAAAACACCTTGGAGCGTAGCCTGTGATGTAGCATTACCTTGTGCAACTCAAAATGAATTAATGGAAAGTGATGCTAAAGAACTTATAAAAAATGGTTGTGTTGCTGTTGCTGAAGGAGCAAATATGCCTTGTACAAATCATGCTGTTGATATTTTACTTGAAAATAAAGTATTATTTGCACCTGGAAAAGCTGCAAATGCTGGAGGTGTTGCTGTATCTGGCCTTGAAATGTCTCAAAACTCATTAAGATTAAATTGGTCAAGAGAAGAAGTTGACAGTAAATTGAAAAGTATTATGCATAAAATTCATCAAGATTGCATTAATGAAATAAGAAATAAAGAATGTGACAATTATGTTGAAGCAGCTAATATAGCTGGATTCAAAAAAATTGCAAATTCTATGATCGAACAGGGTTTAGTTTAATTTTAATAAAAAATGTATCCAAGTTTTAAAGATAGCCTAAAAAATGAATTAAGTCAGATTAAAGACGAAGGCTTATATAAAGATGAGAGGGTGATTATTACTCAACAAGGAGCAGCTATACATATTAACACTGGTAAGGAGGTGCTTAATTTTTGTGCTAATAATTATTTAGGATTATCATCCGATTTAAGGGTAGTTGATGCTGCCATCTCTACTCTAGAAAGTTATGGTAATGGTCTATCATCTGTTAGATTTATTTGTGGTACTCAGGATATTCATAAAAAATTGGAAAAGAAATTATCAAACTTCTTAGGGATGGAAGATACAATTTTATATGCAGCAGCTTTTGATGCAAATGGTGGATTATTTGAGCCTTTATTTTCTGATAAAGATGCTATTATTTCAGATGAATTGAATCATGCATCAATAATTGACGGTATCAGATTGTGTAAAGCTAAGCGCTTTAGATATCTTAATAATAATATGACAAGTTTAGAAGAAAAACTAAAGCAAGCTCAAGAACAACGTTATAGAATAATTGTAACTGACGGTGTTTTTTCTATGGATGGACACATAGCACAGTTAGATAAAATATGTGATTTAGCAGATAAATATAATGCACTCGTTATGGTTGATGATTGTCATGCTACAGGTTTTATTGGGGAGAAAGGACGAGGTACTCACGAGTATTGCAATGTGTTTGGTAGAGTAGATATTATTACTTCTACTTTAGGAAAAGCGCTTGGCGGTGCAATGGGGGGATTTACCTCTGCAAGTAAAGAAATTATTGATATACTAAGACAAAAATCAAGACCATATTTATTTTCAAATTCTTTATCTCCGTCTATTGTTGGCGCTTCAAATAAAGTATTAGAGTTATTATCCAGTAGTACAGATTTAAGAGATAAATTAGAAAAGAACACTTCTTATTTTAGAAAAAATATGACTGAGTTAGGCTTTGATATTAAGCCAGGGACTCATCCGATTGTACCCGTTATGTTATATGATGCAAAACTAGCTCAAAAAGTAGCAAATGCTTTGTTAGATAAAGGAGTTTATGTGGTAGGATTTTTTTACCCGGTTGTTCCTAAAAATTTAGCACGAATAAGAGTTCAGTTATCTGCTTCACACTCTAAAGAACAACTAGATTTTGCAATAAATGCCTTTTCGGAAGTAGGTAAAGAATTAAAAATTATTTAATCACCTCATAAAAAAAAAGCATACTTTATTGATTCTAATCCAAAAAATGTTACATTTGCAAACCATTTTCATTTGTTATCTGTTTAACAAGAAGTGGTTTTTATAATAAAGTGTTATTTAAAATGGTAAAATATAAAGATAAATATCCTACATTATCTGCAAAATCTTCAGATGTAAAAAAACAATGGATTTTGGTAGATGCTGATGGTGCTTTGTTAGGACGGATGGCTTCTAAAATTGCTAGAATAATAAGAGGTAAACATAAAACTAACTTCACTCCGCACATAGATTGTGGTGATAATGTAGTTGTTATAAATGCTGAAAAGATTAAACTTTCAGGAAATAAATTGAATCAGAAGGAATACATCCGTCATACTGGCTATCCTGGTGGGCAAAGAGTCACAGTTGCAAAAGATTTACTTGCTAAGCATCCAACACGTTTAATCGAAAAGGCTGTTAAGGGAATGCTTCCTAAAAATAAGTTAGGAAGATTAATTAATAAAAATCTTTATGTTTATGCTGGTGAAAATCATGATCAAACAGCGCAGAAACCAAAACTAATTAATCTTGATGATATTAAATAAATTATGGAAGTTACACATTCAATAGGAAGAAGAAAAAAGTCAGTTGCGAGGATATATATGAAATCTGGAAAAGGTTCCATTCAAGTAAATAAAAAAGACTATAAGGATTATTTTCCTACTCATTTATTGCAATACAAGTTAGAGCAAGCTCAAAACTCTTTATCAATGTTGAAAAAATTTGACATAAGTATTAACGTGTTTGGAGGAGGCTTAACAGGTCAAGCTGAGGCAGCTCGATTGGCTATTGCACGTGCATTAGTTAAATTAGATGAAGAAAACAAAAGTACTTTGAGAAAAGAAGGACTTATTACTAGAGACCCAAGAATGGTTGAAAGAAAAAAGCCTGGGCAAAGGAAAGCAAGAAAGAAAACACAATTTTCAAAACGATAATCATTATTTATGACAACAGTAGATGTAAAGAAATTATTAGATGCTGGTGTACATTTTGGACACCTAACTAGAAAAAGACATCCAAATATGACTCCATTTATCTTTATGGAAAAGAATGGAACTCATATTTTAGATTTGAATCAAACAGTAAATAAATTAGATGAAAGTCTTAAAGCATTGAGTAAAATTGCTAAGACCGGTAGAAGAATCTTATTTGTTGCAACAAAAAAACAAGCAAAAGATATTTTAGTTAAACATATAAAGCCATTGAATATGCCTTATATTACTGAAAGGTGGCCCGGAGGTATGTTAACTAACTTTGTTACAATCAGAAAAGCTGTAAAGAAAATGACAGCTATCGACAAAATGAAGGATGATGGTACTATATCTACATTATCTAAGAGAGAGAGACTTCAATTAGATAGAAAAAGAGATAAATTAGAAAAAGACTTAGGTAGTATTTCAGATATGAATAGGTTACCAGGGGCTGTTTTTATTGTAGACATTGTTAAGGAAAAAATAGCTGTTTCTGAAGCAAAAAAATTAGGTATTCCTACTTTTGCTATGGTAGATACAAATTCAGATCCCAATTTAGTTGATTTTCCTATTCCATCTAATGATGATGCTTCTAAGAGTATCGATATTATTTTATCTTGTGTTGCGAAAACAATTCAAGAATCATTAAAAGAAAGAGAATTAGATAAAAAATCTAAAGACTCAAACGAAAATAAAAAATCTAAATAAAGATATTAAATACTATAAAAATGACACAGATTACAGCTGCACAGGTAAATGATTTACGAAAGCAAACAGGTGCTGGGATGATGGATTGTAAAAAAGCTTTAGTTGAAACAAATGGTGATTTTGAAAAAGCTATTGATGTTTTAAGAAAAAAAGGGCAGAAAGTAGCTGCTAAAAGAGCTGATAGAGAGACATCAGAAGGGGTAGTGCTTTCGATTACAAATGACACTAATAATATGGGTGGTTTAATTTGTTTAAATTGCGAAACAGATTTTGTAGCAAAAAATGAAACATTCGTTGACTTAGCTCGTTCTATTTTAAATAAAGCAATAAATGCAGAATCAACTAGCATTGACTCAATCAAAGATTTAAGTTATGATGATTCTACAACTACTATTAATGAAAAACTTGTTGAACAAACGGGTGTTATTGGCGAAAAAATAGAAATAAGCAGTTATTTTTTTATTAAGGCAGATTATGTAGCATCATATATTCATCCGGGCAATAAACTATCTTCATTAGTTGGTTTTAATATTAAAAGCGATGGTATCATGGAAATAGGAAAAAATATTGCTATGCAAATTGCTGCAATGAATCCAATTGGTATTGATGAGTCTTCTGTAAGTAAAGAAGTTATCGAAAAAGAAATGGAGATTGGAAAAGATTTAGCAAGAAAAGAAGGTAAGCCAGAAGCAATGTTGGAAAAAATTGCTCAGGGAAGATTGAAAAAGTTTTTTAAAGAAAACACTCTACTTAATCAGGTTTATATAAAAGACTCAAAATTGTCTATTTTAGATTATTTAAAATCTGAGGATGAAAACTTAATTGTTTCAGATTTCAAAAGAGTACAATTAGGATAATAAATTAAAAAAAGAAGATTATAATCTTCTTTTTTTTTATAATTTAAATTTTATGAATTATAAAAGAATTTTATTAAAACTTAGCGGTGAATCTTTAGCTAGCAATGATTTATCTAGTATTTGTAATGATAAAATTTCACATTACTGTCGTGAAATACAATCAATTGTAAGTAATGAAGTTCAAGTTGCCTTAGTGATTGGTGGTGGAAATATATTTAGAGGCACTTCTGATGACTTGATTGATAGGGTGCAAGGAGATCATATGGGAATGTTAGCAACTGTAATTAATGGCTTAGCATTACAATCTGCATTGGAAAAAATGGGTATTCAAACTAGACTAATGTCAGCAGTTAAAATTGATGAAATTGCAGAACCATTTATTAGGAGAAGGGCTATTAGACATTTGGAAAAAAAACGAGTTGTTATTTTTGTTGCTGGCACAGGTAGACCATATTTTACAACTGATACAGCAGCTGTACTAAGAGCTGTTGAGATTAAAGCGGATGTTATTATTAAGGGAACTAGAGTGGATGGTGTTTTCTCTGATGATCCTGAGAGAAATAAGAATGCAGTTAAGTATGATAAGATTTCATTTGATGAAGTCTATAATAAAAAACTATCTGTTATGGATATGACAGCTTTTACTTTATGTAAAGAAAATAAATTACCAATTAATATTTTTAATATAAATAAAGCCGGTAATTTGTTTAAATTAGTACAGGGACATAATATTGGAACTAAAGTGTATTATTAATATGGAAGAGCAAGTTAATTTTTGTATTGATTTAGCAACAGAAAAAATGAATGATTCAGTAAATCATTTACAGTCTGAATTATCTAAAATTCGTGCTGGCCGAGCAAATACATCAGTTTTAGACGGTGTGAATGTTGATTATTATGGTACTCCAACACCCATAAGTAATATGGCAAGTTTAAGTACTCCAGATGCTCGTACTATATTTATTCAACCGTGGGAAAAAAATACAGTACCGGATATTGTGAATTCTATAAATGCTGCAAATTTAGGTTTTAATGCTCAAGATACTGGAGATAAAATCATTATTAATATTCCAATTTTAACTGAGGAAAGAAGAATAGAATTAGTCAAGCAAGTAAAAACAGAAATAGAAAATTGTAAAATTAGTATTAGAAATACTAGAAGAGATGCTAATGACGAATTAAAAACTTTAAATAAAGATGGTCTTTCAGATGATGCATTAAAGATAGCAGAAGAAAAAATTCAAGCATTAACTGATAAATACGTGACTCAAATAGATGCTATATTTGAAGTTAAAGAGAAAGATATTTTAACTGTTTAGTATAAATAATTATAATATGAAAGGCATTCTTTTAGCAGGTGGAGCTGGAACAAGACTTTATCCAATCACAATTCCAGTAAGTAAGCAAATTATACCTGTTTATGATAAGCCGATGATATACTATCCTCTTTCCACATTAATAGCTTCGGGAATTAATGAAATTTTAATTATTACTACTCCACATGATTTAGCATTGTTTCAATCTTTATTGTCTGATGGCTCACAATGGGGATGTTCAATATCATATGCAATTCAATCAGAACCTAAAGGTATAGCTGAAGCTTTTCTTATAGCTGAGTCTTTTATAGCTAGTGACAATGTGGTTTTAATTCTAGGAGATAATATTTTTTATTTTCCTTCTTTAGAATTTGTTGTTGCTAATTCTATAAAAAATAAAGGTGCATCTATATTTGCATACCATGTTTCTAATCCTTCTCGCTATGGTGTGGTAGAAATTTCATCTGCGAATAAAATACTTTCTATTGAAGAAAAACCTTTAGAACCTAAGTCAAACTATGCAATACCTGGATTTTATTTTTTTGACAATAATGTAGTTGAATATGCGAAACAATTAACACCAAGTCGTCGTGGGGAGTTAGAAATTACAGATATTATTTCTAAATACTATGAACTAGATTTATTAAATGTAATAAAAATGGATAAAGGAACAGCATGGTTAGATACAGGTACAGTTTCGTCACTAATGGAGGCGGGTCAATTTGTGCAAGTATTAGAAAAACGTCAGGGATTAAAAGTTGGTTGTGTTGAAGAACAAGCTTTCATCAAGAAATATATAAATAGAGATCAATTACGACAATTAGCCAAAGCTTTTAATAATAATTATGGAAAATATCTTATTTCATTATTAAATGACTAGCTATTCAAAATATGTATCTGAAATTATTCAGTTTGCAGATGAAACATTAAATGATTTATCCGAAAATAAAAATCCAAAAAATTTATATTCTCCTATTAATTATATATTCTCGAAAAAGGGCAAGCAAATCAGACCTGTTTTAACTTTGCTTTCGAATTTTATGTTTGGAGGTAATATGAATGATTTGAAAGAGGTTATTAAGTCTATTGAGGAATTACATAATTTTACACTAATACATGATGATGTAATGGATAATGCTCAACTTAGACGCGGTATCCCAACAATTAACACTAAATGGTCTAAAAATCAAGCAATTTTATCAGGTGATGTATTATTAATAAGATCTTATAAACAATTATTGAAATCAAATGTAATTAATAAACACATTATAAATCAATTTACTGATACTGCAATTCAAATTTGTGAAGGACAACAGCTTGATTTAGATTTTCAATTTAAATTAACTATAAAAATGGATGATTATTTAAATATGATTGAATTAAAAACAGGAGCATTAATTAAGTTTTGTTTGCTGGTTCCGTGTACTATATTAAATATTTCCAATAAAGATGTGAAAATTATGGAGCAGGTAGGTTCTTCTTTAGGACAGTTGTTTCAAATTCAGGATGATTATTTAGATTTATATGGAAAAGAGTTAGCTGTCGGAAAAAAAATAGGAGGGGATATTTTAGAGAAGAAAAAAACATTTTTATATGTTTCTGCATTAAATAAAGCAAATGTAGTAATGAAAAATAAGTTAAAGGCAGTTTATAATTCTGATAATTCAATGAAATTAGATGAGGTAATTTCATTATATGATGATTTAAATATTAAAAAGCATGTAGAATCAACAATCAATAATCTGCATCAAAATATATTGAATTTATTGTCCACTATTAAATTTCAAGAGAAAAAAGAAAAATATTTTATTGAATTTCTTAATTCAATTCTTAAAAGAAAGCACTAGTTACAATGATAAAAAGTTTTGGTAGAATCTTTGAAAATCTTGTTGAATTTTTCTTTTCTCTGGGTGATTATTGTCGTCGCTGATAATAACTAGATTATTATAAAATTGCAGATTTTTAATTAATTCAGTTTGAACACCAGTGATTTTATCAGAGGGGAAACTAAAAAAGTATTCTAGTTCTGATTTATAAATATTATATAGTTCAGTAAGTATTGTTTCAGCTTTTTTATTGGCTTCAATTTGATAGTAGCTTTCAATTATAGGGTGAATAAAATAATTTAATGGGACTTTATCACCAGGCATAATTTCCATACATTTATCAAGAACTTCTTCTGCTTGTGTATATTTTTCTTCAATAATTAATTGCTGTGCTAAACGACTGAAATTGTTGCGAAAATTCATAGTCATTCGAATATTAGTTTCGTCTAAATAAATATCTTGATTAAGATTCCCCCAATTATATTTTTCCATTAACATGGGTAGTAAAATATCAGAATTTACCCTTGCTATATCACCTGTCTTATTAATTGTGTTCTCAATAGGTAGTAATTTATAGACCATACCGTCTAATTGAAAATATTTATCTAAATAAAGAAATGATCTACCAGCACTTCCTATTGTAATAGCAAAATAAATAGGCCGCTCCCAATTATTAGTTTCAATCATATCTAATATCATAATATCTTTTTTCTCTAATTGGCTTGTATTTAAATTGATTTTTAATGTATCTAAAATTAAATGATAATCTTTTGGATGTACTAGATTATTTTTTATAACATTTTCTTTGTTGACAGGTATTTTTATATTTTTTGTATAATAGAAATCATAATCTTTCCCAATATTAATTTTAGTTTCTGATCGATCACTTTTTATCCATCTATTGAAGTCTGTTAATTCAAGATATTGTTCACTCCTTCCATAATCCATATATATAGCGACATCTCGTGTCCCTTGTTTATATTGATTTCTTGTTAGGCTAAATGGTACAGCTTTCCCATCGTAGGCATCTCTTTTCATTTGGTCGATATACCAATCTGTATTTAATAAGCTTAGGTTGACTATTCGCACATCAGTTCTATAATTTTCAACTTCCTGTACATACCATAAAGGAAATGTGTCATTATCACCCATTGTAAATAAAATTGCATTTGGTTCACAAGATTTTAAATAATTTTTTGCAAATTCTGTAGCCGTGTATCTGTTTGATCGATTATGGTCATCCCAGCCTTGTGACAGCATTAATGTAGGAATAAATAGGGTGAGTGTAGTAATAATTGAAGTTGCCTTAGCGTTTTTTATATATTTATTTAGAGAGCTATATATCGCATATACTCCGATTCCAATCCATACGGAAAAGGCATAAAAAGACCCAACATATGCATAATCTCTTTCTCTAGGTTGATAGGGGGTTTGATTAAGCTCAAGTACAATTGCTATTCCTGTGAAAAAAAAGAATAAAAAAATAGACCAAGTATCTTTTGGATTTGCATTATAGTGAAAAATTAATCCAATTATTCCAAGTATTAAAGGTAAAAAATAATAAGTATTTCTTCCTTTATTGTTTTTTAAATGCTCTGGCATTGAATATTGGGGTCCTAACCTTAATTCATCAATAAAATTAAATCCGCTTAACCAGTTTCCATTATTTAATTCTCCGTGGCCCTGTTTGTCATTTTGTTTGCCAGCAAAATTCCACATAAAGTATCGAAAGTACATGTGATTTATTTGATATGATATGAAAAACCTTATATTTTCAATAAAAGAAGGTTTCTTATTGATATTTTTTAAGTTAGCCCATTCTTTGTATGCTTCAATATGTCTTTGGTCACGGCTCCACATTCTAGGGAAAATTCCACTTTTTTCTTTTTCATAAATAGGTATAGATTTTTTTCTATCATCAGATATAATGTATTTTTCTCTTTCGACACTTTTTACATAAACAGGGTTTCCATCTGCATAATCTACTGCCTCAGCATTAAAGTATTGGCCATAACTGAGAGGAGAAGATCCGTATTGTTCTCTGTTTAGATATGACAATAAACTCACTGCATCTTCAGGGCTATTTTCATCAATCGGTGTATTTGCATTTGATCGAATAATAAGTGTAAAAAATGACATATATCCAATTAGCAAGAAAGTGAAGCCAAGTGTTATTGAGTTTAAGTGATAAGGAGAAAATGAAAAAAATTGAAACTCCCAAGTTTTAGAACGGATTAATAAAAAGCTAATTGTAGCAATTGTAATTAAGAAAAAGAAAATTGTACCAGAGTTAAAAGGCAATGACAGTTCATTAACAAAAAAGATTTCGAATTTACCTGCTAAATTAACAAATTGAGGAATAACAATATTATAAATTAATCCTAGAATAAAAATTGAAGAGATATTAGCAAACAAAAATCCTTTGTAGGTAAATGGAAATTTTTTAAAATAATAAATTAGGATAATCGCTGGAATAACTAGTAGGCTTAATAAGTGAACACCAATTGATAAGCCAATTAGATAGGCAATAAAAACTAACCATCTGTCGGCTTTAGGGTTAGTGTCAACTTCTTTTTCCCATTTAATAATTGACCAAAAAACAAGTGCGGTAAAAAAAGATGACATTGCATAAACTTCACCTTCAACTGCGGAAAACCAAAATGAGTCTGAAAATGTATAAACTAAAGAAGCAACCATTGCACTTAATGATGTTATAAAACTATTTGTGTTGCTTTTAAATTTTTCTAGTATTGCTTTTGTGGTTAAAAATAATAGCAAAATTGTAGCACTACTACATAAAACAGACATATAGTTTATCATTAATGCAACTTTTGTAACATCTCCAAATGCAAATTGTGAGAAAAAATTAGCAACTAGTAAAAAAAGAGGGGCACCTGGAGGGTGGCCAACTTGAAGCTTATAGGCGGTTGCGATATACTCACCGCAGTCCCACCAGCTGTTTGTAGGTTCAACTGTAAGGCTGTAAGTAGTTAGAGCAATAAAAAAAACAATATAACCAGCTAATTTTTCAAATAAATTTTTATACACGATTTATTACTAATTTATTTTTTTACTAAAATACATATATAAAATTAATATTAGTTATTATAATATTTAAATGGTTAATTAAACAATTTAATCAATAGCTATTTTCTTGTTTGTTCCACTTGGAATAATTAATTTTGGCACATTGTCCGATGGTGTAACTGGCAACACGTCTGGTTTTGGTCCAGAAGAGTCTAGGTTCGAGCCCTAGTCGGACAACTAAATCTTTTATTTATAACCAAATTATAAAAAAAGTTATATATTTGTTTCGTTTTAAGACAGATTATTAGGAGGGGCGAGCCCCTC
>PAWM01000015.1 GCA_002714185.1 Flavobacteriales bacterium | reverse complement strand
CTTCTTGATTCATGACGCTCAGTCCCAATCACATGAAGTCCTCCAGCCTCTGTTACCAACTTCTCTTCATTGTTGATAATGACCTCGTACTCAGTTTTAATTGAGTGAATTGCTCTTCTTAAAGCCAAAATATTTGCATCTTTTGTAGGTGTCTTCTCTGCCGCAGTAGCTATATGATCCTCCAATTCTGCAAGTGACAAAGATCTATCTCCCCATTCTTTGACCAGTTTTGCCGCTAATTGACCAAGTTCGTTATCAGTTTCATCAGATAAAATAACCGGAAAAAGGTTATTTAATGAGCTTAATTGCTTGCTATTATTTGCTTCTTCCTTAACTGCAAGAGATTTAAAACCTGAAGCTTTATCCCTTTGCAAAGGAACTGGAGGATTATGACCATCCTCAGGTTTAACTAAACGGGAAGTCAAAATCTGTTTTATTTTTAGCCTGGCCATATATTCACTATTTCCACCAAGGATTATATCCGTACCTCTTCCAGCCATATTAGTTGCAATTGTTACGGCGCCTTGTCTACCTGCTTGTGCAACAATTTCGGATTCTCTCTCTACATTTTCAGGCTTAGCATTCAAAAGATTATGTGGAATATTTTCCTTAGCAAGAAGTGAACTTAATAATTCACTTTTTTCAACACTTGTTGTCCCTACAAGTATTGGTCTACCTTGTTTATTAATTAATGAAGTTTCTTTTGCAACAGCACGCCATTTAGCACTTTCAGTTTTAAATACTTGATCAACCCAATCCTCTCTTGAAACTTTTTTATTAGTTGGAATAACACTTGTTTGTAATTTATATGTTTTATCAAATTCCACCTCCTCTGTTTTAGCAGTGCCTGTCATACCTGAAAGACGAGGGTAAAGAAGAAAGAAATTCTGGTAAGTAATTGACGCTAAAGTTTGCGTCTCAGGCTGTATAGCTAAATCTTCTTTAGCTTCAATTGCTTGATGCTGACCATCACTCCAACGCCTTCCAGGCATAACCCTTCCCGTAAATTCATCCACTATTACTGCCTCTCCTTTTCTAACTATGTAGTTAACATCTTTGACAAAAAGTTCTTTTGCCTTCAGAGCATTTGTGACGTAGTGAGCCCAAGGATCCTTTGGATCGAAAAGATCATTAATTTCTAAAAGCTTTTCTGTTTTTACAAATCCATTGTCGGTCAGAATGCAACTCCTTTGTTTTTCGTCTACTTCATAATCGCCTTCAGGATCAATTCCATCTTTTCCTAACTCAGAAGCTCTCTGTAATTTCATTACAACTTGAGCAGCCTTTTGATATTTTTCCTGAGGGCGTTCAACTTGACCAGAGATTATAAGCGGAGTCCGAGCTTCATCTATAAGAATTGAATCAACTTCATCAATAACACAAAATTGAAAATCTCTTTGAACAATTTCCGCTTTGTCGGCGGCCATGTTATCCCTTAGGTAATCAAACCCCAATTCAGAGTTAGTTGCATATGTAATATCACATTCGTAATTTTTCTTTCGTTCTATTGGATTCATATCTTGTTGAATCAAACCTACACTTAAGCCTAAAAATCGATGCACTTGCCCCATCCACTCTGCATCTCTTTTCGCCAGATAATCATTGACAGTCACAACGTGCACTCCTTTTCCTGTGAGAGCGTTAAGAAAAACTGGTAACGTTGAGACCAAAGTCTTTCCCTCCCCAGTTTTCATTTCTGCTATTTGCCCTTCATGTAAAACCATTCCACCAATCAATTGAACATCAAAATGTCTTAAGCCCAATACTCGCTTTGAAGCCTCTCTGACCAAAGCAAAAGCTTCTGGCAATAGTTCATCCAACAGTTCTCTTTGTCTTTTAAAGTCTTGAATTTTATCCAGCCTTTGACGAAAATCAAAGGTTCTTGATTTAAGTTCTTCATCTCTTAAAGCAGCTATATCCTCTTCTAAAATATTGATATCTGTAACTATGGGATAATATCTCTTAAGTTTTCTAGTGTTAGGATCACCTAGAAGATTCTTAAGCATCGAAATTTATGAATATAATTTAATTATATATATTATATACCACAATGTAATTAATTAAAATCAACTAACAAATTAACAAGTTTTATATTATATTTGTTCTTGTAAAAAGATCTATATAGAGTAATTGAATATAATTTTTAAAAACAAAAAATGATTGACTTTAAACATCCACGAACTTAAGCATAAATATTCATACGATGTAAGATATTATAAAGTCAAATCTGATAAGTAGCAATTGAGATGGGAATTAAAACCGCTTTAATCACTGGAATTACAGGACAAGATGGTAGCTATCTGGCTGAATTCCTTTTAGACAAAGGATACATTGTTCACGGAATAGAGAGAAGATCAAGCTATGCCAACACTGGAAGAATACAGAAATTGATTAACTCTAAATTTGCAAAGAATAATCGTTTTAATATACATTATGGTGATTTAACAGATAGTACAAATATAGTAAGAATAATAAAACAAATAAATCCTGATGAAATATATAATTTAGGAGCTCAAAGTCATGTTTCGGTCAGTTTTGAATCACCTGAATATTCGGCAGATGTAAATGCTCTCGGCCCATTGAGAATACTGGAAGCAGTTAGACTACTTGATTTAACAGAAAAAACAAAAATATATCAAGCAAGTACATCTGAATTATATGGTTTAGTTCAAGAACATCCTCAAACCGAGAAAACTCCTTTTTATCCACGCAGTCCATATGGTGTATCTAAATTATACGCTTATTGGATAACTATTAATTATAGAGAGTCATACAATATGTATGCATGTAATGGAATACTATTTAATCATGAATCACCAAGAAGAGGCGAGACTTTTGTAACTAGAAAGATTACCAGAGGTCTAACGAGAATAGAAAAAAAATTACAAGATTGCTTATTTCTTGGCAATATAGATTCCTACAGGGATTGGGGGCATGCAAAAGATTATATTGAAATGCAATGGCTAATGCTACAGCAAGAAAAACCAGAAGATTATGTAATAGCTACAGGGATACAATCGACAGTTAGAAACTTTATAGAAATTTCCTCTAAAAAACTTGGATGGAAAGGAATTCAATGGGAAGGTAAAGGTATAAATGAAATAGGTAGAAGAAAAGATAATAATAAAATAGTAATAAGAATAGATCCTAAATTCTATAGGCCAGCTGAAGTAGAGAGTTTACTGGGAGATCCAGCCAAAGCAAAAACACAATTAGGTTGGAAGCCAAATTACACACTAAATGATTTGATTTCTGAAATGATTGAATCAGATTTAAAGATTGCATCAAATGAAATAATCTTACAAAGTAATTCAAACTGAATTATTTTATATAAAGCTACAGACTACAATGACACTTCAATATACAGGACTAATTAATACCACATTAATCACACACACACAAAACACATTAACTAATGGGGAAGAACTTAGCTTCTACATAGATAAAGCAAGTGATAATAGAATAGGATGGCAATCATTAAATAAATATTTTATACAATCCGATGGTAATTTTTCATCGAATAAAATTAGTATCTTTAATGTTGGACATAACATTACTCAACAACAATTTATAAGAAATACTTTAAATAGATTAGATAATATTATAGATCTTGATTTCATTGAAATGCCTCATAATAATGGATCTATGCTAGATATTTACCATATAAGTTATGCATCAACTTTCGAAGAGAATGTAATTGGAGAGGCATTATCACAAAGATCCAATGCTGGATATTGGTGGGATATTTTATGGAGAAATACCGATCAGAAAATAAATTCAACTATAGATGGAAATTACAATACAATTATTCATGAAATAGGTCATACGCTAGGTCTTGGCCACCCTTTTAATGATCCAACCAACACATTGTGGACAAGTTCTGACACAGTAATGTCTTACAACCGAGGTCCGGAAGGATGGGATGATTGGTTTTCACAAAATGATTTGAATGCACTTATTAGTATTTGGGGTAGAGAAGACGACCAAGGATATATTACATATGAAAAAAATAGTTCTGATTATAAATTCATACAATCATTAAGCAAAGATTATACAATACAAACAGAAGTTGGTCTTGAAAAAATTAATGATTCAGAGACACTTATATTCCTAGATAAGTCTATGAATGTTAAGAATGATATTATTGATGTATTTAATATTATCAATGGAATAGATGACATAACTGGAAAAATTTATAGGCTATACAATGCAGCGTTTAATAGATTTCCAGATAAAATAGGGCTTCAATATTGGGTTGAAAAGAACAAAAGTGGACAAGATTCCTACAGAGATACCGCAGCCTCATTTATTAATTCTCAAGAATTCTTAGATTTATACGGTTCTAATTCATCTGATACAACTTATATCAATAATCTATATCTAAATATACTAAATAGGCTACCAGATCAAGAAGGTTTTAATTATTGGATGAATCAATTAGATAATTCATTAGAAGATAGAAGTGAATTACTAATGGGCTTTTCAGAATCTCAAGAAAATAAATCAATATTTTCTAATGAAACTAGTATATATTGATTAAAATAAGTTTCTTGACAGTTGTTCATTATTATAAAAATTATAAAAAATAAGTTGCTTATTCTTGAGCTTAGAGAGGATCATGGTGTATATTATAAGCTTGTATTAAAAAGCACTTAAAATGGCAAACATCACTATTGATGGAAAAGATTATGATTTAAATGACTTGAATGATAAAGCAAAAGAACAATTAGCAAATTTACAGTTTGTTCAAAATGAAATGAAGAAAATTGAAGCTCAACTTGGAGTTTATAAAACAGCAGCTTCTGTTTTTTCAAGCTTATTAAAGAAAGAGTTAAACAACTAATACAAAAATAATTATATTGTTTTGCAAATTAGAATCTACAATAGACATTATTTGCAAAGTAAAGATTAAATTTATTTGTTTTACAGCTCAGTAATGAAATCTCTGGAATTATTTAGCAAAGAGTGCATAATACTTCTGCACAAAAATAAATTACTTAAACCTCTTATTAGATCGCTTTTAATTAAGGAAGAACTTTCTGATGTTTATATTGAATCAACCATCAAGACAAATATAATAAATTCATATATAGAACAATTAGGCTTATCTGAAGACAAGAAGTTGAATGAATGGTTGTCTGAGTCTTACATCGAAAAGAACGATTTAGAAATGGAAGCTATTAGAGAATTCCAAATACAAAATTATTGTAAAGAACATTATGAACATAAAGTCGAATCACACTTTCTAAAAAGAAAAAATAATTTAGATATTGTGATATATAGTCTGTTAAGAGTAAAAGATTATTCAAAAGCTAGAGAATTATATTTAAGAGTTTCAGAAAAGGAAGAAGATTTTGGCGATATTGCAGTGAAATACTCGGAAGGCATAGAAAAAGCTACTAGAGGCATAATTGGACCAGTTCCAGTAGAGCAATCTCATCCAAAGCTCAATGAGATCTTGAGGAATAGTAAAGCAGGAGAAGTTCAACCTCCAATTAGGATAGATGAATCATATATAATTGTTAGAGTAGAATCATTTGATCCCGCAATTCTAGATGACTTCATGAGAGATAAAATGCGAAAAGAATTATTTAGCATGTCAATAGAGGAAAGAGCTACAAAAGCAAATGAAGATCTTTTAAACACTTTAAATATTTCTAAAGTTCATGGTAATTTATAATGAATATAAATATAGATATCAGGTCAATACCAGCTTTCAAATCAATAAGTGATTCAGCTGTAAAAAATATAGAAGAAGAATTAGAATTTTTTAACTATAAACTCGGCAGTCCAATATGTAGTAAAAAAGATTTAATTCCGAATCAGATACTAATAATTTTAAGTGGAGAAGCTCGTCTAATTCATGAACAAGGAACTCAATCTTCAACAATTTGCAAGTTAAAAGCCGATGATTTTATTGGTTTATCTTCGTTTTTGAGAGTTAAAGGTTGCGAATATATAACTGCTAGTACTGAAGTAATGGTTATGTCTATATCAGACAAATTAATACTAAAATTATATACAGAAGAATCTGAATTCAGAAATTGGTGTAACGGCAATCTACAAATATCAGAAGCATATGATGTAGCAAAAAACTTATATCAAAAACAATCTAGAATAAAAATTAGTTTAAAAGAATGTGTAGAGACTATCAAAAAAAATAGTCAAATCATAACAGTTACTAATAATAACTTACTGTATGTACATGAAGACTTTATAAGCATAGTAAATAGCGGCAATGTGGTTAATAAAATGTTTGGAGATTTCATAAATGAAAATGAGATCATTCAAACAAGGGGTCCGTTACCAGCAAGAATATTAAAAATTTCAAAATCAATTTATGAAAAAATATTCATCGATAGTAGTCCGGTTCATAAGCAAAATAATCAATCACAAATAAATTATATAGATAATATAAAAGCAAAAGATGGCGAAGAGCTGTTAAATATTAGCAACGAGAAAATAGGCCAATATAATAGTAACAAAAAATTCAAGATTATAAAAGCAGAAGGAGATCTAAGAGAATCAATTGCATGCATGCAAATGTTAGCAAACTTACTAGAGTTACCTTTTAGAGGTGATTCTATTGAAAAGATACTTAGAGATACAATTAGAAGAGGTAAAAAGCCTACGATTGAAGTGCTAGGTGGTATTGCTGCAATGATGGGATTGCATGCTCAAGGAGTTAAAGTTGATGCAAAATTTGCAAATAGGCTTCCATCTCCATCATTAATTATTTGGGGTAATAGCTTTGCCGTTGTCAAAGAAAGTCATTCAAATTTACTAGAGATAGTCTCACCTAGTGAGGGGTTGATTCGCATAGAAAAAGAAAACTTTGAAGATAGTTTTCCTAAAGGTCTTATTGAATTATTAATTATTCAAAAAAATGATCAAACTCCAGATCAAAAATTTGGGTTACAGTGGATTTTACCCTCAATTAATCGTTATAAAGGTGTCCTCATACAGGTATTTTTAGCTTCATTTGTTGTACAGCTGTTCGGGCTGGCAAATCCATTAATGATACAAGTAATTATAGATAAAGTTATTAGTCAAAGAAGTCTGGACACATTGCAAATTTTAGGTTTAGCTCTTGTTGTTGTCACTGTTATTGGGGGAGTACTAAGTAGTTTACGAACTTTCCTTTTTAATGAAACAACTAATAGAATAGATACAAGGCTTGGCGCAGAAGTTATAGATCATCTTCTAAGACTTCCTTTACAATATTTTGATAGACGTCCAGTTGGTGAACTTGGCAGTAGGATTGCAGAACTAGAAAAGATCAGAAATTTCTTAACTGGCCAAGCTCTTTCAACGATATTAGATGCAATCTTTTCACTAATATATATTATTGTGATGGTTATATATAGTTGGCTATTAACATTAATAGCTTTGGGAGTAGTGCCTATACAAATTATTATTACTGTACTTGGTACCCCACTAATTAGGAGGCAAATTAGAGAAATAGCCAATGAGAATGCAATAACTCAAAGTCATTTAGTAGAAGTATTAACTGGTATACAAACTGTCAAGGCGCAAAATGTTGAGAGAGTTAGTCGTTGGAAATGGCAGGAATTATATAGCAAATACATTTCAAAATCATTTCAAAAAACAATTACTACAACAGCTTTAAGTGAAACTAGTAAGATACTCCAACAATTATCTCAGCTCATTGTTTTATGGGTTGGAGCAACTTTAGTTTTAGATGGAAAATTAACCCTTGGTCAACTTATTGCCTTCAGAATTATATCTGGCTATGTAACGCAACCTTTATTGAGATTAAGTAGTATTTGGCAAAATATTCAAGAACTAAAAGTTTCATTCGAAAGATTAGCTGACATTATTGATACACCCGAAGAAGCAACTGAAACAGATAAATCTAAGATTCCATTGCCAAGTATAGAAGGAAGTGTTGAGTTTAAGGATTTATCATTCGCATTTGATTTAGGAAAAGAAAGAACTTTAAAAAATATAAATCTAAAGATAAACCCAGGACAATTTGTAGGAGTAGTTGGACAAAGTGGTAGCGGTAAAAGTACGCTAATGAAATTATTACCAAGACTCTATAATCCTAACTCAGGTAAAATATTAATAGATGGATATGATATTGATAAAGTTGAATTATATTCTATACGACGACAAATTGGAATAGTTCCTCAAGAACCTCTGCTTTTCGCTGGAACAATAAGTGATAACATTGCCTTAACTGATCCAGAAGCATCTACTGAGGATATAGTAAAGGTTTCAAAAATTGCTAATTCCCATGATTTCATAATGGATCTTAGTGATGGATATAGTACTACTATTGGAGAGAGAGGAGCAGGTCTATCTGGTGGACAAAAGCAAAGAATAGCTATTGCAAGAACTCTTTTAAGTAATCCAAAACTTCTAATTATGGATGAAGCAACAAGTGCTTTGGACTATCAAACAGAAAGACAAGTATGCGACGGTCTAAAGGAATCTTGCAAAGACTCAACTGTATTTTTTATTACTCATAGACTTAGCACGGTTAAAAATGCAGATTTAATAGTTATGCTTCATGAAGGTTCAATTGTTGAGACTGGAACACATGATGAATTGATGCAAATCAAAGGTAGATACTATGCATTATTTCTTCAACAAGAATCATCCTAATTCAAATGAAAAAAAATATTTTTAAATCAATTTTTAAGTCAGATTCAACGAGACTTATGCAAGAAAGATTTCAAAATTTTTCTACTTCTAATGTATCCAATAAAATTAGAAAAAAATTGAAAACTAATATATTTGAGTTAATTAATCTATCAAAATCAATTCAAATTATTCAAGATAAAATTGAAAAACTTGCAAATAATAGTAACCCAAATCAAGTTATATTAACCCAATCAAAAATATGGGGAAGAGCAATTACTTGGGTATTAATGAGTGGTACTGCTTTTGCAATAGGATGGATTTCTATTGCAAAGACAGATGAGGTAGTCATTGCAACTGGCAAATTAGAACCAATTGGAGGAGTGGTTGATGTCCAAATGCCACTGGAAGGAATAGCTCGAGAAATATTAGTAAAAGAAGGTCAAAAGGTAAAAAAAGGGGACGTTTTAATTAAATTAGATACCGAAATAACAGAGGCAAAAAATGAATCTCTTCAAAAAAATTTAGAAATAAATCAGATTATTCTTAATAAACTTGAACTATTAGTACAAGAAGGAGCCGTTTCAGAACTTCAGCTATTGCAGCACAAAACTAAAATAGAAGATTTGAAAACTCAAATAAAAACTAATCAAGTTATGCTTAGATATCAAGAAATTAGATCACCTTTAGATGGATTAGTATTTGAATTAAAACCAAAGGGATCTGGGTATGTTGCTAAAAGCAGCCAGCCAGTAATGCAGATAGTACCGATAGATAATTTGCTAGCGAAAGTGGAAATTGATAACAGAACAATAGGTTTTGTTAAGACTGGCAAAAAAGCTGAAATTAGTATAGATTCTTTTCCTGCAACTGATTTTGGGGTAATAAACGGGACAGTAACAAGAATAGGGTCAGACTCTTTAGAACCAGTTCCTTCTGAAGGTAAAGGATATAGGTTCCCAGCTGAAATAAAGTTAAACGAACAATACCTAAAAATAAAATCCGGACAGATCTTACCTTTAAAAGCTGGTATGAGCTTAACAGCTAATATAAAACTTCGAAAAGTTACTTATTTACAGCTCTTTTTAAATAAATTTAGTGATAAAGCTGACTCTCTAAAGTCAATTTAAAGTGGAGGAAAATTTATTAAACGTACAAAAAAATCAGCTAATATCAGTCGCAGTTAAATATCATTTGAATGGCAATTTAGACAAAGCTGAGAAATATTATCAAAAACTCCTAGACCAAGAATCATTTGACCCATTAGTACTGTCTAATTATGGAGTGATTTGCAAACAGAAAGGGAAAATAAGTGAAGCAATAAGTCTTTATAAAAAATCAATTTCACTATTTCCACATAGCTCAGAAGCTTACTCAAACTTGGGATGTCTCTTGATGGAATTGAATAAAACTAGCGAAGCCGAATATTATTTAAAGAAATCAATAGGTTTGAATCCTAACCTGGCAAATGCTCAATACAACCTTGGTTGTGCATTGAAGGATTTAAATAAATTAGAAGAAGCTGAGTTGGCTACAAGAAAAGCGATTGAGCTTGATCCAAAATTAGCGAAAGCTCATGCCAATCTTGGGAATATTCTAAAAAATAAAGGAGATCTGAGTAAATCAAAAATTAGCTTAGAACTAGCTTTAAAATATGATAAAGACCTACCTAGAACTTATTTTATTCTCTCTTTATTAGAATCAAAAAAAGATGATAATAATGAATGGCAAGAATACTTATTTACAAGAAAAATTTTAGAAAAAAAGCGAAGAAATGAACTAGTTGATATTTACTTTGCGAGATCAAATGTAAGACATAAACAAAAAAATTATAGAGAAAGTGCTCAATATCTAAAATTAGCAAATGATTTAAAATATACAGGCAATAAAAATCAACTAGAATCATTTATACAAAAAACTGAAAATATAAAAATAAAAAACAATCCAATTAGCCACGGAATTCAAATCAATAAAAAAAAATCAAACATCTTTATTGTTGGAATGCCAAGAAGTGGCTCTACTCTTGTTGAATCAATACTTGGAATGAATCAAAATGTATTCAACTTAGGAGAAAATAATATATTTGAAAACTTGTTTCTTAAATGGCAAGAAGAAAATTTAACTCCACAAGATTTCACAGAATTATTTTCAAACAAAATGGAAAATATTGTAAACAACAAAAAAATAATTACTAATAAATGGTTATATAATTATCAATACACAGAAGCAATAATCAAACTTGTTCCTAATGCAAAAATTATTCACTGTCAAAGAAATGCTTTAGATAATATCCTTTCAATATATAGAGCTAATTTTGCAATGGGAAATTGTTACGCCTCATCTCTAGTTGAAACTAGCAAAATGTACCTAAATGAAGATGAAATAATGGCACGTTTCAAGAAAAAGTATGAATCAAAAATATTCAACTTAAATTACGATTCACTAGTAACTAATCCAGAGAAAGAAATTAAATTAGTTATTTCATGGCTCGGATGGAGATGGAATGATATTTATTTAAAGCCACATTTAAATAAAAGGCCAATTACAACCGCAAGCAGTGTTCAAGTTCGCTTCCCAATTAATAGTCGATCAATAAAAGGCTGGAAGAACTACAAACAAATGCTGAAACCAGCCATAGAAGTTTTAAAAACAAATCAAAAATTTAAAGATATAGAAATAAAATAAATAATATTCTATTTAATTTCTTCTAATAATTGATCAAAAGAAAGAAGAAAATAATTAGTAGAAAATTAGAATAGAATTTTTTGAGACAAAAAAAAACCCGCAAAATGCGGGTTTTTTGAATTGGAAATTAGATCAATTAAACGAAGTTTGCTGCAACCAAATCATCTGAATCTACACCTTGAAGTATGAATAGACCCTTAGTACCGTCTGTAGCACCGTAAAGATCAGTATCTATAGAGGTATCAGCATCAAGGATCAAGGTATCAGAACCTGTTCCATCAGCTGTTGTTGTGAAGACCTTAGAAGATGCATCATATTCACCAGACAAGAAGAGCAGGTCATCAGCCGCCGCAATAGTATCCCAAGCATCACCAACAAATGTAGTTGGAGCGCCGGCAGTTGTTACGTCGATTGTGTCTCCACCAGTTCCTGCAGTGAAGTCAGTGTAAACATCAACACCATTACCGAATGTGATGGTATCACCAACTCCCCATGTTGCTGTTGCAAGGTGGGCTTGTCCAGTTGAAGCATCGAAACCAGCTGTAGCAACAACGGAATCTCCGTATGTCTGAGTGAATGGATCGACACCTGCACCACCAGTAATAGTGTCACCACCAACACCAGCATCGATAGTGTCAGCTCCAGCTCCACCACTAATAGTGTCATTACCAGCCCCGGAGTCGATTATGTCTGCACCAGCTCCACCAGTAATAGTATCTCCACCAACTCCAGAAGTGAAGGTATCAATACCACCACCACCGGTCATGGTTACACCGACAGTTGAGTTACTTGCATTAACTGTTGTAGCTGCAGTACCTGACATTCCAGAAGCATCAACAGTTGCTAATGCAGTGGAACTAGCTATTGCGTTTGTGATAACTACATTTGCTGTACCTGACAGATTAAGAGTTAATAGGTCAGTAGATGTAAGGGTCGTGATAGTTAAAACTTCAGCTGTATCAGAACCAGATACAAGGTTGATTGTTTCTTCATCTTCAGCTGTTACAGCTACATATGTAGTAATACCGTCACTTGCACCAGCAGTTGCGTCATCAGCTGAAATTGTTAGTTCGTTAGTTGTTCCATCAACAAGACGATCAACTGTCGCAGTTCCACCTGTAGTTGTCATGTCCAGGTTAGTAACAGTACTTGAAGCGTTATTGAAAACAACAGCACCAGCTACGTTGATATCAAGTCTTGAGAAAGTCTGATTTTGAGTAAAGACTGCCAAGTCTTGAGTCAGGGCAGTATCAGCCATAAGAGTTTCGAAGCCTGATACACCTGCTGATGTAGCTGCTGTAGCCGCTGCATCTGTAGCAAGGATGTCAGTTCCGTCACCACCAGTAATTACATCAAGGGCGCTAAGACCTGAGTCAACGTTAACGGTGTCATTGCCAGCTCCAGCTGTAACGGTGTCATTACCAGTATTGGTAGTAATTACGTCAGCACCAGTTCCACCAGTAAGAGTGTCATTACCAGTACCACCAGTAATTATGTCAGCACCAGCTCCACCATCGATTGTTGAAGCAGCGTCACCAACAAGAGTATCTGCTGCGGATCCACCAGTAATTGTTGTTACTGAGGCAGATGAATTCATTACTAAAGCACCTGTTAAAGCGCTTCCATCAATTGTAGTAGCTGTGATTGCTCCAGCTGTTGTCAAGCCGTTTGAACCAGTTATGGTCAAAGTATTTGCACCAATATTGAATGCCTGAACGTTTTGAGTAGCAGGTGTGTCATAACTACCTGTGTCAAAACTTACATCCTCAAAATCAGTGATTGTGTAATTAGAAGTTGTAGAACCAGTATCTCCAGTAGTCAACATATTGACAATCGCAAGACTGTCTGATGTGCCTGTCCCTGTATCAATAGTTGCTGTATCACCCGCTGTAACTGCTGCGGCGATGTTTAAACCAAGTGTTGATGCTCCTGTTCCATAGTTCAGAGTGATACCTGTACCAGCGGTAACGCTACTGACATTTACACGGTTGAAATCCGAAGACAAATCAGCAAGGGTAACTGTATCGCCACCACCCATCGCACCACTCAAGTTCAGTGTCTCAAAACCTGAAACTCCAGTTAGGGCAGTTGTAACCGCAGCAGTATCAACTAAATCGACATCAGATGTAAGTGTATCTGTACCTGCGCCACCAGCAATAACGTCTCCAACAGTAGCAGTTCCGGAGTTTTCAGGAGTTGCACCGATGGTAACGGTGTCGTCAGACGCGCCTGTAGAAATATTAATTTCATTATTGGCTGCGTTTTGAGATGCATCAATGACGTCTTCACCTGAGCCAGAAGTGATTGTGATGTCAGCTACGTCTACAGAAGCGACTAAAGCGTTAGGAGTAGAAGTGTCATTAGCTGTGTCAATATCAAGGTCTCCAGTAAATGTTGACGCTGAAATTGTATCTAGCTCTAGATCAAGGTCACCACGAATGGTTAAGTCCTGGTCACCAGAAATGTTCAATGTGGTTCCACCAAACGCTAAGTCTCCAAGGACTGCAGCTGCACCACTAGTAGTTACAGTTAAGGTGTTGATTGAAGTAATCGCGGTACCACCATCTGTATATGTGATTGTTCCATCATCACCAGCTGTTGAACCAACAGTCTTCAAATTTAAAGTTGCTGCGTCAGATGTACCAGCTCTTGCAGCTGCAAGATAAGTAACAGTTACGTCAATGTCAGTTGAATTAACTAAATCTAGAATTGTGTCAGCAGCAACGTTAGTGAAAGTTACTGTGTCTGAAAGAGTTGTTGTAGAAGTACCACCAACTTGAATTTTATCGTGTGGTGAGTTGGATGTATTTAATGTGAGAGTTTCAGCTGCAGCTGTATCACCATCTACAAGAGTTACATTGAAATTCTCAATCCCCGAAGTTGTATATCCAGCAAGAGTTGTATTAGCTGAAAGATTAGAGGTCAAAGAAAGTGTGTCAGTACCTGAACCACCAGAGAAATTATCGCCAGTAGTCAAGGTAGTGTTTAGCGCACTAAATTGGTCAGTACCTGAGCCACCAGAGAAGTCACTACCAGTATCCATACCAGTAGTCAATACTGCGTTAACAGCAGTATCTGCAGTAGTAGGAACGCCATTAGAAGTTACTGTTGAAACACTTGCAGTAATTCCAGCAGCTGTGTAAGCGGTGTCCTTATCAATACCTGATAGGTATGTCTTTGCTTCTTCTAAATTGACACCAGACTTCCAAGGATCTGTTGATTCAGCTTGATAAGCAAGTATGCCAGCTACTGTTGTCTTAATTTCTGCTGTATAAGCAACAGCTGCGTCAGTTCTGTTTGCAAGTGCAGTCTTATCATCTGAGCTTCCTTCATTATTCTGGGCAGCCCAAATCAAATGGTTAGCTATTTCTGCTAATTGTAGATTTCCTAAGTTGATTTGCTGTGTCCAGTATGTCAAACCGGTTACGTCAGCTTCACGATCAAAAAGATTTTTATAGATCTGATTAACTTGTGATTCTGTGGAGAGAGAACCGTATGCATCTTTAAATTCTGCTTGTGCATACATATCAGCTGCAAACTTTGCGGTGCTTATTCCCTTTTCGGTCCAGTAGTCCAGACCTGTGGGATCAGCAGCTCGCCCAAAGTATGCAACGTAAAGCTCCTGGAGCTGAGTGCTAGTCGCGTTGGCCATGTTTAATGCGAAGAGGATGTAGTAGTGATCTCCGCAGGTATCTGCGGTTATCCGTGTATTGGACAGGAAGTATATACCCCTGTTCAATGGAATCGACGTAAATATAGGGCATTACACTTAGTTAGCAATAGAAAAGAAGGAAAAAAACAAGGAAATGCCAACATTGAATAAAGCGGAATATTGATATTTACCAGAAAAAACTGTACACAAACATTTTTAGGATGAGAAAAACTAAAGACCCAAAAACAACTGATATTACTATGTCTTCAGGCAAAGCTTAAAAGTAAATCCTTTAAAATCCTTATGCAAGGTTAAAGAGACTGACCCACTTATTCAAACACAGTATTAGAGAGTCATAATGTGCAGTAATCAAAGTGCACACCATAATTCAGATGTCATTAAAAGAAAAAAGATCAGCTTCCATATCTAAGAAAACTTAACCAATGAGGCGAAATATATTAATTACGAATTTTTGGTTGAAAATCTTCAAATCAAGTAAGAAAATAGTCAATATGAACTTATGAGTTTGAATTCAAGAACTGCAATAGTACTAGGCTGTGCTGGTCAAGATGGATCATTAATATCAAAATCTCTTTTAAAAAAAGGATATAAAGTTATTGGCACTACAAGATCTATATCTAGTAAAATCAAAAATCATATTAAGTTAGGCATTGATAAAGATATAGAAATCAAACATAATGACATAACTAATGTAAGCTCACTTTCAAAAATTATTGAACATTATCAACCAGAAAGTATATTTAATTTAGCTGCGCAATCATCTGTCGGCAAATCATTTACAGATCCTATAGATACAGTTAGTGGAATTGTAATTGGCACTCTGAACATTTTAGAGACCTGCAAGAAATTAAACTATAAAGGAAGACTTTTCTTTGCTTCAAGTAGTGAAATTTTTGGAGCTAACGCTTGTGGCGTTGATGCCGATTGCTTAAAAAATCCAATCAATACATATGGAATAGCCAAAAAGACGAGTTTTGAATTAGTGAAGTTCTATCGGGAACTTTATAATCTAAAATGTGTTTCAGGTATATTGTTTAATCATGAATCACATTTAAGAGATAAAAAGTTTGTGATACAGAAAATAATACAAGGTGCAAAAGAAATTAGTAAAAACAATAGACTTAAAAAGCTTAAAGTTGGAAATATTGAAGTTATAAGAGATTGGGGTTGGGCACCGGAATATATGGAGGGAGTTCAGATTATGACCTCGGCAAAAAAATTAAAAGATTATGTCATTTGCTCTGGAATTCCAATAAGCTTAAAGAAATTTATAGAAAAAGTATTCTCTTATTACAATTTAAATTGGAAAGACCATGTAGAAATTGATAAAACTCTTTTTCGTGATTCCGACATAATGGTTAGTTATGGAGACCCCACTAGTATTAACAAAGAATTAGGGTGGTCAGCGCAAATTTCCATAGATATGATTATCAAGAATATGATTGAATTGTCTGAATAATATAATTAGAAAAAAAATAATTTCTATATAGAGTTTTTTAGATAAAATTTAAAGAATTAATTATTAATTTCAATACTACGAATGATAGAACTTAGACGATAGCTTATTTTACTAAAATTGCGATTATAAATTAAAGATTTTCTTTCGGATGATATTCCTCTCCTTTCATCTTTTATACTATTGTTCTTACACCACTCAGTCATACCATTTGCTAATTCCTCAGGAGAGATCCCTGAAAAATAATCTACTAAATTCGATACATCATCAAACAATGAAATAGGTGTTACCATTACAGGCTTTAATGTGGCCAAGCCATCTCTTACAGATGCGCTTGAAGATTCATTTGAATGTTGATATGGGTAGACAATTAAGTCACTTTGAGAAAGTAGTGAAACAATTTTATTGCTAGGAATATATTTATTAGAAATACTTATAAGTTCACCCAAGCCCAAATTATTCACATGCTCAAGCAAATCTTCATACACCCATAAATAACTATCATTATAAATAGAAGAATGAATAGTTAGATGAAAATTTATTCCATTAGATTTTAAAATATCAGCAGCAACTATTAACTCCTTAAAACCTTTATTAGGCAGACAAAATCCATAAGAAACAATATTAATAATATCATTAGAAAAAGTTTTATCTGTAGAATTATCAAAATTATCTGTTGAAGAATCAATTATACCGTGCGGAAAAATACATACATTTTCAATCAAGTCAATGTTTTTTAAATTATTTAAATCCTCAATAGAATGAACGAATATTCGTGAACATCTTCTAAATTCGTTAACTAAAAGTGATAATTTCATCTCATTTTTATTATCAATATCATTTGTAGAATGCAAAAAAATCGATACGTGAATCCCGATTTTAAAAATTTTATGTAAGAAAAGTTTAAACTCACTGAACTTAAAGAAAGAAAAATTAAATTGAATGACTAGGGTTGTAATATTATTATGAATTATTTCATCATAAAGATCATTTAAATTCTGTTTATCATTTATAGGATAGCTCCAAGCTGGAATAACCTTATATGCATAATTATCAGACTGGTTACTATTTAAAGGTGAGAAAACAGTTACCTGATCGTCCATATATTTAATCAGCCTATCAGAGTAACCAGAGATGCCACAATTGAGGCTCCAACTGGTAACCCAGCCAATTTTTGGTATTGTATTATTGAAATTTAATAAATCTTCTTTTACAAATTTTATATTCTCATTAGCAACTCTATCCCATGTAAAAGTACTAATTAATTCTTTTGCCTTATCTGTTTTTGTGTTTAAATCACTTTTTGATGTTTTATAAACCTCATTCATAATCTTACTAAAATGCTTTACATCAGGTTCAGCCCAATAAGACAAATCTAAATTAAAATGAGACTTGGCTGATTCAAATCTATAATCGATAAGCCAACTATTATCATCATTACAAAAATCTTTTTGCCCACCCCAATTCGTAGTAATTACGGGGATATCCAAGAGCATAGCTTCCGCAATAGGCAAACCAAAACCTTCGCCTCTGCTCGGAGCAACTAAAACGTCAGATTGCAAATATAAAGATTTAAGCTCACTGTCTGAAAGATCATCATTGATAATAATAACATCAGGGAATAATGGATTACTTTGTTTAATTGAATTTAATATATTGATGATATTATTATGAGGATTATCAAAAGTTTTTATAATTAAACTTACTTGATCATCAGAAGTAAAGGACATTGAATATGCTTTTAACAGTATATCAATTCCTTTTCTTGGAAAACATGATGAGACATGGAGAAACTTGTATTTTTTAGCACTTAGTTTATACTTAGTAGAAGGCTTTATATCACTTATATGATCCAAACCTAATCCTGCTATTCGAATGGGAACTTTCACTCCATTGTTAATCAAAATAGACTTTACTTGGTTGGACATTACTGTTAAACCTTGCAAACATGAATTAAAATCGTCAACCCAATCTTTTGGAAATTCTGACTCTTCCCATCCATATGAATGCAAAATATTAATATTTCCATTCATGTCACTTACTCGAGGTGGATACAAATTTCGACTGATTATTTGAGTATTTTCTGAATTATTTTTTGATCTTCTTAACAATTCTAAGAATTTTGGATATTTCTCTAAGAATTGATAATCTGTGTTGTAATCTCCATAACCTTCAGTGTTATATATTCTTGTACTTAAAATTTTTGTATCTAAAGCCTGTGCAAAATGTCTATTTAAAATTGCCAAACTATAGTTGGAATCAAATGGACCCTCTACCCTCCAATCTTTAAAAAATTGATCAGTAAGACTAGATCTTGATAACGATTCAATTTGTTGATTAATTTTATCTATAGAAGCAATGATTTTAAAATCAAGATCTTTATCGTTATGTAAATTAAATACAAGCAAACGTTTAAGCTTTCTAAATAATAAATTTAAATTTGATTTATTATTAACAAATATAGATTTTGAATCCTCCTCTTGCACAATATATTTCTTTCTTTCGATTAATAATTGGTTTAATGACGTCATAATTGATTCAACGGTAATAGACCAATCAAATCTTTTAGATTGTAGTTCTGAATTAAGTCTTAATTCATTAATAAAATCTGTGTTTGTAAGTGCAATAGTTATTTTGTTTGTCATTTCATCAGTATTCGTCGGATCAAACATCGCCTTACTTAGTCCAATCACCTCAGGTATACTCGTACGATTTGATCCTATAACTGGTGCTCCGCATGACATTGCTTCCAGTACAGGTAAACCAAAACCTTCATGCAATGAGGGAAACACAAATAAACTACATTTTCTATATAGATATGCAAGATCAATGTCGGAAATATAACCAGTCTTGATTACATTATTTGGATCAATTTTTAGTGATTTTATATAAGTATCAAGGATTTCAATTTCAGATTTATATAATTTACCAACAAGTACTAATTTGTATTTTCTTAATTTTTTTGGAAGTTGACTATATGACTTTAATAATGCTCTTATATTTTTCCTAGGATCACNAGCACCAGAGTACATTATGTAAGGAGATAATAAATCTAAATTAATTTTTGAACTATTATATCTATTTATATTTGAGTGACTATTGAATATTGTTTTATCACAAGCTGAAGAAATATTAAAAACTTTTTTGGGATCGTACTTCAAGTACTTAATAGCCTCATTCCTAGAAGATTGAGATATAGCCAATAAACCATCTAATTCTTTCAGACTTTTTAATTTTTGTTTATAGTACTTTGCAAAATCAGGGTTATTTTGCAGATATTGGTGAGGATTTAAGAGTGGTATGAGATCATAAAAAATTGAAAAAATAGGTGTTTTTAAAAAGTCTCTATCAAAATCGATAAGACAATTATCTGAAAATCCCTCAAAAAAGCTAGTGATTAGAATTATATCCGAATCTAAACAACTAAATAAATAAGATCTTAAAAGCCTTGCTATATTTGAATTCTTTTTATTCTTTGAAATGTAGTCAAAAGGACCAGGAGCGTACCAAGTCAAGTATTTTACATTTTTATAATTTAATTGATTATCGAATTCGAATCTAAGATCAGGTAGAGTTGAATTCGCTATGAGAAGAAATTCATGATTTTGAAAATTAAATATTAAATTCTTTACAACCTCTAAAGAATATCTACCTATACCTCTCTGACGACTCTTCACACTTTGTATACCTTGAATGTCTATAGCTATCTTCATTTACTTACCCTTATAAAGTCGATTTTTTAAAATATTTGATTTTGAAGAGCGCTGAAAATGCAGCAGAAGCTTATTATTATTTTGTTTTACATGTTCATCATCGTTAATCAACTTATTAAGTTTATTTTTAATTTTATAAGAATTTATACTAGATGCTTCATCGATAAATCTACGAAAGAAAAAGTTTAATAATTTTATAGATAAATTTGATAATAACAAGTTTTGTATTATTTTAAATTTCCCAAAAAAGTTAAATAAATAATTTCCTATACTTAAAAAAAGCTTACGTAATAGAATAATAAGAGGTCTAAGGAGCTTTTTAAAAAATTTTAAAAAATATAATAGATATTTTAATTCTGATCTTAAAATCAATATCTCATTCTTCAAAATTATTGATTCGTGTTTTAAAAGAGTAATTTCTTGACTTAAAAGACTAGTCTCCTTTTTTAGACTAACAATACATAATTCCTGCTCACTAAATTTATTTAAAATTGAATCTTGTTTAAGATCATGTTCAATTGCTGCTTCAAGTGTCGAGAGACCTAGATTAAAAGATTTTTCCCATTCAGAAGATTTCTTATATATTTCATGATATTTTATTTCGGATTTAAAAGCTAACGTACATAAATCTTGAGCAACACCATTAAGAATTCGTGTAATCTTTAATGGATTGGCATTCTTCAAAGGACCTGGATTAATATAATAATTTATAACTTTCTCAAAACCAGACTGTTCTAAATAATAAGCAATCCCCTCAGGATTAATATGATTTACATGAGTATGATCAAGATAAAATGTTTTTGACGATACGATTAGATTATCAATACTTGGAGTTTCAATCAATAAAAAACCTTCTTCACATAAAACTCTTTGACATTCTTGAATAAGCAAAAGTAATTTTTTATGCTCTAAATGCTCGACTACATGAAAAATAGTAATTATTAAAGCTGAGTCTTTTTTAAATTCACTTAATTTATCAATTGCATCTCCATGAAGAACTTTTAAACCATTTTCCCTACAATTACTTACCATAGATAGATTTGATTCAATACCAATGGAAGAAATCTGATCGTTCCACTTAGATAAAAACTCGCCTCTACCACATCCAATATCAATTAATAGTGATGATGGATTATTTTTAATTGCAATTTTTATTAAAGAATCATAAGCACTCAATAAATCCATGATATCGGAACTATCACCACGAAATTTATTTTCAAATTTTAAATAATCATTTGATTTCATAATCAAAAAACTTTGTAAATAAAAACAGTATTGATAGAAATTCAATTTCTGAATAAATAATATTTATTCAGAAATTGAATTTTTTATTGAATTATTAAAATCATTTTATTTTAAGCCTCATATTAATGTCCTATCATTGAAACAAAGGATTTTAACATTTGAGATTTTACAATATGGAAGATCTAATTCTAGTAAAGCACGCTGCAGGAGCTCCAGGCCTGAGAATGCTCGGCTTGGGTCCAAATCTTTTACCTCATAGAGGAATTGATAAATTGAAATCACTTTTAGAAGAAAACAGCTCATGGTCTAAGAATAGAAAAAAAAAAGATTTAAAAATAATGTTGTCTAGAAGTTTAGTTATTGTAAGTGCGTGGACGGAAAGTAAACTTATAGGATTTGGACGAGCGACATCAGATGAAATTTATAGAACTGTTTTATGGGATATTGTAGTTGACGGTGAGTATCGAAAAAATGGTGTTGGGAAAAGAATAATACTCACAATATTAAATAATAAATACATTTCAAAAACTGAAAAAATTTATTTAATGACAACAAATTGTGAAAGATTTTATTCTAAAATGGGATTTGAATTAGAAAAGTCACAAAATCTAATGATCCTTGATAAAAATTCTATTGATTAAAGTAAAAATAAGCAACATAAGCTAATTTTAATAAATCAACTAGGAAAACTATTGAAAACAAAGTTAATTACTTAAGAAAACTACACCTTGATGAAGATCTGAAATAGTGTAGTAAGAGTTTTAGGAGAATCCTCTATACTTAAGACATAAAATCACAGCTATGAATACTTAATATAAAAAAATCAATCTTCTATTTTTTGAGAAAAAGTACTTGTCTAAAAAATACCCATTTTCGATAAAATATGAAACATAATAAAAGTTGTGAATACTTAATTAAATGCTAGTTATCAGTTTATTGAAAATATATTAATACAATAAAAAAATTTATTATATTAATATATTTAGAGTTTAACAATCTCTGAACTTAATTATAACTGTAAGTAATAATTCACATGCCTTTAATAATTCTTATATTGCATACAATCTTATATGAGAAAAAAATAATATGCTTTTGCTTGCAATCTTGCTACTATTTAAGTAATTAATACGTTTCAGATGACATCATTTAAAATTGCAAACGTGATGCCTGAAGCGATCGGTATATATGAACTTGCAAAAAGCAACCATAATGAGTATAAAAATCATATCTTAAATATTATTAAATTAGCGTCAAAAGATTTTAGAAGAGAAGCAAGAACAGGTACGCCTCTTTATCATATTTGTAGCAAAAAAGATCAAAATCTATTTTTAAATTTTCCAGAACTCAGTCATCTTCATTCAGAAATAATTAGTAATGCACTATCTTACTTTAATCTGACTGGATTTTCATGTGAAAATGTTGTAGTGACAGATGCATGGTTAAATGTGGGTAAGAAAGGTGCTAAATTACATTGGCATAATCATACGAATGCATATATTTCAGGAACATACTATGTAAATTTCGATCCTAAAAAACACAGTCTATTAGGATTTAAGAATGATCGTTTAAATTCTAATATTGATAGGCCTAGTATTACAATTCCAGTTGATACAACGAAAAAAACTGTTTACAATTCTCCAGTTCTTCAAGTTGGAACAGCAGAAGGCACTATTTTATATTGGAAGAGTCATTTAGTACATGGCTATGATATCCCTAATAACTCTGACGATAGAATCACACTAAGTTTCAATATTATGCCAAAAGAGTGCACTGATGGAGATATATTTTCTTTCAAAGTTGTAGCTGATTAAATATAAACATGATATGATTCTAGCCAAAGAGAAAATGTTTAAAAAAATTAGGTAAAAATGTTATGGAATTAGATCAAGATAATCTAAGAAATAATTTTGTAAAAAGTCATTCTAAATTAAACAAAGATAGAATTTTATCAATTGGATTAAATTATCATTTAAAAGGAAATATTCATGAAGCAAGAAAATATTACGAACTTTTCCTTGATAAAGGTTTTAAAGATCCAAAAGTTCTATCAAATTATGGAATTATTTGCTTGCAGGAAGGTAAAGCAAAAAAAGCATATAATATGTTTATAGAATCTATAAAATTATTTCCTAATCATCCAGAATCATATGTAAATTTAGGAAGTATTTTAATTGATAAAAAAAATTTTAAAGAAGCTATAAAATATTTAAATAAAGCGATTAGCATAAACCCTGAACTAAGTAATGCACACTTACTACTAAGTTCTATTTATATTGATCAAAAAGAATTTTCTAAAGCTAAAATTAGCCTAAAAAAACTTATAAAGTTAAAACCAAATTTACATAAAGCTTTGTTGTCGTTAGGAGCAATTTATTTTGAAACAAAAGAGTTTATAGATGCAGAAATAGTATTAAAAAAAGCTATTGAATTGGATTCAAATTCATATAGCTCATTTTTAAATCTAGGAGCTGTTTTAAAGGAATTAAAAAAATTCGATGAAGCAGAGTTAATATCAAGAAAAGCAATACATTTAAATCCTAAGTCCGTTCAGGCTATTAATAATCTTGCAAGTATATTAATAAGTATTCATAAATATGATGAAGCAGAATTATTGCTTAATAAAGCAATAAATATTGATAATAGATTTTTCTTATCATATATAAACTTAGCAGCAATAAAAGAAAGAAATCTAGAAATTAAAGAAGGTATCAAATTAATCCGATTAGCAATAAAATTGCAACCTAAAATTTCATTAGGCTACAATAGTCTAGGTTTATTATTAATGAGAATTAGGCATCTAGAAGAAGCTGAAACATTATTTAAATACGCTATAAATATAGATTCGAGCTCATCAAAATATTTTTATAATTTAGGTCAAGTACAACAATTAAAACTAAAATATTTTCAAGCAATTGAAAGTTTTACCTCTGCTATTGAGCTTAATAATGATTTCAGACAAGCAAAAGTAGAATTAGGGACAGTATTATTAAAGGTTGGCAATCATAAAAAAGGTCTTCAAAAATTAAGAGAATGTAACGGTTATATTAGATTCAGGCATAACCAAGATTGTACAATTTTTAGTTAAATGAAAAGAGTTTTTTTAAAGAGTAATTCATTATCACCTAATTTTATTGGTTCATGGATGCTTGATTCGACTTTGATTTGCGATGAAATGATCAATTATTTTGAAAATCATACGGCATTACAAAAATCAGGAAGTTCTGGCTTTAAAGTTGATAAAGAAATTAAAGATAGTTCAGATATAAATTTATCTCCAGCCGATATTAACCTCCCTGGAAATCAAGTTTTTAAAGATTATTTTAAAAATTTATTTAAATGTTATGAAGATTATTTAAATCAATGGCCTTTTTTAAGTCAAATAGCTCATGATTTAGAAATAGGAACATTTAATTTGCAACGATATAATTCTGGCCAGCATTTCAAGAGAGTACATACAGAGAGATCATCTTTAGAAAATCTTCAGAGAATATTGGTTTTCATGACATATCTTAATGATGTTGATTTAGGTGGTTCAACATATTTCAGTCATTATGATTTAAATGTTAGTCCAGTTAAAGGTCTTACGTTAATTTGGCCTGCAGAGTGGACTCATGCACATAAAGGTAACATTATTGAAAAAGGAGATAAATATATAATTACTGGTTGGCTGCATTTTCCTAAATGAATAGTATTTTCACATTAAATAAATAAGAATTGTGTTTTTGATAATTCTATTTAATACACTATTATCTAATAAAATATTAATCTCTTCTAAAAATAATATTTAAAGCTATATATTCCTGCCAAAGTCATGATAAAGACGAATTGAGTAAAACTTTAAAAAACAATATCGATACTTTATTAGAAAATACTGAATCTACCCTACTTTCATTGTTGATCTAATTCTTTTAACTATGTTGAAGATTTTTCTATTTCTTGCCGACCATTGCAGAAGAAAAACATGTGAAGTTTAACTTTTAGATTATCTAAACTGATACTTTTTTCATGAATCTTGCAATTAGTCAAATAATAAATAGTCTATCCTTATCCTTGGCCTACCTCAAAATCAGACTAAATTCTAATCCAATCAAATTGAGCCATAGGTAAAGTATCATCTCTAGTCTTCAGATTCATACAATAAAACCTTATATCAATCGACCTATCAGCCCACATTAAACTACTGAAATCGTCTTCTATTACTAAATGATCTTAATGAATCCAAGCTACTAACTCGAAAAGCTGGACGCATGCATTTAGAGCAGGTGGTCAAACAGCTAAGTTATCGCACCAAATCTTTTACATGAAAGTGATTTCGACCAAACCAAAGCATTCACCCATTGCACTTCACCACCAAAACAAACCAAATAAGGAATAAAGTCTATCTTCTAAAATTATAATAATATTATATTTAATTTTTATAAAATTTCTGTGCACGTTCTAATGATTTAGGCTTATATCAAATGATGATAATTACTTTATTGTCTAAGATGATATTAGTTTAGCAATACATATTAAATTGGATAATAAGTCCCTTATGAGCCTATACAAGTGTGATTATAAATCCTATCATTTGATCTCTGCTCTCTCTCATGAAAATAAGAGTAGAATAATCTTTCGAAATCAAAGCTATGCAAAAATTCCCAATCTTCTAGACATTGCTAAGGATCTAGTTAATTGAAGATAAAATATGAAGAAAAATTCTTAATAACTCAAATTAATTTAGTTTGCTTTATTTTCTTTAATTAAATGTTGAGCAATCTATTAAATTATTAAATTTACAGTATCTTTTAATGATGGAATACCTAAACTATGTATTATTGGAATATATTGGGGGGGGGTCTGATTATGCTTGAGCCAAATAATAATTTATTTTCAATTCAGTATTTAAGAAAAATACTTACAAAAGCTATTTCTAATAATTATTTATTCGTAACTATGTCAGAGTATTTATCAATTGAAAATACGTCAAATCATAAGTTTTTCATGCTTAGGCTTGATTTAGACCTTAAGCCAGAAAGACTTATCCCAATAATTAATTTAATGAAGGATTTAGAACTTCCATTAACAATATTCATAAGAGTTTCAGGTCCTTATAACTTTTTATGGTATCCAAATTATGAAGCGATAGAGTTTGCAAGCAAAAATAAAGCTGAAATAGGTCTGCATTCAAATCCAACTGAATGGTCCAAAATTATTGGGAATAAGACTTCTGAAGAAGTTTTTAGTTCGGAATTAGATATTCTAAGATCTAAATTTAACGTTGATGGTTTTGCTCCTCATAGGGATATGGATTACTCTTTCAATTCATTACCTTGGCTTGAAGAAAATTGGGACATATTTAAAGAAAAATATTCATTAAAATATCACGCTTATGAGACAGTTTTCTTTGAGAAATTTGTTTATATTAATGAAGGCTTTAAGCCTCATTTAACTTGGAGACGTGATGAGCCCTTTGATAAAATCGAACAGAATGAAAATATTTATATGCTTCTCCATCCACATTGGTGGCACGTAAAGCATCCTTTTGAATCATGAATATTAAAGTAATAGCAATATGTACTTACAGAGACTGGGGTATAAAGACATCTATTAATTTACAAGAAATATTCCCAAGTATAAATTTTATTTTAATTAAATCTGAGGATGAATTCATCACACTTGAGAAAGAAAATAAATTACCAAAAATAATATTTTGCATTGGTTGGAGCTCTATTATTTCATCAAATTTAGTTAGAGAAAAAACTATCTTAGGTGTTCATCCATCAGATCTACCTGAGTATTCTGGGGGATCACCCATACAAAACCAAATTATAAATGGGATTACTAACTCTAAAATGACACTTTTTAAAATATCTGAAGAATTAGATTCTGGACCTTATATTTCCAAATTACCCCTAAGCTTAGAGGGACATATCAAAGATATATTTAAAAGGATGGAATACACAAGTACTATATTATTTAGAGATTTCATAACTAGTTATCCAAATAATATTTTCATAGATATAAACAGACCGTCTAAATGTTTTAAGCGAATAAAGCCAGAGGATAGTGAATTAACAATGGCTATGTTCGAAAAATTAAGTTTGAAAGAGATTTTCGACTTAATCCGTTGTAGAGAAGATCCTTATCCAAACTGTTTTTTAAAAGATAGTTCTGGCAAATTAATTTTTAAATTTTGCGAATTTGAGAAGAGTTCAGATTAATAATTTTACAATCTTTTGGTAGACAATTTAGTACTTTCTTAAGAATAAACATCTTTTTAATATACTCATAAAATTTTATTCCGCCTAATCTTAAAATAAGGAAATTTATTCTATTTCAAAAATTAATCAAAAAATATTTATTGATGGTATCTATTAATGTTTTATTTTATCAAAATCATCGATGATTATTAATAGTTTTTCAATTTGTATATCTGTCATCCACCATCCACACGGTAGCGCCAACATTTCAGATATGGCTATTTCTGTTCCCGGTAAGTATGACAAGCTTTTCCCAAACCCACTGTATAGATCATTGCGATGATGAAGACAAGAGGAGTTTATTCCGTGTTTTTTCAAGTGTAACAGTAAGTCATCACGTTTTGATGACAAAATAAGAAAGCCCCAATAAGCAGGAATACTATTGTCAATTGGCTTGACAGGATGCAACTTGGTTGAGATTGAGAGGGAATCAGCAAGTCTCTTTGCTATAACCCTTGTACGTTCTTGACGTCTTGAAAGTGTAGACAATTGCGAGCAAGCTACGGCTGCATGTAAATTATTAAGTGTTGCTGACCATCCAATCTCAGTAATGTCTGAGTTTGGATTAATTTCTCCTCGTTTATCCCTGAATGATTGAGGGTCAATACCAAAACGACGGAGTTGCTTAGCATAATTTGCTTTCTCAAGATTTGGAGTACTTAAAATACCCCCCTCAATGCCATTAATTTGACGAGTAGGATAAAAAGAATAAACTGAATAATCACCAATAACTCCAACTGGTTTGCCATTTAATTTTGCTCCAAGTGAATTATTGCAGTCTTCAATAAGAGGAATTTGAAATGAATGACATATTGAATAAATTTCTTCTGAATCAGATGGATAACCTGCTATGTGATAAAGGACAACTGCTTTAATATCCTTACTTAGTTTAGATTTCAGATCTTCAATGCACATAGTCATCGACGTTGGTTCAATATCTATCCAGATAGGGATTGCTGATAATCGGGCAATAGCACTAGTACTTTGCAGACAATTAAATGCCGAGATAGCAACCTGATCACCAGGCCTAACTCCAGCAAGATGTAACGAAATTATGAGTGAACTTGTTAAATCATTGACAGCTACAAAATTTTTTTGACCTATTAATCTAGAAAAAGATTCCTCTAACTCATTAACACTTTTTCCATTAGCTATATTTCCAGTCCTTAGGACATTAACTGCTGCACTCTCCATTTCAGGTAAACAAATAGGTTCAAATAAATTAATATTTAAATTTTTCACAACTGAATACTTTTTAAGGTCTCAACGATGAGCTCACGTTTTTCTTGCGACACCCACCAACCACAGGGAATATGCACTAACCGTTTATGGTAAGTATCTACTCCTGGCAAGTTACGTCTAAAAGGAGCAAATAAAGAATGAAGGTGATTAGGTCTATGCAATTTAGATGCCATAACACCTATTCCCCCTAAGCATTTAATTATAGAATCTGATTGATCAGTCAATAAAGTGTATATCCAATATGATGGTTTACTGCAGACGTCTATTTTTGTTATTTCAAAACCTGAAATATTAGCTATTTCGTTATCAAAAAAAATTCCATTTTCTATATGTTTTTTTATAAGTTGATGTATATTCTCTAACTGAGAGAGGCCTATTACTGCAGAGACATTATTCATATTATATTTAAACCCAATGTGTGATACATCTAATTTTGTACGTGAAACTCCTTTAGGCAAGCCAAACCAACGAACTCGCCTGGCTTTTTTAGCTTTTGTCGTATCTCGCATAGTCAATACACCTCCATCTACAGTTGTCATATGCTTAATTGCCTGAAAAGAAAATATTGCGTAATCTCCTAAAGTTCCTATATTTTTTCCATTGTAAGTTGACCCTAACGCATGAGCACAATCCTCTATTAAAACAATTCCATACTTATCTGCCAAAAATCGCAACGAATTAAGATTTGCAGGGAATCCAGCATAGTGAACTACAACTATTGCCTTGGTACGTTCACTAATCAAAGACTCAACCGAGTCGGGATCTAAATTGCCGCTTTGACAATCAATATCAGCAAAGACTGGTATGGCTCCTGATTGCAAGATCACCATATTGGTAGGTTCAGCAGTCATAGAAGTTGTTATGACCTCATCACCATTACCTATTTCCGAAAGTATCAAAGCTATGTGTAGTGCTGCACTTCCACTACTAGTGGCAATAGCAATAGGGAGGCTAAATGAATCTGCAAATTCAGATTCAAATTGATATACGTATTCACCTTCTGCAATCATGCCGCTATAAAGAACTTTCTCTAGATTCGGTAAAAGCTTTTCTCTTGGAGGCATAGCAACCTTCACAAGAGGAAGATGATTAGAATTAGGATTAGTTGATTTCACTATATTGTCTATCTACTTAATTAATTATAAGAAGCTTAAATACTATAGGGTAGAGAATTATATCTGAATCTTTTTTGAGCAGAAGTATTTCACCTAACTTAGGGATAGTGATTATAAAGATGTGTTTAATTAACTTCCATTTTTAATTTCAAGCTTTTCCATGCAAAGTCTGATTTTATTCTTGCATGAAGTTATGAATTAAATAAAGGATTATGAGAGCGCGCTAGGCCTAAAGGGATGAGCCAATACCATCAGAGAGCATTAATGATGGTAAAAAATGTATGAGCACAATGTAGGCATAAGGTTTTAGCAAAGATAATGGGCTACTTGAATGCTTTAAGAAAGATATAAGGAATAAATTAGCAGCATAAAACACAGTCGTAATATGAATACTTGAGTTTCATATGAGTTCCCAATAGAATATTCTCAAATTACTTTCAAAGATTGTGGGGGCATTAGTTTCACACAAATTTCACAAGTCAACTTTTCTGCTTCTCTTCAGAGAAATCGTAAAAAGTCCTCACTTCGATTGAATGAATGTTTCTTTGGTGAAAGTGAAAAAGAAGCATATGACGGCAGTCATTGAGATTCTTCAATCCATTTCTGATTATAGACCTGATGAAAAAGATTATGAAAAAATATGGAATGAGTTCCAATCTCAAACAAATTATTTCGGGTTAGTGGCTCTTGATGAAAAATTAGATGTAGTTGGATACGGTTCCATATTTATTGAAAGAAATATTCGTGGAGGAAAAATGGGACATATAGAAGATATTAGTGTTCATCCAGATTTTCGTAAAAAAGGTATTGGTAAATTACTTATCAATGCTTTATATCAAATT
>PAWM01000014.1 GCA_002714185.1 Flavobacteriales bacterium | reverse complement strand
TCAGTCAATACAGACGATGGATCATGTACATATGCATCTACGAATGCTGATTGTGATGGTAACTGTTTAGCTGGTTATGCTGATTTTGGTTCAGGTTGTGAATTAATAGTATCTGGTTGTACAGATTCTACAGCATGTAACTATGATGATTCAGTCAATACAGACGATGGATCATGTACATATGCATCAGAGACATATTTGGATTGTAATGGAGATTGTATTAATGATACGGACGGTGATTTAGTATGTGATGAGTTAGAGATTTCAGGTTGTACAGATATTCTATACGAGGAATATAATCCACTTGCAACAGACGATGATGGTTCTTGTCAAACACTTTCTTTAGAGGGATGTACAGATTCTACAGCATGTAATTATAATGAGAATGCAACTGAGGATGATGGTTCTTGTTATAATAATGATTTAGGTTGTGGTTGTGATACACCAGCTGCAGATTTAGGTTATGATTGTGATGGTAACTGTTTAACAGATTCAGATGGTGATGGAGTATGTGATGAATTTGAAATTTCAGGATGTGAAGACGAAACCGCATGTAATTACAATGAGAATGCAACAGATTCCGATGGATCATGTACATATGCATCAGAGACATATTTGGATTGTAATGGAGATTGTATTAATGATACAGATGGTGATTTAGTATGTGATGAGTTAGAGATTTTCGGATGTACTAATCCCACATATGAAGAGTATAATTCTTTAGCAACTGAGGATGATGGTTCATGTATTACAATTATAGATCCAATTTTTGGTTGTATTGATTCTACTGCATTTAATTATAATCCTTTTGCAAACACAGATGATGATTCATGTTATTATAATCCTGGTTGTACATTTTCAAGTTATTTAGAGTTTGATCCTACTGCCGATTATGATGATGGTTCGTGTGAAACATTAGCAGTTTATGGTTGTACAGATATTACTTCATGTAATTATAATCAGTTTGCAAATGTTGATGATAACGGATGTATATATCCATCAGAGTTATATTTAGATTGTAATGGAGATTGTATTAATGATACGGACGGTGATTTAGTATGTGATGAGATAGAGATTGCAGGATGTACGGATGATTTATATCAGGAATATAACCCTTTAGCTACAGATGAAGATGGTTCATGTAGTATTTGTGTAGTTGATACAGATGGTGATGGTATTTGTGATGGTTATGATCTTTGTCCAAATGATCCAAACAACGATATAGATGGTGATGGTATTTGTGGTGATACAGATATTTGTCCAAATGACCCGAATAATGATACAGATGGTGATGGTGTGTGTGATAATGACGAAATTTTTGGTTGTACAGATAGTTTAGCATGTAATTATAATGAAAATGCGACGGAGGAAGATGAGTCATGTTTATATGCTTTCGGTTGTGATTACTGTTCCGGTGAATTAGATGGTTCAGGTACTGTAATTGATGGTGATGTAGATGAGGATGGTATTTGTGATAATAATGAAGTATATGGTTGTGATGATTCAGATGCTTGTAATTTTAATCCAGATGTTACAGAGAATGATGGTTCTTGTGTTTATCCAATTGTTTGGTATCTAGATTTAGATGGAGATGGTAATGGGGACTCTACTGACGGAGAAATTATATCTTGTGATCAACCTGATGGTTATGTAAATAATAATAATGATAATATTTCTTTTGCTGATGGCTACGGTTCTTGTTGTAGAGGTGATGATATTAACTTAGAATCTTTAGAAATTTTTGATTTTAAAGTATATCCTAATCCAGCAACGAATTTGTTAAATATTACTTATCCATTCAATAAAATAACTCAATATACGATTCAGGTAATAAACTCAATAGGTAAATTGATGTTTATTAATGAATATAATAGTTATGAAAACAATAGTATACAATTAGATATTAATGATTATGCAAGTGGAGTATATCAAATAAATTTAGTTACAAAACAGCAATTTATCAATAAAAAGGTGATAATTAAATAATTAGGTTTTTTTTAATAACCAACTAGAAGATTGAATTTTTTCACCTAAACCATCAAGTAGTTTAATCCCTAATTTCTGGCAAATATTTTTTTCAGGAATTTTATTATTATTTTGATCACCGCCATTTGCAAAACATAAATGATATTTTTGATTTTCACTGTGGTGAATTTTACTAATTGTTTCTATTACTGTTTTATCTTTGTCAATTGATAAGAAAGTTTTATCAACAATTCGAAGGCTAGAAATAATTAATAATCTTTCTTTTTCGTCTTGAAACTCTTTTGAACCCTTTAATTTCCGTTGGAAATCAGAGTTAATTATTACAAATAGCAAGTCTCCACATACTTTTGCTTTTTCAAAATATTCTAGATGGCCTTTGTGAACCGGATTAAAATATCCTGATACAATAATTGCTGTTTTTTTCATTTTTAGCTTTTTAAATCAATGTCTTCTATATAGAAATTTGTCATACCAGGGCAGTCACATCCACCTTTTCTATAAGTAGAACAAGATGATATAATGCATAAAATTAAAAATGTAAAAATATATTTTTTCATTCTGTGGATAAATATAACTATTTTTATTCCATCTATGGATATTTTAATTACAGCAGGTAGATATATTTTATTTTTAAAAGCTATTTTTTCTAGATTTGAAAAAAGAGCAGTTTATTTTCCTAAAATTATACATGAAATATTTGATTTAGGAATTTCTTCTATAGGCTTTGTGTCATTTATTTCAGTATTCGTCGGAGCTGTAGTTACATTACAGGTAGCATATAACCTAGAAAATCCACTCTTACCTACATATTTAATTGGTTTAAGTAGTAGAGATACACTAATTTTAGAGTTTTCACCTACTTTAATTAGCTTAGTTTTAGCAGGAAAAATTGGTTCAAATATTGCCTCTTCTTTAGGAACAATGAGAGTTACAGAGCAAATTGATGCCTTAGAAGTGATGGGGATAAATTCGGCTTCATATTTAGTTTTGCCTAAAATATTTGCAATAATTTTTATTAATCCATTTTTAATTATTATAAGTATTGCATTAGGTCTGGTTGGTGGCTGGTTAGCTGGTAATTTAACTGGTATTTGTCCAACTGAGGAATTTTTGATGGGTGTTCAGTATCAATTTATACCCTTTAATGTTACATACGCTTTGATTAAAACAGTAATTTTTGCATTTATTATAACTACGGTATGTTCATTTTTTGGATATACTACCAAAGGTGGTGCACTTGAAGTTGGTCAAGCAAGCACTAAGGGTGTAGTTTATACAAGTATTTTAATTATAATTTTCAATTATTTTATTACCAGTTTATTACTTAGTTAATTATGATTAGTATTAAAAACATATCTAAATCTTTTGGTCAAAAAGTTGTTTTAAACAACGTTACATCTACCTTTGAAAAAGGTAAGGTGAATTTAATTATTGGTAAAAGTGGCTCTGGTAAAACAGTAGCAATAAAATGTATGTTAGGTCTATTTAATATTGATTCAGGTGGTATTTTTTTTGATGATAGAGATTTTATAAATATTAAAGAATCAGATAGAAAGGAAATTCGAAAGGAAATTGGAATGGTCTTTCAAGGTGGAGCATTGTTTGATTCTATGACTGTTGAGGAGAATATAATGTTTCCTTTAAAAATGTCTTCTAGAATAAATCAATTAGATATGGTTAAGCGAGTCAATTTCTGCTTAAATAGAGTGAACCTTCAAGGTGTAAATAATTTGTACCCCTCTGAATTAAGTGGTGGTATGCAGAAAAGAGTAGCTATTGCTAGAGCTATAGCTTTAAAGCCGAAATATTTATTCTGTGATGAGCCAAACTCTGGTTTAGATCCAAACACCGCTAATGTAATTGATAATTTATTAAAAGAGATTACCTACGAGTATAATATAACAACGGTTATTAATACACATGATATGAACTCTGTTATGGAAATAGGGGATAATATTGTGTTTATAGAAAAAGGTGTAAAGGAGTGGTCGGGAACTAGAAAAAACTTTCTTAACTCTAATAATAAGATTTTAAATAGATTTATATTTTCATCTAAATTGTTTAGGAAGTTAAAGTCTGTTAAATAAATTTTTAAGTATAAAAAAGCCTGACTAAAAAGTCAGGCTTTTTTTAATTATAATAATAGTGTAGTTAATAGCTACTCAATTATTAATTTTGTGTTAGTGGTTGTATTGTTATTTGATACACTTACAAAATAAACACCTTTATCTAAGTCTTCAAGATTTATGATTGTACTTGATTGAGTGTTTTCTTGATAAACCACTTTCCCAAGCATATCACAAACTTCTATAAGAAATTCGCCAGATTCCTTTAAGTCTACATTAATCATGCCGTTTGAAGGATTTGGGTAAATATTGAATTCTATCGATTCCTCTGCGATTGAATATACAGGTGAGTCACTAGCAAGCATTCTGATTGCAGCAGCAGTACCATTTGTATAAACTTGGTCTCCAGGAATATAAATCCTACTTAAATAAGCAGGCTGAGGTACAGTTTCATCATCTAATATATATATATCAGTTGAATTACCATTACTGTACATTTCCACAGAAATATAGTATGCATCTGGACTTAAGGTAACAACTGGGTCAAAAGGAATTGTAATAAAACCATTGACATCTACATCTTGAGCAGTTACTAAATAGAAGTCACTAGATGCAATTGTATTACCTGGATCAAAAGTTTCTGCATTTACAGCGGCAGTATCTCTGATAGCCACTACCATTTCACCACCAGCTACAGTTAAAGGTGATGAAAATGCATATGAATCAAGATAAATTCTAACACCTCCTAAACTCATTTCTGAAGATACATCATAATATGACATCATCATAAATCCGTCAGTTGCATCAGTAAATGAACCAGTACCCATTCTAGTTATAGATGGGTTGCTGTATACATCAATACCATCTGTTGAGTAGATGTCTTCAGTAATTGAAAATTCACGAACAGTTGAGTTATCACCAAAATTTTCTCCGGTATCACTGTCACCATCAGATGATGCTGTAAAAGTCGCTGTATATATATCTGCGGGTACAGTAGTACTCATTTCTACCATTTTTTCAAAATAAACATTTTGATCACTTGCTACTGGGCCTGTGATTGTTTGTTCAGTAAGAAATCCATCAGCATCATATCCATACATGTCATTTTCTCCAAATGTTTCTGTGATAATTGGATAGTCCATTGAGTTGACAACATCCATAGTTACATTTACATTTGTTTGTTCATTAACACCAAAATTGTAGACTCCCGCTCCGCATGTTACTCCATTTTCTATTTGAGATGTTGGAACTCTACCATATTCTTCTCCTGTACCATTATGTGATACTACACCATAAGAAAGTGTAATATCATCAGCTGGTTGTTCAGCTACACATACTCGGTCAATAAACCAAGCATATCCCCATGTTCCAGTCCAGTTAAATCTTATCCAAACTTGAGATTGTCCACCTGCTGCTTCAGTTATATTAATTCTTTGAGTTGTTGGATTACTTCCAAGTTCTGCACCACCGTCGCCTGAGATTCCTGGAAATATTTCATAGATACCATTTGCTGGATCTGCTTCAGAATCAGGTGTTAAGTCAGTTGGGAACGTACCATCTGTACTAACTACTAACCAGCATTTTTCATAAGTCCAACTTCTGTACCATGTGTCAAATTCAACAATAACATTTTCGTACTCTGAGCAATCAACAGCATTGGCCATAGTCATCCATGAGTCTTCTGTTTCAGTTCCGCCTTCTTCTCCACCATAAGCATCTGAATCTACCATAGCATAGTATCCATCTGAAGATTCTATAGGGTTGATTGGGTAAAACCCTGTACATTCAAGGTTTTGTCCAATTTCCCAGTCAAGAGAGCAATCATTTGCATCATGGTCAAGTACCCAGTCAGATGCATTTGTAAAATCACTTTCCCAAATACATTCTACAGCACGAGGTTGAATATCAACATCAGTTTGTCCTAATTTAATAGGGGCTTCTTTTGCACTTCTTTTAACTTTTATATTAGCATTTGTTTGAGCAAATGATAATGATAATGTAGCAAGAGCAAAAAATAAAGTAATAATTCTTTTCATATTTTTTTTTTTAAGTTATTAATTATGAATTCCTTATTCACAATAAGGAAAAAGGGAGTCAAAGATAGTATTTTTTTCTAAATTAAAGGAGAAATTAATCCATTTTTTCCTCATAAGATTCTATTGATGCACAAGAGCACATTAAATTTCTATCACCCTGTACTTCATTGATTCTTCTTACAGTAGGCCAGTATTTATTATCTTTTGTCCAGTCAGTTGGAAATACAGCCTGTTGTCTTGAATATAAGTATGGCCAGTTATCCATGGTCGCTATGTGCTGAGTGTGAGGTGAATTTTTTAAAATATTATTGTTTTTGTCATCTATTTTATCAATCTCATTTCTTATTGAATGCATAGCCTCGTAGAATTTATCTAATGCTTGTTTACTTTCGCTTTCAGTTGGTTCAATCATCATCGTTCCTGGAACAGGAAACGAGACTGTTGGAGCATGAAAACCATAGTCCATTAATCTTTTAGCGATATCAGCAACATTAATTCCTTTCAATTTGAAATTTCTACAATCAATTATCATTTCATGAGCTACTGTGTTGTTTTTACCTTGATATAAAATATCAAAATCTTTTTCTAGAAGACATTTTAAATAGTTAGCATTAAGAATAGCAATTTCTGTACATTTCTTAAGACCTTTTGATCCTAATAACTTAATGTAAGCATATGAAATTGTAAGAATTAAACCACTGCCCCAGGGACTAGCAGATATAGACGATATGCCGTGTTTTCCACCATAATTCATTACGGCACTTTTAGGGGTAAAATCTTTTAGATGTTCTGCCACAGCAATTGGACCCATACCGGGGCCACCTCCACCATGAGGAATTGCAAATGTTTTATGTAAATTTAAGTGACACACATCACAACCAATTTTTTTTGGATTAGTTAAGCCAACTTGAGCATTCATATTAGCCCCATCCATATAAACCTGTCCTCCTACTTTATGAATAAGTTGATTGATTTCAATAATTTTTTCTTCAAAAACCCCATGTGTAGAAGGGTATGTAATCATTAGTGCAGCAATATAATTAGAATGTATTTTTATTTTATCTTTTAAATCAGATATATCAATATTACCATCTTGATCACATTTTATAATAATTACTTTCATACCTGCCATAATTGCACTTGCAGGATTTGTTCCATGAGCTGAGGAAGGAATAAGGCAAATATTTCGGTTATTTTCACCGTTATGTTCATGGTATTTTTTGATCACCATTAATCCTGCATATTCACCTTGTGCACCAGAATTTGGTTGTAATGAAACACTATCCATACCTGTAATTTCACATAATGCTTCTTCTAATTCATGAAAAATAATATGATATCCTCTAGCTTGATTTAAAGGAGCAAATGGATGAATATTTGAAAAATCAGTGGAGCTTAATGAAAATAATTCAACAGCGGCATTTAATTTCATAGTGCATGATCCTAACGGAATCATAGAATGTGTTAATGATAAATCTTTATTTTCAAGCGATTTAATATATCTCATTAATTCAGTTTCAGAATGATATTCTTTAAATACACTATATTCAAGAAAGTTAGATTTTCTGCATAATTCAGCTGGAATATGGAATTTATTATCCTCAATGTTTAACGAAATTATTTGATTAAGTTTCTCTGTTTCATTTGAATAATTTTTTGCTTTGATAAATATTTTAAGAATATCCTTTATATTTTCTAAATCATCTTTTTCATCAACACTGATTGATACTGTGTGGTCATCAATATAGTTAAAGTTCATCTTGGAGTCTTCCGCATAAACTTTAATATTTTCTATTGAAACTTCTTTTGTGTTTATTAGTAGTGTATCAAAATAAGATTTATTAACAGATTCATATCCTAAATCTTCCAATCCTTTAGATAAAATTTGTGTGTAATAGTGGATTGTTTTTGCAATTTTCTTTAATTTTTCAGGACCATGGTAAACTGCGTACATACCTGCCATTACAGCAAGAAGAACTTGTGAAGTACATATATTGGAGGTTGCTTTTTCTCTTCTTATATGTTGTTCACGTGTTTGTAAAGCCATTCTATATGCTTTATTTCCATCAATATCATATGATACTCCAATAATTCTCCCAGGGATAAATCTTTTAAATTCTGATTTTGTGGCGAAGTAAGCAGCATGTGGTCCACCGTAGCCTAGTGGTATACCAAATCTTTGCGAAGAACCTACTACAATATCCGCACCAAATTCACCAGGTGGTTTCAATATTGTAAGGCTTAATAAGTCAGCCGCTACAGTGACTAAACAATTATTTTTATGTGCCTTTTCAATGAGTTGGGTGTATTCTTCAATAAGGCCATGTTTTTGAGGATATTGAATAATTGCTCCAAAAACTTTTTTGTCAAAATCAAATTCATTATGGTCAATGATTTTAATTTCTATACCGGCGGAGTTAGCTCTAGTTTTAATAACATCAATTGTTTGAGGAAAACAATCTTTAGATACTAAAAAAATATTTGCATCTAATTTCCTTTTTTCTGTATTTCGACAATGATAGCTCATAGCCATAGCTTCAGCTGCAGCTGTTGCTTCATCTAATAATGATGCATTTGAAATTTCCATTGCTGTTAGATCTGTAATAACAGTCTGAAAATTAAAAAGAGCTTCTAGTCTACCTTGTGAAATTTCTGCTTGATAAGGTGTGTAAGCTGTATACCAGCCTGGATTTTCAAGTATGTTTCGTTGAATAACACCTGGAAGAATGTTATTATAGTAACCTAATCCAATATAACTTCTGTAAGTTTTATTTTTTCTACCTAGTGCTTGAATATGCTCTATATATCGAGCTTCACTCATTGGTTCATTAAGTTTCAGTTCATTGTTAATCCGAATATTTTTTGGAATGGTTTTTTCAATTAGTTCTTCAATATTATTGAGACCAATTTTTTGCAACATCGATTTAGTGTCAGCTTTTCTTGGGCCTATATGTCTATTAATAAAATCAGTTTCAGGTAACATATGTTAAAATTAATACTTTATCATAATTTTTCAATTAAAAAAAGCAATCATTTTATGTAATTTAGACTTATTATTTATTAATTAGTATTTAATTATTATGAGTAGTATTTATTTGTTAATTATAAACACTAATTTTCTTGTTGCATTAGCATCTTTTTGTTTATACAAAGTTTCAGAATTAATATTTGGATTTCATAGTCCATATTTAGGATATTTTGTTTTTTTCTCAACTATTTTCGCCTATAATTATATGAGATTACCTTTTTTATTTCAAAATGATAATAAATCTATTTGGTTACACACTAATAAATCACTCATTTATTGTATTTTATTATTTTCAGGTTTTTCTATTTTATTTTTATGCTTTTTTTTCGGAATTTTTTTTTTTCAATTACTTGTGCCTGCAATTGTTGTTAGTGTTTTGTATCCTCTGAGTATTACCATAAATAAAAAAAAAATTAGTTTAAGAAATATTCCTTTTTTTAAAATTTTTTTAATTTCTTTCACATGGTCCTATGTCACGTTATTGGTTCCTATATTTTATTTTGATATAACAATAGATTATTTTTTAATTAGTTCTTTTATACAAAGATTATTATTTATAATAGCTATTTCTATTCCATTTGATATTAGGGATACACAAATAGATAAAATTCAAACTTTCCCAAATACATTTGGAGTGAAAGCATCTAAAATTTTTGCTTTTTCTTGTTTGTTTTTATTAGATGTTTTAGTAGTTATAGATTTTATTACTAATAGTATTACTCTTGATTATTTTCTTGCTGTATTATTAACTGTTGAACTATCAGCTTTAATAATATATTTTTCTACTGCAAATAGATCTTTTAATTTTTATGGTATTTTGGTAGATAGTCTTCCAATAATCTTGTATATTTTCATAGTCATTATTTCAATGATTTAATTTTTTAAAAATGAATAAAGAGTTTGATATTAATTTTGCAAGAGAAAAAGATTTAAATGATCCTATTTCTAAATTTAGAAATGAGTTTAATATTCCGCGATTTAAAGACCAAGAGGCAGTCTATTTCACTGGTAATTCTTTGGGATTGCAACCAAAAAATTATAATCAATATTTAGAACAAGAACTATTAGATTGGAAATCCATGGCGGTAGAAGGCCATTTTCATGCCAAAACCCCATGGTTTGATTACCATAAGACACTAACTAAAGATGTTGCATATATAGTTGGAGCAAAAGAAAAAGAAGTCGTGACTATGAATGCATTATCAGTAAATTTACATTTATTGTTAACATCTTTTTATCAGCCAACTCATAAAAAATATAAAATTTTATGTGAACCCAATCTTTTTCCATCAGATTTATACATTCTTCATAGTCAAATCGAATTACGTGGGTTTGATATTAAGGATTCAATTGTTTTTGCACCTATCGATTCCAATGGTATTGTGAACGAAGAAGCTCTTTTAGACACAATAAAGGCTAACCAAGAGGAGCTTGCTATGATATTTATTGGTGGAGTTAATTATTATACTGGTCAAGTTTTCGATATGGAGAAAATAACTAAAATGGGACATTTATATAATATAATTGTTGGATTTGATTTAGCTCATGCTGTTGGAAATATTAATTTAAAATTACATGATTGGGGTGTAGATTTTGCAGCCTGGTGCTCTTATAAGTATTTAAATTCTGGTCCTGGAAATGTGTCATCAATTTTTATTCATGAAAATCAAATTAAGAAAAAACCATTTCGTTTGTCAGGTTGGTGGGGTCATCAATCAGATAATAGGTTTGCACTTCAGAAAGAACATAAACCAATACATACAGCTGAAGGATGGCAATTGTCCAATGCTCCTATATTTGGAATGTCTATATATCGTGTCTCCTTGCAATTCTTTACACAAATTGGATTTGAAAAATTAATTGTGAAAAGAATTCAATTAAGTAGATATTTAGAAAGTGCTATACATTTATTTAACTCGGAATCTAATCATATAAAATTAAATATTATTACTCCTGGTACTGCCGATAAAAGAGGGGCACAATTATCTGTACATATTAGTGATTCGGGAAAAGAAATATATAATAGTCTCAAAAAATCAGGGGTTTATGTAGACTGGAGGGATCCAAATGTGATGAGAATATCACCTGTACCGTTATATAACTCTTTTGAAGATGTCGCAAAATTTTATCACATTTTACATGCATTTAATAAATAAAAAAATTAGTATTGTTGGTGCCGGTTTGGTCGGAAGTTTGTTGTCAATATATTTAAGAAGACAAGGAGCTAAAGTATCAATTTTTGATAAAAGAGATGATATAAGATTTGATAATAATGGAGCTGGTCGATCAATAAATTTAGCATTATCAAATAGAGGGATTCGAGCATTAAATCATCTTGGTATAGCTAGTCAAATAATGAAAATTGCAATGCCAATGTATAGGCGAGTTATGCATGCTGAAAATGGTGATTTATCAGAACAAGAATATGGAAAAAAAGATCAAGCCATATATTCTGTATCTAGAAAAGACCTTAATATTAAATTAATAGAATTAGCTGAAAATGAGGGAGTTAATATATTATTTGAAAATAGTTGTGTTGGTGTAAATATTGATGAAACAAAACTACAATTTGATCAGCATAAATCCATAGACTCTGATTTTATATTTGGTGCTGATGGTGCTGGGTCTGTAATAAGAAAAAATATTGCAAAATCTTATCCTGAAATTGATATGCAGGAAGATTTTATAAATCATGGTTATAAAGAATTAACTATTCCTGCAAATACTGATGGTACACATAAATTAGCAAGTGATGCTTTACATATTTGGCCTAGAAAATCATTTATGGTTATTGCACTTCCAAATTTAGACGGGACATTTACATGTACTCTTTTTGCTCCTTTAAAAGATGAAAACTCATTTTCGTCATTAAAAAATAAATTAGATATTAATTTATTTTTTAATAAACACTTTAATAATTTAACTACTCTTATACCTAATTTAGCAGAGCAGTATATTAATAATCCTCTTGGTGTTTTGGGTTTTGTGAGATGTAGTACATGGAAAAAGAAAAATATTATTTTATTAGGTGATTCTTGCCATGCTACTGTCCCATTTTATGGACAAGGTATGAATTCAGGCTTTGAAGATTGTTTTTTATTTAATGAGTTTATTGATAAAAACCAGGGGATAAATCATAATATTTATAAATTTTTAAGTGAGCGAATTATTGATACTAGGGCTATGCAAGATTTGTCTATGAACAACTATATTGAGATGAGAGACAAGACCGCATCACCTCATTTTCTATTAAAAAAGAAAATTGAAAAATGGTTTTCAGAAAAACATTTAAATAAATGGATCCCTTTATATTCAATGGTTACATTTAGTCATATACCTTATAGTAGTGCACTTAAAAAAGGTTTAATTCAGGATGATATTATGGAAAAAGTAATGAAAAAAAACAAACTAACTCCACCATTTTCTAAAGAAGAGCTTATCTCAAAAAATATAGAGTCTCAAATCCTCAAACTTATTTAATTATAAATAAGGATTATTTATTTTTTCAAATCCTATATTTGTGTTTTGACCATGGCCACAAAAAACTTCAGTGTTGTCACTTAGCCTAAAAAGTTTATTGTTGATGCTATCAATTAAATCTTTGTGATTTGATAATGGTAAGTCAGTTCTTCCAATACTTAGATGAAATAACACATCACCTGCTATTATAGTCTTTTGCTGTTCATTAAATAAACATATATGGCCGGGCGAATGTCCAGGTGTAAATATTATTTTCCATTTTGTTTTTCCTATTTCAATAATGTCATTTTCATTTATAAATTTAACATCTTGCGGTGGAGGATCTAATTTGACATTATACATATTTGCAATATCCATAGATCGTTCTAGAAGTGGTTTGTCTTTGATGTGCATCTTTGGAATTAGTGAATATGTTTCAGCAATGAATTTATTACCAAAAATATGGTCTAAGTGACAATGAGTATTAATTAATTCAATTGGCTCAAGTTGGTTTAATTTAATGTAATCATCCATCTGGTGTTGTTCAGTTTTATTTGAGCATCCTGGGTCTATAATCATACATTTTTTTCCAGAACTAATTATATATGTGTTTTCTAAAAATGAATTGAAAGTAAATTTTTTAATTTTCATAGCTTTATTTACATTTATAATTATTATAAAAAAAAATTCTTGAATCACGAATATATTAAAAATGTAGTAAAAAAAAATACTCAATCAATTTTGAAAGAGGTTATTGAAATTAGGCGATGGATTCATCAACATCCTGAGCTGTCATTTAATGAAAAAAACACATCATCATATGTATGCTCGGTACTAAAAAAGTATAATATTCCTTTTGAAAATAATATTGGCGGGGATGGTGTAGTTGCTTTAATTCAATGTAGAAATCCTCAATCACAGGTTATTGGAATCAGAGCTGATATGGATGCTTTACCAATTCAAGAGAAAAATGAAATTTCTTATAAATCAATAAATAAAGGAGTTATGCATGCTTGTGGTCATGATGTGCATACTGCTATTGCCCTTGGTGTTGCAATTGTGTTGAATTCATTAAAAGGTAAATTATTTGGAACTATTAAATTAATTTTTCAGCCTGCGGAAGAAAAGTTACCTGGAGGTGCATCTATTATGATTAAAGATGGTGTTTTAATGAATCCAAAAATTGATAAAATGTTCGCATTACATGTGTATCCTGAGTTTGAAGTTGGTTATGTTGGTTTTCGCTCAGGGCAGTATATGGCAGCATGTGATGAGTTATATATAACCATTAAAGGTAAGGGTGGCCATGCAGCTCTTCCTGAAAAGGTAAACAACCCTATTACAGCTGCTGCAGAAACTATTCTTTTAATAAAAAAAAATATATTAGATTTTGCAAAAAAGTTAAATTCAAATAAATATGTACTCGAATTTGGTGATTTTCATGCATATGGTGCATCAAATGTAATTCCTGAAAAAGCTTTTCTACAGGGAACACTCAGAACACTTGATGAGCATTTTAGAAACGAAGTCCATAAATTATTAATTGAACAAACAAAACAGATAGAAAATAAATATTCTATTTCTTGTAATCTTGAAATTAAAAAAGGTTACCCGACTTTATATAATGATCCAACATTAACAGAAAAATGTAAAATAATTAGTAGATATTTTTTAGATACTGATTCTGTGAGAGATTTAGATATTAGAATGGCGTCAGAAGATTTTTCGTATTTTTCACAAGAATGCCCCTCTTGTTTTTTTAGATTAGGTGTTGCAAATAAAAAAAAGGGAATTACTCATTTAGTTCATACTCCTAATTTTAATATTGACGAAAAAAGTTTGGAGTTAGGAGTAGGGTTAATGAGTTATATAGTTATCTCTAATTTGCTAAATCTGAGAATAATTTAATTTTCATTAATCTCATTTCTTCCTCTTCGTATTCATTTTCAAAATATTCTATAGCATCTACTATAGAGTCATTATCTGCTTCGTTAATAAAGTAGTCATAGATTTCATCTTGTTGAGAATCCTCTAAAAGATAATCAAGATGGTAATCAATATTAATTTTTGTACCAGAATTAACAATACTCTCTATTTCATCTATCAAAATGTCCATTGAGATATTTTTTTGTTCTATAATATCATCAAATGCTAATTTTCTATCAGCACTTTGAATAATAAATATTTTAAGATCATTCTTTTTAGGTTTAGATTTAATGACATAATCTTCACTTCTATTAATATTATTTAATTTCACATATTCTTGAATTGCAAGAATGAACGGTTCTCCATATTTTTTTATTTTACCTTCCCCGACTCCTACAATATTTTTGAATTCTTCATTATTTGTTGGAAATTGCATTGCCATATCATGAATAGAAGGGTCTTGAAATATAATAAATGGAGGCACGTTTTTTTCAATGGATATTTTTTTTCTAATTTCTTTTAAAATTGATACTAGTTTATAATCAAATGTTAACTTTTCTTTTTTAATTATTTTTTTAACTTTTTGATAAATCATAAAAGGCGAAGGTTGGTTTAAATATAATTCTCCCTTTTTCGTAATTTTTAATTTACTATTAGAATTGACATCTTTTATTATTAGATTATCTGTAATTGCTTTTTCAATTATTTGTTTAAGAATTTGCTGGTTTAACTCCAAAAGTTGATTTGCATCATCTTTCTTTTCTGTTAGAATTCTTGTTATTAATTGATTTGTGTCAATTAAATTATTTTGTTTAAGCAGTGTGGTTATTATATTCATTAAATGAATTTGAAAATCTTTTTCTTGGGTTGGATATTTGCAATTATCACATTTTTTTTCACAATTTGAGGTGTCATATTCTTCACCGAAATAATGTAATATTTTCTTTCTTCGACAGTTTGAATTTTCAATATATGTCACCATTTCTTCTAATAGTCGAATGCTAATTTCTTTTTCATTCCCATTTTTTTTAGAGTTAAAGTTTTGAAATTTTTCTACATCTTCTTTTTTATAATATAAAATGCATTGTCCTTCTCCGCCATCTCGACCACATCTTCCAGTTTCTTGATAATAATTTTCTAAACTTTTAGGTAAGTTATAGTGGATTACATATCTAACATCGGGTTTGTCAATTCCCATACCAAAAGCAATAGTAGCAACTACAATATTAATTTTTTCCATTAAAAATGCATCCTGAGTTTGCATACGAATCTTTTGTTCTAATCCTGCATGATACGGTAAGCTATTTAAATTATTTAAATTTAAGAGTTCAGAAATTTCCTCCGCTTTTTTTCTAGACAAGCAATATATAATACCTGATTTATTTGGGTTTTGTTTTATAAATTTAATGATATTTTTTTCTACATTTTTTTCTTCACGAATTTCATAGTATAGATTAGGTCTGTTAAATGACGAAGTAAATACTTTACTGTTTTCAATGCCTAAATTTTTAATGATATCATTTTTTACTTTTTTTGTTGCTGTTGCTGTTAAAGCAATAATAGGCTTATTAGTAATTTCATTAATGGTCTTTTTTAATCTCCTATATTCAGGGCGAAAATCATGGCCCCATTCAGAAATACAGTGAGCTTCATCAATAGCAAAAAAAGAAATTTCACATTTTTTTAAAAAATCTAAATTTTGTTTCTTGTTAATTGTTTCTGGTGCAACAAATAATAATTTTGTATTTCCATTTATAACATTCTTTTTCACAATCTCTCTTTCGCTGTTTGATAAGCTTGAGTTGAAAAAATGTGCAATATTATTATTATTAGCATAACTTCTAATTGAGTCAACTTGATTTTTCATTAATGCAATTAAAGGAGATATAATTATTGCAGTCCCCTCAAGTAAAATAGCAGGTAATTGGTAGCACAATGATTTTCCTCCGCCAGTTGGCATAATTACAAATGTGTTATTTCCATTTATTATAGATTTAATTGCATGCTCTTGCTTGCCTTTAAATTTTTTAAATCCAAAAAATGTGTTTAAACAATTATTAATTTGTTTATTGATGTTTTCCATTTGTAAATGAGATTTTTAATAAAAATACAATTAAGTTTGCCTATATTAAGTTAATTCTTTTTTTAGAATTTAAATATGAAAAAGCACATTGATATTATCAAAACAGCAAAAAAATTAATTAAAGAGCAGTTAGCATCTTTAAACACTTTAATTGATAGAATTAACGAAGATTTTCAAATAATTGTTGAGTTAATTTCAAACAATTCAGGTCGACTTATTGTTATTGGATTAGGTAAAAGCGGTATAATTGGCAGAAAAATTGTAGCTACTTTAAATTCAACAGGGACTCTTGCATCATTTATACACGCAAGTGATGCTTTACATGGTGATATGGGTAATATTAATAATAATGATATTGTATTATTTATTTCCAAAAGTGGTAACACGGAAGAGTTAATAAAATTATTACCGTTAATAAAAAAAATGAATGTTAAAATAATTGCAATGACTGGAAATAAAGAGTCTTATTTAGCAATAAATTCAGATTTTATACTAGATGTCTCTATTATTAAAGAAGCTTGTCCAAATAATTTAGCACCAACTACTAGTACTACGGCTCAATTAGTTATGGGTGATGCAATAGCAGTTAGTTTATTGCAACTAAATAATTTTACCGAGGAAGATTTTGCGAAAGTTCATCCTGGTGGGTCATTGGGTAAGAAGTTGAATCTATCTGTTAATGATTTATGTGATTTTCATACTCAGCCTTTAGTATTAGCAACGGATACTTTAGAGAAAGTAATTATTGCAATTTCATCAAATAGGCAAGGTGCTACTGCAGTATCTCTTGATAAAAAAATTATTGGTATTATTACTGACGGTGATCTTAGAAGAATGCTAGAAACTAGACAAGATATTTCAAATGTACTTGCATCTGATTTAATGACACTTAATCCAAAAACAATTAATAAAAATGAATTAGCTTATAAAGCATTTAGTATTATGAAGAAATATAGTATTACTCAATTATTAGTTTTTTCAGAAGATGAGTATTGTGGAATTATTCATTTACATGATATCGTAAAACATAATATTTTTTAATTCTATGGAAGAAGTTAATGATAAACAACCATTTCTAACTCATTTAGAGGAATTAAGATGGCACTTTACTAGATCTTTGTGTGCTATTTGTGTAGGTGCATTAATAGCATTTTTAAATAAATCATTTATTTTTGACAACATTGTTTTTGCATGTAAAAACAATGATTTCCCTACATATATTTTTTTATGTAATTTATCGGAAAAATTGTGTATAAAAGACATGCCTTTTATTTTAATGAATGTTGAAATGGCAGGTCAATTTACTATGCATCTTTTAGTTTCTTTTGTTGGCGGAATAATTATCGCTTTTCCATACTTATTATACGAATTATGGTCGTTTATTTCTCCTGCTATGTATAAGAACGAAAAAAAAATATCAATTATTTTTTTCATCTTTTCATTTGTTCTATTTGTGTTTGGTATTGTATTTGGTTATTATGTAATTATTCCTTTTTCAATTAATTTTTTAAGTTCATATATGATTAGTGATGTGATTGAAAATAATATTCATTTTATTTCATTTATTAAAACTATTACAACTATCATTTTAACAACAGGATTATTATTTCAGCTACCGTTATGTGTTTATTTTTTAACAAGATTTAATTTTATAAACTCTAAACAATTGAGGCAATATAGACGACATTCATTCGTTATTATATTAATAATTGCATCGATATTAACACCACCTGATATATTTAGCCAAATTTTGATAGGATTACCAATATTTTTGTTATACGAATTTTCAATTTTAGTTGCTACTTTAACATCCTCTAAAACATGATTCTTACAGCTAATAATTTAAAAAAGAAATATGGAGATAGGTATGTTGTGAACGATGTGTCTATTCATTTGAAAAGAGGTGAAATTGTTGGGTTATTAGGTCCAAATGGGGCTGGAAAAACTACCACTTTCTATATGTTAGTTGGGTTAATTAGATCCTTTGAAGGAAGTGTTTTAATAGATAAGATGGATATTTCATCAGACCCTATGTATATAAGAGCCAGAAAGGGGGTGGGCTATTTGCCACAACAACCTTCAGTGTTTACAAAAATGTCAGTTGAAGATAATATTTTAACTGTACTTGAAACTTTATATGTAGATAATATAAAGAGATGTGAGGAACTAGAAAATATATTGGAGGATTTTGGCTTATTGAAAATTAGAAAAACTAGAGCTGATTTATTATCAGGGGGTGAAAGAAGACGTGTGGAAATAGCTAGATCAATTTCCATGAAACCAAGTTTCATTCTATTAGACGAACCTTTTGCAGGAGTTGATCCTATTGCAATTCAGGATATTCAAAGTATGGTTAAAAAATTGAAAAGCAGAAATATCGGAGTTTTAATCACAGATCATAATGTTAGGGAAACATTGTCTATAACAGATAGGTCATATTTACTTTATGATGGTAGTGTTTTAAAATATGGAAAAACATCTGAATTAATTAATGACAGTGAAGTAAGAAAATTATATTTAGGAGATAACTTTAAGTTTTAATCTTCTTTAGATAATTCGTAATTATACTTCTCAGTAATTTGATTTACCAGTAGTTTTTCACAAATATTTTCAATTGTTTTAATAGCATCTTCCTTATTATTACTTTCAACACAAAATGTAATGTGCTTTCCTATTCTAATATTAGTAATATTGTTTATATCAAGTTTTGATGTGTTATTTTCAACTGTTTTTCCTTGAGGGTCTAGTAATGCATCTTGAGGCATAATATTTATTTTGGCAGAAAATTTCATATGTTTAAATTAAAATTATTATTTCACTATTTTAAGTATACTTAAAAGAATATAAATAAAGACTATAATTGGTAATCCAGTAAATTCAAAAAAGAATAATATAGATAGTGAAATAAAAATAAAAAATAATTTTCTTTTATCCTGTCTGATTTCATCAATTCTTATGCTAAATGTTGTTATTGAGCTAATTAATAACAAAGACATAATAATTATAAACAAAGTTATATTAAATTGATTAATGAATACATTGTATATCGTTTCATTCAGTGTATAACTATTTATTAAAGGTAGTGAGCTAAAAAAAATAGCATTTACGGGGGTTGTTACACCCTTAAAAGACTTGTTGTGATTTGTAATATTATATTTAGCCAATCTTAATGAAGAACATATTGGAATAATAAATGCAGTGAAAGCTATTGTGGAATTTTCAAATTTAAAATCCATAAAATTATATATTAGTATTCCAGGTGCTAAACCAAATGCTATCATATCACTAATACTATCTAATTGTTTACCAAATTCAGAATTAGTATTTAAGTATCTTGCAATACTTCCGTCAACAGCATCTAAAAACAAGCATATAAATATTAAATAAGAGGAAGTATTAAAATTTAAGTTACAACTTTCAATAATCGAAATTATGCCTAAGCACAAACTTGTTAAAGTTATGATGTGTGGTATATATTTTTTCATTTTTTCAGATAAGATAGAATTATTTTATATTTATTGCTATGTTAAAAAAAATAATTTTATCAATTCTGTCAGGTTTAATACTTTTTTTGAGTTGGCCACCTAACACAAGTTTTATTTTCCTAATATTTATATCACTAGTACCACTTTTTATAATTGCATCAAGTGAGCAAGATCATAAATTGAATTTAAGAAATTATTATATCTATATTTATTTAGCATTTTTTTTATTCAATTTATGTACAACTTCATGGGTTAGGCATGCTCATTTTGCTGGGGCAGTTTTCGCAATTTTATGTAATTCTTTTTTTATGACTTTTGTATTTTTTCTTTATAATAAGATTAAAAATGCACTAAAATTACACAACCCTTTATGGTTGCTGCCTATTTTATGGATTGCTTTTGAGTATTTACATTTAAATTGGGATCTAAGTTGGCCCTGGTTAACTTTAGGTAATGTGTTTGCAGGTCACACCCTCTGGATTCAATGGTATTCTATAACTGGAGTGCTAGGTGGGACTCTGTGGGTTTTTATTATTAATCTTTTATTTTTTCAATTATATAGAAATATATACAATTCTTATTTTAGAAATATCTATCTCTCTATCATTATTATAAGCATTTTCACACCTATGTGTTTTTCTCTTTACATGTATGAAGCAAATAAGTTAATAGAAGCTGAAGAGAGTGTAAATGTTTTAGTAGTACAGCCAAATATTGATCCTTATAAGGAAAAGTTTTCCATCTCTCAGCAGGATCAAACTATTTCAATGTTAAATTTTATATCATCGGAAATTGATAGTACACTGGATTATATAATATTGCCTGAAACTTTTTTAAGTTCACCAATATGGCATCATAAAATGGAGCAAAATATTGATGTGAAATTTTTTAATCAATTAATAAGACAATATCCGAATTTAAATTTAGTTGTAGGATCTATGATTCTTAAATTATCTCCTAAATCTGCTACAGCAAAATCTTTTTCAAGTCATAAAAATCAATTTTATCAAGTACATAATGCAGCTGTTCATTTAAACAATTTAAATCTTAATTACTATTTTAAATCTAAATTAGTTCCAGGTGCAGAGCAGATGCCGTTTCAAAATATTTTGTATCCCTTCATAAAAGATAAAGTTCTAAAAATAGGTAATTCTACTTCTGTTGGTAATTTCACAAAACAAGATACAGTGTCTTTGTTTTCATCGTCAAAAAATTATCTTAGTGCACCAATTATTTGTTATGAATCAATATATGGTGATTATGTGCGGAAATTTATTAGCAAAGGAGCTCAAGTTATTTTTATTATTACAAATGATGGTTGGTGGAAAAAAACTAGTGGGTTCCAACAGCATAATATGTATGCTACCTTAAGAGCAATTGAAACGAGAAGGTATGTAGCTCGTTCTGCAAACACAGGTGTTTCTTCTATTATTAATCAATTAGGTGAGATAGAGTTAAGTGTTGATTGGGATAAAAAATCAACTCTCAAACAATGTATTCCACTATATAATAAAAAAACTTTTTATGTACAGCATGGAGATTTTCTAGGGAGAATATCTGCTTTTTTAGCAATTGTTATTTTATTATTCTCTTTTGTGGAGAATAAAAGATCATTTTTAAACAAATAAATTATAGAACTATTATTTTTGTATAATAAAATTTATATATATGAATTCATTTGATGTAATTGTTATTGGATCTGGACCAGGTGGTTATGTTGCAGCAATACGATGTGCACAGTTAGGTATGAACACTGCTATAATTGAAAAATATCCAAAACTTGGTGGCACATGTTTGAATGTAGGTTGCATTCCATCTAAAGCTTTACTAGAGTCTTCAGAGCATTTTTTTAAATCTAATCACGAGTTTAAAGATCATGGAATTAATTCTGATAAAATTACAATTGATATTCATCAAACTATGAAACGTAAATCTAAAATTGTATCAGAAATGCATATGGGGTTAGATTTTTTAATGAAAAAAAATAAAATTAAGGTTTTTGAAGGTGTAGGTTCATTTGTAGATAAAAATACAGTTTTAGTTAAAAATGATAAAAATGAACAAAAACTAAAAAGTAAATATATTATCCTTGCAACAGGATCTAAGCCATTTTCATTACCATTCTTTAATTTAGATAAAAAAAGGATATTTTCTTCTACTGAAGCTCTGTCCTTAAAAGAGATTCCAAAAAAAATGATTATTGTTGGTGCTGGTGTTATTGGATTAGAACTAGGGTCAGTATATGCTCGAATGGGCTCTGAAGTATCAGTGGTTGATAATTCTTCTAGAATTCTCTCAGGCATGGATAATAGTTTAGGAACAGAATTAAAAAAAGTACTTATTAGGGATTTGGGTTTTAAATTTTATTTATCTCATAAGGTAAAAGCAGTAACAAATATTGGAAAAAATGTCGAGTTAATAGCTTTGTCTTCATCTAATAAAAAATTAATTTTAAACGGAGATTATTGCATGATAGCTATTGGTAGAAAAGCTTATACTGATGGTCTTAATTTAAAGGCAGTAGAGATTTCAACTAGTGACTCAGGGAAAATTAATGTAAATAGTAAATTACAAACAATACATTCTAACATTTATGCAATAGGAGATGTTATTAATGGGCCAATGTTAGCACATAAAGCCGAAGAGGAAGGTGTGTTTGTTGCTGAAGTTATTGCCGGTCAAAAACCAATTATTAATCACCATTTGATTCCAGGTGTTGTATACACTTGGCCTGAAGTAGCATCGGTGGGTTCTACTGAAGACGAGTTAAAAAAGTTAGGAAAAAGCATTAAAATAGGTATTTTTCCATTTAAGGCAAATGGTAGGGCTAAAATATCTATGGATACAGATGGTTTTATTAAAATAATTGCAGATTCAGTTAATGATGAAATATTAGGAGTTCATATGATTGGTCCTAGATGTGCAGATTTAATTTCCGAAGCTGTTGTTGCGATGGAATACAAAGCATCGGCAGAAGATATTGCTAGAATTACTCATGCTCATCCAACATTTAGTGAAGTTATGAAGGAAGCAGCATTGGCAGCTACTGAAAATAGAGCATTACATATATAATTTTAAAATCAATATCGTTATTCATTCTGGTTAAAAAACAAAGAACATATAGTATTATTGATGTAAATCAATTTAAAAATCAAATCATTGAGTATTTGAGGATTTTTGATATCTTTTGTGTTTTTGACAATAATTCTTTTGATCAGGACCCCTTTGATTTTTTAGCGGCATTTAAATCAAAGCATGAATTAGATTATTCTTTGCATCCATTTAAATCTTTAGCTAGTTTCACAGCTAAATCTTCGGATTGGATTTTTGGTTACTTAGGATATGATTTAAAGAATGACATTGAGAATCTGTCCTCTGATAATATGGATAATCAATTTTTTCCTAAAATGCATTTTTTTAATGCCGAGATTATTATTAAAATCAAAAAACAGCTTGTTACTATAATTTATAATGAAACATATTTAGAGTCGGAAATTGATTATTTATTTAATAAAATATGTCAAATAGATATTATAAATAATCTTAGTGATTCAATAGAAATTAAATCACGAATTAGTAAAAAAGAATATATTAAAAATGTGTGTGCAATTAAAAAGCATTTACAATTAGGTGATATTTATGAGATGAATTATTGTCAAGAGTTTTATGCGGAAAATGTTAACCTAGATAGTTTTTCATTATTTTCTAAATTAAATAAGTTGTCAAAAGCACCATTTTCCTGCTTTTATAGACTTAATAATCATTTTTGTCTTTGTGCTAGCCCTGAAAGATATTTGTCAAAAACAGGAAATAAAATAATATCTCAACCCATTAAGGGTACAATAAAAAAATTAGATAATGAAATTGCTGATAATGCACAGAAAAAAAAATTAATAAATAGTTCTAAGGATTTTTCAGAAAATGTAATGATTGTTGATTTAGTAAGAAATGATTTATCAAAAATTGCTGCCAAAAACACAGTTAAAGTAGATGAGTTAGCTTCTATATATACATACAAAGATTTACACCATTTAATATCAACTATTTGCTGTGAAGTTAGTTTAGATACAAGTATTGCAGATATTCTAAGAGCAACATTTCCTATGGGTTCAATGACAGGTGCACCTAAAATTAAAGCAATGGAATTAATTGAGCAATATGAAAATACACTTAGAGGTATTTATTCAGGAGCAATTGGTTATATTTCCCCTAAAAAGGATTTTGATTTTAATGTTGTTATTCGTTCAATTTTATACAATCAAAAAAGCAACTATCTTTCTTTTATTGTTGGTGGTGCGATAACTATTGATTCTATTCCAGAGATGGAATACGAAGAGTGTTTATTGAAAGCAAAATCTATTTTTAAAGTCTTAGGTAAATGAATGATTTTTTTATAAAGCAACTTAGGCAATTAAAGGTTTCAAAAAAATCTCGTATACTCTTAGCAGTTAGTGGAGGCATTGATAGTATGGTATTATTAAATTTATTAAAAACTAATGGCTATAATTTTGCAATTGCACATTGTAATTTTTCTTTAAGAAGAGAGGATTCAATTTTAGATCAGAAATTAGTAAAAAAAATCAGTCAATCACATGGTGTTAAATTATTCATAAAAGAATTTAATACAGTAGAATACTCTGAGGTGAATAAAATTTCTATTCAAATGGCAGCAAGAGAATTAAGATATAAATGGTTTGAATCTTTGTCTAATAAATATGAATTTAGATTCATTGCAATAGCACATCATAAGAATGATTCTGTAGAGACACTGTTAATTAATTTAATTAGAGGAACAGGTCTTTCAGGTTTACATGGAATTAATCAATTAGATGATAAAATTATAAGGCCATTATTAAATTTTATTAAAAATGAAATAATTGATTATGCAAAAAAAAACAACATCGATTATAGAGATGATGTTAGTAATAAAGATGATAAATATGTTAGGAGTAAAATCAGAAATCGACTGATCCCGATAATGCAAGAAATTAATCCAGATATTATTAATTCCATAAATAAAACAATATTAAGAGTCAGAGATGTTGAAGTTATTTATGATGAAGTTATAAGAGAAAAAAAAGAAAAGTTAATAGTTTTTAAAAATAAAGAATATAGAGTTAATATAGATTCTTTATTACAAGAATCAACCCCTAAACAGTTATTATATGAAATAATTTCAGACTTTAATTTTTTAGATGTTGAATCTGTGTTTACATCCCTAAAATCTAGTTCTGGAAAAGAATTTATTAATTCAGATTATTATATGGTGAAGGATAGACATGAACTAATTATATCTAAACATATACACAATGATAATGTAGTAATTTATAAAGATATTACGAATATTAAATCTCCTTTTAATATTTCTTTTAGTGTTATTCCTTATATAGATTGTGATTATCATAAAAATAATATCAACAAAATGTATATTGATTTCGATAAATTAGAGTTTCCTTTATTAATTAGGTCTTGGAAAAAAGGAGATAAATTTATTCCTTTAGGTATGAAAGGGTTTAAAAAGTTGAGTGATTACTTTATAGATAATAAGTTTTCTTTAATACAAAAAAAGAAAACAAGATTATTAATTTCTAATAATGAAATTGTGTGTATAATTGGTGAAAGAATTGATGATAGATTTAAGCTTGTAGAAAATTCTAAAAAAGTATATATTGTACATTTTTAAATATATTTCCAATGAAAAAATATTTTTTTTTACTATTATCTGTTATTGCATTAAATACATTTTCTCAAATTGAAGATCCAGTTGACTGGTCATTTTCAGTTGAACATATTTCTAATCAATCTTTTAATCTCATTATAGAGGCAGAAATTGAAGAAGGGTGGAATGTGTATTCTCAATATGTTAATCCAGATGGTCCAGTTCCAACAAGTTTTTATTTTGTTGAGACTGAAGAATATGAATTGATTGATGGTGTTGAGGAATCTAATAGTAAGACTAAATATGATCCTGTATTTCAAATGGACTTATCGTCTTTCCAAGATAAAGCGATTTTTAAGCAAAAAATAAAAATTTTAAACGATACAACTTCTGTTATTAGGGGAGAATTAGAATTTATGGTTTGTAATGCTACTATGTGCTTACCTCCCGATTATGTAGATATGATATTTGAGGTTAAAAAAAAAACTGAAAATTCGTTAAAAGATAACTCCTCCTCTTTATTAACATTTAAATCTGATAGTAATAAATACATTATTTCAAGTATTGATTTAAATAATCCTATAGGAGATTGTGGTCAAAAAAAATCAGAAAAATCCCTTTGGGGAATATTTTTTTTAGGAATTATTGGAGGATTTATTGCTTTATTGACACCATGTGTTTTTCCGATGATTCCTTTAACAGTAAGTTTTTTCACAAAGGGGTCTGAAGATAAAAGAAAAGCAATTTATAATGCAGCTATTTATGGTTTGTTTATCTTTTTAACATATACTTTATTGAGTTTGCCTTTTCATTTAATGCCTAATATTAACCCTGAAGTGTTCAATCAAATATCAACAAATCCATGGTTAAATATTGGCTTTTTTTTGATATTTATTGTTTTTGCAATTTCATTTTTTGGTTATTTTGAAATAACACTTCCAAGTAGTTGGAGCAATTCAGCAGGTTCGGGAAGTAATATAGGTGGTGTGCTTGGAATATTTTTTATGGCATTAACTCTAGCTATTGTGTCTTTTTCCTGTACTGGACCAATTTTAGGGTCGTTATTAGCGGGCACATTATCATCAGCAACTGCTGATTTAATTAATATTTTTGGCTTTAGTACTGCACTTGTGGCAGTTAAATTAAGCTTAGCAATGGCCGGCTTTGGTTTAGCACTTGGTTTACCATTTGCTTTATTCGCCGCTTTTCCAACATGGTTAAAATCTTTACCTAAATCTGGCGGATGGCTAAATACTGTTAAGGTAATATTAGGTTTTATAGAAATTGCATTAGCAATTAAATTTCTATCAAATGCAGACTTAGTTGAACAATGGGGAGTAATAAGACGAGAGGTTTTCTTTGCTTTATGGGTTCTTACTTTTCTTGCACTTGCTTTATATATGTTTGGATTGATTAAGTTTCCACATGATAGCCAAACAAAAAAAATAAGTTTCACAAGTATTTCATTTGGAGCTGCTGTGGTTGCTTTTGTTATTTATTTATTTCCAGGTGTTATTGGAAAAGATTGGTGGAGCCATAAATTATTAAGTGGGTTTCCGCCGCCTAAATACTACTCTTATATAAATTATGAGCATCAGATTCAAAATATTTTTCACGATTATGAAGAGGGATTACTTTATGCTCAGCAAGTGAATAAGCCTATTATGATTGATTTTACAGGTTGGGCTTGTGTAAATTGCCGTAAAATTGAGGATGATGTTTGGGTAGAAAAAAGGGTTAAAACATTACTAAATAATGACTATGTTGTAATTTCTTTATATGTCGATGAAAAAACAGATCTAGCTGAAGATGAAAAAGAAGTGATTGATATTATTACCAGAGATGGAAAAGTAAAGAAAAAGAAAATTAAAAGAATTGGAGATAAATGGAGTACTTTACAGAGTCTTACATTTGCTAATAATACACAACCATTACATGTTTTAATGACCCCTGATGAGCAGCTTTTAGCGAATCCTGTAGGTTATAGTTATGCTCGTAATGCAAATAATTATGTGGAGTATTTAGAGTGTGGTATTAATGCATTCCATACAATAGGAAAATAAAAGTATATTTGATTATGAAAATGCCAATATCAGAGATAATAGATAGATATACTATTACGAAATTAAAATCTGAACGAACTGAAGAAGATGTTAATATAGAATTATTAGCATATAAAAATGAAATAGATTTATATTCATCTAATTTAGATAAATATATTTCACTTATGTATGAAATTAATTCTAAAATTTGGGATACAGAGTCTGATATTAGAAAGGGAACAAAATTACCATTGGAAGAAATTGGTCGCTTAGCTTTAAGAGTTAGAGATCTAAATTGTGAAAGAAATTCAATTAAAGCTACTATAGTAGATAAATTTTCTGAAGGATTTAAAGAAATTAAAATAAATTATAAAAAAATCAATTACGGTCGTAATTAAGAGCAGCTAATTAATTAGAATGTGTATTCTAATTTGTATTTTTGCTAATATTAATTTAATATTCAGTCATATGAAAAAAGTACTCACTTATATATGTATAATTTTATATTCTAGTTTATTTTCTCAAGAGAGCTTAAATATGGATTTAGTTGGTAATTTATCTTATCCACAGGGTACAAATGACATTTGGGGTTACGCAGATGGAGGTAATGAATATGCATTAGTTGGATTAACTGATGGTTTTTCTGTTGTAGATGTTACAAATCCCTCTAATCCCACAGAGATTTTTTTTATTCAGGGTAGCAATTCTGTTTGGAGAGATGTGAAAACATGGGGTAAATATGCATATGTTACAACTGAGGCAAGTGATGGCTTATTAATTGTAGACTTAAGTGATCAAACAGGACAAACTTATAACTATACTCAGGAATTTTTCACTACTTCACACAATATTTACATTGATGAAAATGGATATGCATATATTTTTGGAGCTGATACAGGAAATGGCGGTGCTGTTATATTGGATTTAACAGATAATCCTATGTTTCCATCATTAGCCGGAATCTTTGATGATTACTATTTACATGATGGAATGGTAAGAGGTGATACTTTGTGGGGTTCTGCTATTTATGCTGGTGTTTTTTCAGTTATTGATGTTACGGACAAATCTAATCCTCAAATTATGTCGTCTTATCCAACTTCCTGTAATTTTACTCACAATGCATGGATTTCGGATGATAATAATTACTTATTTACCACAGATGAAACAGCAGGATGTTATGTAGGTGCATATGATGTGTCAGATATTTATGATATTCAAGAGATTGATTTAATCCAAGAATGGACAGGTGATGGTGCTGATGGTAATCAAGAGAATGTAATTCCTCATAACACACATGTGTTTGGAGATTATTTAGTTACATCGTATTATACTTCTGGAGTAACAATAATTGATGCTAGCGATCCATTTAATATGATTGAGGTTGCATATTATGATACCTCTCCCATGACTGGTGGTAGCTTTGATGGCTGTTGGGGTGCATATCCTTATTTACCTTCTGGTTTAGTATTAGCAACTGATCAACAAGAAGGTTTATTTATTTTACATACACCTTATGGTGCTTATGAAGGATTTGGTTGTACAAATCCAAATGCATCAAATTATGATGAAACTGCAGAAATTAATGATGGATCTTGTTTATTTATTGGCTGTACAGATCCAGCAGCAGAAAATTTTAATCCAAGTGCAAATCAAGATGATGGAACATGTGAGTATTTTTGTGATGCTTTTGATATTACTCTTCCTGAATGTGAAAATAATATTTCTATTGATTACGGTCAAAGTGCAATATTAAATTGTGAAGGTAATATTATTACATTTTTTGATGCTGATTATAATATTCTAAGTGTAGGTTCTAGTACATATATAACAAATCCGTTGTATGAAAATACATCTTTTATGGTTTATAATGAAGAAATTGTTGAATCCACTACACTCAATACTGGAGAACCTGAACATGAAGGTCAAGGTCAAAATGCAGATTATAGCGGAAGTGTGTATAATGGTGGTTTATTATTTGATTGTTACTCAAATTTCACACTAAATACCGTCAAAGTATATACTGACTACTCTGGTGAGAGAATAATAGAATTAAGAAACAATAATGGTGCCCTTATATATGATATGTTAGTTGATATACCTGAGACAGATGATGAGGGATATATTATTAGTTTGAATTGGAGTATTTCTCCAGGTATGCAGTATTTATTAACAACAAATACAGATTTTAACAATGATAATTTCGGAGATAATAATCCTCTTTTAAAAAGAACAACTGGGGGTTTACCTAATTTCCCGTTTACTATTAATAATATTTTAGAAATAACTGAAGGTTACTATACTCAAGGTGGTGGTGATAACGGTTCATCGCCTGATTATTATTATTACTTTTATGACTGGTCAATTACTTATGATCGTACATGTGAAAGTGGATATTCATCAGTCAATGTGACTATAAATAACACTATTAATTTAGATGATAATACAGGAAAAAAATCTACATATAAGATTTTTGATATGTTAGGTAGAGAAATAAATAAGGAAAGTGTAGTTTTTATAGAGCTTTATAATGATGGAACTGTTGATAAAAAAGTTATTTTAAAATAGATCTTGAAATGACAATTTTTTGTATCTCAGATGTTCCTTCATAAATTTGAGTAATTTTAGCATATCTCATTAGTCTTTCAACATGATATTCTTTAACAAAACCGTATCCTCCGTGGATTTGAACTGCTTCAGTTGTGATTCTCATTGCTTTTTCTGCACAGTATAGCTTGGCCATCGAACTAGTTTCAGCATAATTTATATTATTATCTTTTTGCCATGCTGCTTTTAGACAAAGCAGGCGACCACAATCAATTTCTGTTGCCATATCTGCTAGTTTAAAAGCAATTGCTTGATGTTTATAAATCTCTTTTCCAAAGGCTTTTCTTTCTTGTGAATACCTTAGGCTTAATTCATATGCACCTGATGCGATTCCAAGAGCTTGTGATGCAATTCCAATTCTTCCTCCCTCCAAAGTTTTCATAGCAAATTTAAATCCAAAACCATTATCACCAATTCGATTAATTTTAGGAACTTTCACATCAGAAAACATAATTGATGTTGTATCAGATGCTCTAATTCCTAATTTATTTTCTTTCTTTCCAACAACAACTCCTTCAAAGTTTTTTTCTACAATAAATGCATTAATACCCTTATGACCTTTTTCTACTTCAGTTTGAGCAATAACTAGATATATTGATGCACTATTTCCATTAGTAATCCAATTTTTTGTTCCATTTAGCAGATAATAATCACCTTTATCAATAGCAGTAGTTCTTTGAGATGTAGCATCAGATCCTGCTTCAGGTTCTGATAAGCAGAATGCACCTAACACATCACCTTTTGCCAGCATGGGAAGATATTTTTCTTTTTGTTCTTCATTGCCAAATTTTTCTATTCCCCAGCATACTAGTGAATTGTTTACTGACATAATAACAGAGCATGATGCATCAATTTTTGATATCTCTTCCATAGCTAACACATAGGATATCGTATCCATCCCACCTCCGCCATATTTTGGATTAACCATCATTCCTAGGAAGCCCATTGATGCCATTTTTTTTATTTGATCATGTGGAAATTCTTGCTTTTCATCTCTTTCTATTACACCTGGTAATAGTTCATGTTGTGCAAAATCTTTAGCAGAGTCTCTTATTAATTTGTGCTCATTTGATAATTCGAAGTTCATATTATTGTAATAATTGAATCAAAATTAATGCTTTTTTTCTATTTTAATAATATGCATAATATTATTAATGATAAATCTTTGGTGATTGGTGTGATGTCAGGAACTTCAATGGACGGAATTGACATTACCTGTGCACAATACTGTGTTCATAAAAAAAAGTGGAAATTCAACTTAGTAGCATCTGAAACTTTTGCCTACACAAAGCAAATTAAATCAGATTTATTACGAGCTTTTACTGGTGAATATAAACTTTCTAAAATAGATATAGATTTTGGTTGTACTATTGCATCTTATATTGATTTATTTATAAAAAAATACAAGCTTAATGTTGATTTGATTTCGTCACATGGTCATACCATTTTTCATGACCCAGTAAATGGATATACTAAGCAAATTGGTAACGGTCGTGTGATTGCTAAAAAATTAAATATCCCTGTAGTGTCAAATTTCAGACAACAGGATATTGATTATGGTGGTCAAGGTGCTCCTTTAGTTCCAATAGGTGATAATTTATTATTTAGTGAATATTCATCCTGTTTAAATTTAGGAGGGATTGCAAATATATCATTTGAAGTTGATAATAAATTGTACGGTTATGATATATGCCCTTGTAATATGGTTTTAAATTATTTGTCAAATAAACTAAATAAAGATTACGATGAATTTGGTGAAATTGCATCAAATGGAAAAATAGATAATGATTTATTCAATATATTGAATAATATAGATTATTATAAATTGGATATTCCAAAATCGATTGGTAAGGAATTGGTAGAACAGTATTTTATTTCACTTATTGATTTATATAAAATTGATACTCGCGATTTGTTGTCAACATTTGTGGAACATATTGCATTTCAAATTTCTCTTAATTTTTTAAAAATGGATATTTCTAATTCATTATTAAGTGGTGGTGGTGCATTTAACAAGTATTTGATTAAAAGATTAGATGCTTTGACCTCAACTAATTTAATTATTCCTGATGTTGATATAGTTAATTATAAAGAGGCAATAGTATTTGGTTTTTTAGGTGTGTTAAGAATGTTAAATGAAAATAATTGTATAGCTTCTGTTACAGGTGCACACAAAGATCATTCTTCAGGAGATGTTTATTTAGTATAATGTTGAAAAGTATTTTATTAGCTTATTATTTTTATACATGTTACTTATTAATTTTACGTATTATATTTAATTGAAATGAAAAATCTTTTAAACCAATATGAAAATAAACAACCAGAAATTGTATTTGAATGGAATGATTCAGAAACAAATGCAACAGGTTGGGTTGTTATTAATTCTTTGAGAGGCGGAGCAGCCGGTGGGGGCACTAGAATGAGAAATGGTTTATCAAAATATGAAGTTTTGTCACTTGCTAAAACGATGGAGATTAAATTCACAGTTTGCGGACCACCAATCGGTGGAGCTAAATCAGGTATCAATTTTGACCCAAGTGATCCTCGAAAACATGGTGTATTAAAACGTTGGTATAAAGCTGTTTCACCACTTTTAAAACATTACTATGGTACAGGCGGAGATTTAAATATTGATGAGGTACATGAAGTAATACCCATTACAGAAGATTGTGGTGTTTGGCACCCTCAAGAAGGTATTTTTTCAGGGCATTATCATCCATCATCTCCAGAAAAAATTAATAGAATAGGACAATTAAGATATGGTGTTAAGAAAAAAATATTAGATCTTAATTATTCACCAGATCCAAATAAAGATATTTTAGTTGCTGATATGATTACAGGATTCGGTGTATCGGAATCTGTAAAGCATTATTTTGATATATGGGGAAAGGAAATAGAATCGAAAAAAGTTATAGTTCAAGGCTGGGGGAATGTCGGTGCATCAGCAGCATATTATCTTGCACAAGCAGGATTTATCATTGTTGGAATTATTGATAAAAATGGTGGTTTAATTAATGAAAAAGGATTCTCGTTTAATGATATAAAAAAACTTTTTTTAAATAAAAAAAGCAATGAATTAACATCACCTAATCTCCTTTCTTATGAAGAAATCAATAATATTATTTGGGATATTTCTGCAGATGTTTTTATTCCATGTGCAGCTTCGAGATTAATTAATTTAGAACATATTGAAAGGTTAATTCAATCTGGTTTAACTTTAATCGCATCCGGAGCAAATGTTCCATTTGCTGACCAAGAAATATTTTATGGCCCTATTGCAGAATATGCTGATAAAAGATTAAGTGTTATCCCTGATTTTATATCCAATTGTGGTATGGCAAGAGTGTTTGCATATTTAATGGAAGAAAGAAGAGATGATTTAAATGATTATGCAATTTTTAATGATTGTTCAATTATTATTCGGAATGCATTAGTAGAATGTTTTAATACTAGTTCTAATCCTAATTTAATTATGTCAAATGCATTGGAAATTGCATTAAAAAAATTAACCCTTAAAAAGAAATAAATGTTATCGGCTATTATTTTTATATTTATTGTTGGCTATTTTTTTATAGCACTGGAGCATCCTTTTAAAATTGACAAAGCAGCTAGTGCATTAATTACAGGTATTTTATGTTGGAGTGTTTTTGCTTTATTTTATGCAGGAGACCCTCTTTTTGTATACAAGGAACTTCAACATCATTTAATTCATATTTCAGAAATATTATTTTTTTTATTAGGTGCTATGACTATTGTAGAATTGGTTGATGCACATCAAGGTTTTGCTATAATTACAGATAAAATAAATACTAATTCTAGAATAAAATTACTTTGGATTCTTTCATTTTTAGGATTTTTCTTATCCGCTGTACTCGATAATTTAACTACAGCTATTGTTATGGCTGCATTATTACCAAAACTAATTAAAGACAAGAATGATATTTGGTTTTTTGGCGGTATGTTAATACTTGCATGTAATGCAGGTGGTGCTTGGTCTCCTATTGGAGATGTAACTACCATTATGCTTTGGATTGGCGGTCAGGTCACGGCTTTAAATATTATTACTTCAATATTTATCCATAGTATTGTATGTATGGTTGTTCCCTTAATTTATTTATCCTTCAAAATTAAAGGAAATATTAATAAACCTAAATTAAATGAACTTAATGAGCATAAAATAAATTTCACTAATTCATTTGAAAGAAACTTTGTTTTTTTTGGAGGTGTATTAGGTTTATTATTTGTTCCAGTATTTAAAACTGTCACACATTTACCACCTTATATGGGTATGTTATTAAGTTTAGGTATACTTTGGCTTTCAACAGAATTATTGCATAAAAATAAAAAAATAGAAAATAAATTATCTTTAAGTGTTGTGGGTGTTTTACGTAAGATTGATACAGCAACAATTTTCTTTTTTTTAGGAATCTTATTAGCTGTTTCTTGTTTACAATCTTCAGGTATATTAAATAGTGTTGCTAATTATTTAAACAATACTATAGGTAATATTTACGTTATTAATGTTGTTATTGGTTTACTATCTTCAATAGTTGATAATGTTCCTTTAGTAGCAGGAGCTATGGGGATGTATCCAATTGACGAATTTGGAGTTTTTGCCCAGGATGGAATTTTTTGGGAATTTTTAGCATATTGTGCAGGTACTGGTGGTAGTGTGTTAATAATTGGGTCTGCAGCTGGTGTTGCAGTGATGGGGATTTTAAAAATAGATTTTATCTGGTATGTTAAAAAAATATCTTTTTTAGCTTTATTAGGTTACATATACGGTGCATTAACGTATATTTTATTAGGATTATTATAAATTAAATAAGTTATTATGTTATTGAATTCAATTTTATTGCAAACAGACAGTTTATTATTGTCACAGGAATCTATTGTGAGTACTGAAGCTAGCGACATTTCTGTTTTTCAGTTATTTCTGCAGGGTGGTTTAGCTGGTCAAATTATAATAATGATTTTATTTTGTTTATCTATAATTACAGTATATCTATTTATTGAAAGATTAGTTTCTATAAAAAAAGCGCTTAAAGAGGATGATTACTTTTTTCATTCTATTAAAGATTTTTTACATGATGGAAAGTACTCTTCCGCAATAGATTTATGTCAGAACACTGATACTCCAATAGCAAGAATGTTAGAAAAAGGTATTATTAGGATTGAAAAATCTTTAGAGGATATATCAACATCAATTAATAATGTTGGTAAACTAGAATTGTCAAAATTAGAAAATAATTTAGCTATTTTAGGAACAATATCTGGTGTCGCTCCAATGATTGGGTTTTTAGGAACTGTTATTGGAATGGTATTAGCATTTTATGAGATGGCAAGTGCTGGCGGTCAGATTGATATCGAGATGTTGTCAAAAGGTATTTATACAGCTATGACAACTACTGTAGCAGGACTAATTGTAGGAATTATTGCCTATATAAGCTATAATTATTTAGTATCTAAAATCACAAAAGCAGTTCATAAAATGGAGACAATGTCCATTGAGTTTTTAGATTTGATATATGATAAAAAAAATAACTAATGTCCTTGATATCTCAAAATAAAATTAATCCCAACTTTAATATGTCATCGATGACAGACATAGTGTTTTTATTATTAATTTTTTTTATGTTGACTTCTACATTAGTTACCACAAATGCATTGAAAATAGAACTTCCAACTAGTTCAGCTGATGTACTTAAACAGCAAACATTATCTATTTCAATTACGAATGACTTAAGATATTTTATTAATAATGAAGCTGTGGAGCCAGTATTTTTAGAATCTAAAATTCGAGAACAATATAATGCTATTGAAAATCCAACTATAGTCTTAAGAGCGGCAAAAACTATACCAATAGAATATGCTGTTGAAATAATAGATTTAGCATATAGAAATAATTATAAGATTGTTCTAGCAACACAAACAAATTAATTAAATATGTTTACAACTAAGAGTAAAAAGTTTGGTTTTTTTGGAACTGTATTTTTTCATATAGGTTTATTGATTATTGCCTTTTTTTCCTCAATTGGTTATACCTCTGTTGAAATTCCACAAGGTGTGGAAATAGAATTTGTTCCTTATAGTAATGAAAATGTATTTGATAATAAAAATGAAGCTATTAATGAATTACAATTAAATGAATTAAAAATGAGTAATGAAACCTCTACTGAAAAAGTTGTTGTGGATGAGAGTTCTACTATTAATATGAATAACAATGAAGATACAATAACTTTTGCTGAGAATATTGCTCCTGAACCATCTTTAGAAATTAGTTCTGAATTAAAGAATGCTTTATTAGTGATTAATGAAAATCATTTAAAAGATAGTGTTAAGCAATCAGATCTTAGTGACCCAAGTAATGCATTGAATAATGATCAGGTTGAAGCTGATTATGGCCAGGATGGTTATTCTCTATCTGAATTTAGAGACCCTGTAAGAAAAATTAAACCAAAGTATTCTTGTGACGAAACTGGAACAATAATTGTTCGTGTAATCGTAAATCGACAAGGAATAACTATACAAGCAGATGCTGGTATTAGAGGAAGTACTGAGTCAGCTCCTTGTTTATTAAAAGAAGCTACAGAAGCTGCTTTAAAAACAACCTGGACTCCTCTTGAAGATGCACCAGAAAAACAAGCAGGATATATAACCTATAATTTTCAGAAATATTAATGAATTATCAAGAGACAATTGATTGGTTATATAATCAATTTCCCTCATATCAATCAGACGGAAAAATTGCATATAAAAAAGATATAACAAATGTTTTAAATTTTTTTAAAAACAATAATGAGTATTATAATTATTTTAAAACAATTCATGTCGGAGGTACAAATGGAAAAGGTTCTGTTTCACATATATTAAGTTCGGTTCTTCAAGAAGCTGGATTAAAAGTTGGTTTATTTACTTCACCTCACATTTTAGACTTTAGAGAACGAATTAAGATTAATAGTGAGGTTATTGATCAAAATTTCATTGTAGATTTTATTCAAAGACATAAAGTTGAATTCATAAATACTAAAATGTCTTTTTTTGAAATGAATGTAGCACTAGCATTTAGTTATTTTTATTATAAAAAAGTAGATTTTGCTGTTGTGGAGGTTGGACTAGGTGGTCGTTTAGATGCGACAAATGTTATTACACCTAAATTATCTATAATTACCAACGTTTCAATCGATCACACGCATTTATTAGGTGATTCTTTAGATTTGATTACAGCAGAAAAGGCAGGTATCATAAAAAAAAATATACCTGTTTTAGTCGGTGAAAAAAATAAGTGTTTAGATATTATTTTAAAAAAAGCTCATGAATTAAATTCCCCTATATTTTATTCAAAAAAATTTCAGTATGATTGTCAGTTAAAAGGTGACTATCAATTAAATAATATTAATACTGCAGTGACAGCTATAGATATTTTAAATGATTTTGGATGTGCAATATCTAATCAGAATATAATTAGTGGATTAAGTAAAGTTATTGATAATACAGGTTTATTAGGTAGGTGGCAAATTATTTCAAAAAACCCAACAGTAGTATGTGATATTGCTCACAATGTTTCTGCAATTAAATCTTTATTAAATCAAATAAAAACAGAAAATAAGACGAAACATTTAGTTTTAGGATTTTCTTCAGATAAGGATTATGAAAGTATTATTGCTTTACTTCCCAAGGAATATAATTATTATATATGTGGAAGTTTAAATAAGAGAATTATTAATCCAAGTAAAATTGAATATATTTTTATTAATCATAATTTATCTTATAAAATATTTGATTATTCGTATAATGCATATGAATTTATATCTAAAAAATGTACTAATCATGATTTAATCATTATTACTGGAAGTACATTTATTGTGTCAGATATATTAAAATATTTGGATAATATTTGAATAGATTTATATATTTGCATTCTTTATTAGGGCGATTAGCTCAGTTGGTTCAGAGCACCTGCCTTACAAGCAGGGGGTCACTGGTTCGAATCCAGTATCGCCCA